>CAZWCV010000075.1:0-18779 GCA_964632725.1 uncultured Anaerolineaceae bacterium
TGCCCTTGACCATCTCGGCTGGCACATCCCAATCGCCCAGCACGCGGATGTCGATACCCTCCAGCCGGCTGAGCCCGCCGAACTCGGCCGTCATGCGCGGCAGCGGCAGCACCGGCGCCTGATGCGGCGTGATCCAGGCGCCCTCCAGCCAATCGCCCGGGTGGATCGTATGACCGTAATTGGGAAAGTCGCGCGGGACGCCGGTCAGGTACTGCAAATCGGAGGAAATGGGGATGAAGGCCAAATCGGCATGTTGAGCCAGTATCTGCTGGAATCTCTCTAGTCGCTCGCTGGACATGGGGACGCTCCTTTTACAGGTACGGGTGAGTGACACAATCTTAACGCGTTTGCCGCAGATCGTCACGCTTGCCGGCGCTTCAACGGCTGGCGTTTTCGATTCTCGCTGTTCTGGGTTAGGATAAACCTGCTGATTAGCGAGAGTCGAGTGAGGCGCTATCGCCATGAAGTCTTTCATAGTTTGTCTGCTGGCTTTGCTGCTGTTGGCGCCGCCGGGGCATGCGAGCGACGGGGTGTTCGCGCCCTGTTCCGCGGCAGATCTTGAGATCTTGCAGCAGATCGAATCCGGCTATGACGCGCTGCTGGTACAAGGCGCGCGCACACGCAGCACTGCGCTGCTGCGATTCCTGGTCGAGCGGCAGTATGAGTGGCGCCTGGGCTTGAACGACGAATTGCCGCGCTGCGCCGAAGCCTTTGAGATAGGCTGGCTGATGAGCCAGGTCAGCGGCGACGCGGTGGTCGTCGCGGCCTTAAACCTGGCCGGCGACGATAGCGGCTGGATGTTGGCGCCAATGGAAAGCGGGCAGGCGCGGGCCGCTACGCTGGTCGAAGAGCTGAGGGCTGCCCTCGACGGCGGCGCCCTGATAACGCAGTCGCTCGACGATGTCGCCGCGGCCTGCTCAGACGAGCAGTTGGCTGTTCTCGCTCCGGGCATCCTGGTCGGCTTTCAAGACAGCGGCGCGATGGCCCTGAAGGTGACCACGCCGGAGGAGTTCGCCGATTATGCCGCTACTTATCTTGACCTGCGCGACACCATGTGGGATCAACTGCCGCATTGCAATGAAGCCGTTGAGTTCAGCTTGATGATGAATCAGATTCTGGGCGACTTCGTGGCGCTATTCCTGTTTCGTTTCCTGGACGTGGCCGATGTTGACAACCCCTTGAAACCGCAGATTGAATGGGAATTGGAGCGGTTCGCCGGCAAGATGGAAGATGTGGTGGCCGCCCTCGACCGCAACCGGACCGTGCGCGTCTATTATGTCAGCGGCGACGCCGGCGCCAACATCCGAGCCTGCCCGTCCACAGATTGCGACATCCTTACGGCCTACGAAATGGGGCGGGAACTGCGGGTCATTGATGACTCCGGCGAATGGTTGGAGATTCGCCTTGACAACGGCGAGAAGGGGTTCATCGCCGGCTTTCTCGCTGGCCTTGACCCGTCAGGCTGAGCCAGCCAGCGCCTTAACAGCTGATTATGCCGACCTTCACGCTGAAAGCGATTCTGTTTGATCTGGACGATACGCTCTTCAGCTTGAGCGGCTGCGAGGCTGGCGCGCTGCGGCGCACGCTAAACAGCGCCGGGCTCTTGACGGCGATGCCGGCTGATTTCGCGCAGATCTACGCGGCGATCAGCAGCGGCTATTGGGCGGCGCAAATGGCGAACGGCGGCAGGCAGCACAGGCGCGCGGAAGTTGTAGAACTGAGCTGGCGCGATTTTCTGGCGCGTTTCGACCTGGATGTGAAGCAAGCGCCGAGGCTCGCGAAGGATTTTTGGGCGGCATTCTGCGCCGCTGACGCGCTGAATCCGGGCGCGCGGGAAACGGTGGACACTCTGGCGAAACGATTCCGAGTGGGCATGATCACCAACGGCTATAGCGATTCACAGCGTGGGCGGTTGGCGGCGGCCGGCTGGAGCGATCGCTTCCATCCGCTGCTAATCTCCGACGAAGTCGGCGTGGCCAAGCCCGACGCGCGTATCTTCCAGCTAGCGCTGGAGCAGCTGGAATTGGACCCGGATGAGGTACTGTATGTCGGCGACTCGCTCAGCCACGATCGCGACGGCTGCCGGCGCGCTGGCATCCGCTTCTGCCACTATTGTCCCACGCCGCTTCTGGACGCCAATCCGCCCGCAGTCAGTTACCGAATCAGCCATCTGAACCAGTTGGCGGCTCTGCTGCTGCCGAAAACCTGAAACTTCGCGACGGCCTTGCTACTCCGTAATCGTCACCTTGGACAAGCCGCGCGGCTTGTCGACTTCATAACCACGAGCCAGCGCCTGTCGCATGGCGTAGACTTGGCCGGGCATCACGCTCACAATGGGGCTCAGCCACTCCGGCGCGGCGGGAATGGGCAGCGCCTGCCGGCCGGCGCGCAGAAGGTCATCGTCGTTGCTGATAATTAGCGTCTCGGCGCCGCGTTCGTTGAGATCTCTTGTTATGTCTACCATGCCCGCCAGCGTTCGGCCCTGTGGCGCCACCAGGATTACCGGATGCCCGCGGTCGATCACCGCTATCGGACCGTGGCGAAAGTCGGCTTCGCTGTATCCCGCGCTGGCGATATAGGTCAGCTCCTTGACCTTCAGGCTGATTTCGAGGGCGGTGGCGTAATTGAAGCCGCGCCCCAGCGTGACCAGCTTGTCGCTGTAGCGGTAACGCTCGGCCCAGCTGGCGATTCGCTCCGAGCGTTTCAGTGTTTCCTCGGCCAGGCCCGGCAGGGCAGCCAAATCGTCCCAGCGCTCCGGCTCGTTCGCCAGCGCGCTGGCCAGCATGGCGATGACGGTCAGCTGCGCCGTAAAAGTCTTGGTGGCGGCTACACTGAACTCGCGCTCGGCTCGCAGGGGCAGGTGCAGCTGGGCCGCGTCAGCCAGCGGCGAATCATCGAAATTGGTAATCGAAAGCGTCAGCGCGCCACTGCCCCGCGCATCCGACAGCACGGCCCGCACATCTTCCGCTTTGCCTGACTGGCTGATGCCGATGACCAGCGCCCGCGACAGATCGGCCGGCCGGCCATAGACCGTATGCAGCGACGGCGTCGCCAACATGACCGGAAGGCGCAGAGCCTGGCCAAACAAGTACTGCGCAAAAATGGCGGCATGATCCGATGTGCCGCGCGCCGCGATGCAGACGTAGGGCGGGTCGAATTCGTTGATGGCGGCGGCTGCCGCTTCCGTGTCGGCGCGTCCTTCGCTGAGCAAGCGCTCGATGACGGCTGGCTGTTGAGCGATTTCGTCTTTCAGGTACATGGCGCGCCTCGTTGCGGACGGTCAGTCGTCGAGCGGACGGTAGTTGACGCCCATGACATCCAGCGCGGGCAGATGGCGCGCCAGCCGGGCGACCAGGGCGTCGTAATCGCGCTCGTCAGGATGATGCCAAAGCACATCGGCGATGGCGATGGCGCGCGGGAACACCATGTATTCGACATGGTTGGAATGCGGCATGTACTCGGTCCAGATATTGCCTTGCCCGCCCAGGATGTGATGGCGCTTGTCGGCTGCGATCTGCTCCGGAATGACCTCGTACTGCCAGACTTGCTTCAGCGGCAGGATGGCCGGAATCGCCCAGGGTTCGCTGTCGGTGTCTTCGGACTGGTAATAGTCCAGGTAGCAGTAGGTATTTGGCGTCATGACCACGTCGTGGCCGGCATTGGCCGCGGCGATGCCGCCGTCGCTGCCGCGCCAGCTCATCACGGTGGCGTTGGGCGCCAGCCCGCCCTCGAGAATCTCGTCCCAGCCGACCAGATTGCGGCCGCGATCGTTGAGCCAGGCTTCGATCTGGCGGATGAACCAGCTTTGCAGTTCATGCTCATCGGCCAGGCCTTCGATTCTGATGCGATCTTGACAAGCCGGGCAGGCTTGCCAGCGCGCCTTGGGCGCTTCGTCGCCGCCGATGTGAATGTACCTGGAGGGGAAGAGCTCGAGCACTTCGCTCAATACGTCTTTCAAGAAGGTGAAGACCTCATCCTTGCCGGCGCAGAAGATGTCTTCGGCGATGCCCCAGGTCTTGCGCACCTGGTAGCCCGCGCCGGCGCAGCCAAATTGCGGGTAGGCGGCCAGCGCGGCCACAGCATGCCCGGGCAATTCAATCTCGGGCACGACGGTGACGCCGCGCTCGGCGGCGTAGGCAACGACTTCACGGACTTCGTCTTGCGTGTAAAAGCCGCCATGCGGCACGCCATCGTATTGGTCCCAGGTTCCCGCGACGACAGTTTCAGCGCGCTGAGAGCCGACCTCGGTCAAGCGGGGGTACTTCTTGATTTCGATGCGCCAGCCCTGGTCTTCGGTCAGGTGCCAATGAAAGATGTTGTATTTGTAGAAGGCTAGCAGGTCGATGAATTTCTTGATGAAAGCCAGCGGGAACATGTGGCGGCAGACATCGAGGTGCAGGCCGCGCCAGCCGAAGGCGGGACTGTCGCTGATAAGCAGACAAGGCAGCGTCCAATCGACGCCCGAGACCGCCTCGCTGGAAAGGATTTGCTGCGGCAGCAGCTGACGAATGGTCTGCATACCGTGTAGAAACCCGGCCGGCTGCGCAGCGGACAGTATAGCCCGGCCCGGCTCAATCTCCAGCCGGTAACCTTCGGGGGAGTCGTCGGCCGCCGGGGCGAGCAAAATGGTGTTTTGCACGTCGGCTAGTACGTCGTCATCCAGCGGATGCACGGGCAATCCGAAGCCGGTGGCGGGCCGCAGATAATCGGCCAGCAATTCGCCAAGGGCGCTGTCCGCGGCGAAGACGCGCGTGTGTCGGTTGAGCGTGAAGCTGCCGGTCTTAAGTTCGAGTTGGCGCGGCTGCGGAAAAAGTGTGATTTCGGCCATAGTTCAGTGTCCTTTTCTAATTGATATGTCAAATGTTGTCCAGCGCTACCACCGCTGTGAGCTGCTGTGGATTGTCAGGATCGCAGCCGTTGAAGATGGCGCGCCGGTACGCCAGCAATTGCAGAATCGGCAGGTATAAGACTGGCGCGCACCAAGCTGGCAAGTCCGCCGGCAAGGCGACTTGATGCTGATGCGGCCCGAGCTCCTGCCCAATAGCCAGCACAGTCGCGCCCAGCTCGGCCATTTCTTGCAGCACGCGCTGCTCGTGCCGGGCGGCGTCCGGCGAGATCAGGCCGATGACGAGGCTGTCTTCGCCGACCATCGACATGGGTCCGTGACGGAACTCCAGCGTGTGATAAGCCTCGCTGTACGACAGCGACATCTCTTTCATCTTGAGCATGGCTTCGCAGGCGATGCCGTAGAGCGCGTCCGAGCCCAGGAAGAAAAACTTGCTTATGGCGCTATTCTCGCCCAGCGATTGCGCCAGGCCGCCATAGCGATTAAGCAGGTGGCGGCAGAAGTCGGGCAGCGGACGACTGGCGGCGAGGTCATGGCCGGCGACTAGGGCGGCAAGCTGCTGCAAAACAAGCAACATGCTGCTGAAGGAGCGCGTCTGCGCCACGCTCCGCTCTTGCGCGGCGTCGATGGCGAGCGCGAAATCGGCTGAACCCGCCAGCGGACTGCCGGCGTCGCAGGTTATCGTGACGATGGGTCCGCCGTGATTCGCTCTGAACCGCTCTTGAGCGCGAACGGTTTCAGTGGTGCTGCCGGAGCGCGAAACGCTCAGAAGCAGATAGCGATGGCCGGGCAGACTAATCGACTTTCGATGCAGCAGCAGCTCCGATGCCGGGCAGGCGAGGGCGTGACAGCCGGCCTGGCGCAGCAGGCGCGCGGCGGTCAGCGCTAAATAATAGGTTGAGCCGCAGCCGGTGACGATGACTTGATCGAACGCGCCGGTTTCCAGCAAGGATTGCAGGTGCTGACGCCCGGGATCGAAGGCGGCCAGCGCTTCCGTCCATACTTCCGGCTGACTCTGGATTTCCAGCAGCGTGTGTTGACCTACTGTCATAGTCTGTTCAAACTTTCGATCGCGCCGGGGATGTCCAGGATATCTTTAGCGAATGCCTCGCGCAAGAGGTCAGTTGGGATAAAGCGGTCATACTTGCCCGGATTGTGAACAGCGCTGAACCGCTCGGACAATGCCATGGCGCCTGGCGCAGCCGCGCCGACTGATTCCAGCTTATGCTTGAGTTCCGCCGCATTTTTCGCGTCGCATTCCAGCTCATAATAATACGGCCAGCAAATCCGTGTTGGGCTAAAGCCAGCATATTCGAGCAGGGCAATTTGCGTGTCGAATTGCCGCGCGCCGCACCAGGGAAAGGTCAGATAGCGATTCGGCGCCAGCGGCAGAATGGACGCAACGCTCAAACGGCTGCTCCGGGCAGAGGCGCGGGCGGTCTGCAAGCGCTGCCGGGCCGGTTCCAGCAGATAGGGAAAGTCTTCCGCCGACAAGAGAATATCGCGGATTTTCAGCAGTATGCGCGTGTGCAGCGCTGAGCTCTGCATGTTATTCCAGTAAGTTGCGGATTGCCCTCGCACCCGTTCCACTTCTATGAGTTGCTCGTCTTCGTAAATCCTCAGAACACGCCAGACATAACCCGCCAGGCGAATCGTGTCATCCGGATTCGGCGCGCCGGCAATCGTGCCGATCTCCTGAGATTTGTCGCGAACCCGATATTCGGTATTGTCTTCAAAGACAGCGTAGAAGCGAAAATCGTTGACCATTCTCTCGGCGTTTACACCGATGATCAAGTGACCTTGCTCGGTCTGTTCCAGATGCTCGATTTTCAGCAAGTGGCGCAGCAGACCGCGAAAATGGTCTGGAGTCATCGCCTTGAATGGCGACAGCGTGAGCACCCGCTCGGCAAGTCGAGGCGGTGATATTTCGCTGTGTGATTTGACGATGCTCAGCGTCTGGTGATAGAGCAGGCTCAAGGGCAGCTGCGGGATGTCGGGCGGTTCAATCCATTTTTCTTCGGCGTATAGCTGAATGATGGCGATGGTTTGCAGGAGATTCCAGGGCAGCTCGTCGCCGATGTGCCGGGCTTGTCTCTGAGCTTCGGTAGAGTAGAAGAACATGCGGGAGGGGCCGCCGCGCCGCCCGGAGCGCCCCAGCCGTTGCACAAAACTGGATACAGAGTGCGTCGAGTTGACTTGTATCACCTGATCCAGCAGTCCCAAATCAATACCCAGTTCCAGCGTTACAGTGGCGGCTGTACAGGCCGGCTGGTTCTTGTCTTTCATCGCCGCCTCGGCGGCTTCACGCAGCGGCGCGGAGATGCTTCCGTGATGCACGTGGTACATGCTGGGCTGCCCGCTTCGCTCCGATACTTGCCGCAGCTTCACGATGATTTCTTCGGCGTCGGCCCGAGCGTTGGCGAAGATGAGGGTCTTGGGCACGCGCTGTGTCATTCTGTGAAAATGCTCATAATACTCAGTGTCGGCTCTTGGTTTTCGTGTTGGTTTGATTATGTTCTTCTTCTTTTGCTTGCGCGCTTCGAGCGCAGTTTCATCGCGACAGGCTTGTTTCTTCACTTGATTGCTCGTCGCCGGCAGCCGGAAATAAGCCAGCCCAATTTCTGCTGCGGAAGTCTTTTTGCTGGCGATCAGGCGCACCTCGGTTTTGGAGTCGCCTCGCAGCCAGGCCATTGTCAATTGCGGATCGCCAATTGTGGCCGACAGCCCGATCCGGCGCGCCGGGCGGCGCTGGTAACGCGCCAGCCTTTCTAACTGGCATATCACCTGCCGCCCCCGGTCCGAAGTGATGAAGGCGTGAATCTCATCGATGATGATATAGCGCGTATCCTGGAAGAGTCGCTTGAGGCTGTGCTGCCGGTTGATCAGCATGGCTTCCAGCGATTCCGGCGTGATTTGCAGGATGCCGCGCGCCCGCCGCAGAAAACGCGTTTTCTTTGATTGCGCGACATCGCCATGCCAGCTCTGCACTGGAATATCGGTATGTTCCAGCAAGTCAGCCAGGCGTTCAAACTGGTCATTGATGAGCGCCTTCAGGGGCCCGATATAGAGCGCGCCAATGGTCGCCGGCGGGTTATTATGCAGGTCGGTGATTATGGGCAGCAGCGCGGCTTCGGTCTTGCCGGTGGCGGTAGCGCTGGAGATCAGAATGTGATGCGGCGTATCGAGAATGGCGCCAATCGCCTCCGCCTGAATATCGTGCAACCCCTCCCATTTGTTGCGGTAGATGTATTCCTGAATGAAGGGCGCGAGCCTGTAGAAGGGATTGCCTCTCATCAGATTTGGAAGCTGGCGTAGGGGGAGTCTATCATGTCGGGGTCATTGAAAACCCCGGTCGTGAAATCAACCATGCCCAGGATGGACTCAAAGGATTCTCGCGGATTTTGCTGCAAGAGGTTCAGCAGCGAGACATAATCGCGCAAAACCTCGCGCGGCGTCAGCAGTCTGTCGGCGCCGATGCGCCGCTGTTCTTCTTCCACAAAGGCGCGCAATTGGCTTTCGCTTAGTGGAGAGTCGTATTTATTGTGCCAGGCGTGAATGTCGCGGATTGTTTCAAGCAGTAGGAAAATCTGCTCGTTGCTGAGGGGGTCCAGGCGGACAGTGGGCGCGGACAGATCCCGCAGGCCTTGCCTGGCGAAGCGGCTTTCCTCCAATCGGGTTTGCAGGGCCTCGTAGCTGAAGAGGCCGCGGCGTCGGTCCTCGACCATATCCGGCGTGGCGCCCAAATACACGCCTAAATGCTCGGCTTGCCCCTGCAAGGTGTCGTTGAGGATGTTCAGCAGCCGCTCGTAATTGTTTGATCGCGAGCCTCGGTGCGATACGCGCGCCAGGTAGGCCGCTTCGTCCATGCAGATGATCAAGCCGCGGTAGCCAATCTGGCGGACGAAATAGGCCAGGAGCTTGATATTGTCGTACCAGGTGCTGTCGTCAATCATGACGCGGACGTTACCGCGCAGCGCCCGCCTGGCCTCGGTTTTGGTGTGGAACTCGCCCCGCATCCAGCGCAGGGCGGCCTGTTTCAGCTCATCGTCGCCGCTTCTGTGTCCGCGCCAATAGGCGTTCAGCACTTCGCCAAAATCGTATCCGTGCACCATGACTTCCATTTCGCCGATGACGTGATGAATCCGCCCGGCGACTTTGCGGTCGAAGTCGAGGGAGTTTGGCTCGCTGCCGTCTCGCAGCACTTTTCTCTGAATATCGTCTATCCATTTTTCCAGCAGGGGCGCGAAGGCGTTACCGTTGGGCAGGGTGCGGATCGCCATGTTGTTCAGCAGCTCGCGATAGAGGGCGAGCCCCTCGCCCTTGGATCCGGTCAGGCGCCGTTGCGGGCTGAAGTCGGCATCAGCGACGACGAACCTGTTTCTCATAGCGGCATTGCGCAGCATTTGCAGCACAAAACTCTTGCCGGAGCCATAGCGCCCGACAATGAGGCGGAAGCTGGCCCCGCCTTCGGCGATGATTTCCTGGTCTTGTTCGAAGGCTAGCAATTCACTGTCGCGCCCGACAGCGATGTGTTCCAGTCCAACTCGCGGGACGACGCCAGCCGCCAGTGATTGCAAAATCGCCTGCGAGACTTTTCGGCGCTTCGGGATTCTATTGGTCATTCATTGCCTCTTTCGGGATTGATGTATTGATTGTCAGTCAGCTTCAGCGCTTGTTCAAGCGCATGGCGGTAGTCTTCATCAACGACAAGCAGGTCGCCGGCTTCCTCGATTATGTGGTCTTCAATTGCTTCGTAAACGTATTCATTGATGTCAAGAATAATTGAACTGATGAATTGTCCGGGGAAAGCGGATTGAATGCGCGCTTCCGAACATGCCCAGTTGCCTTGCCTCATCAGTGTCAGCAATTTCGCTTCATCTCGTCCTAACTGGTCAATGCAGCTAACCAGCTCGTTTACATCGGTCAATATATCGGCGGAGCTTGCTGCGGATTGCTGCAATAATTCGGCGGCTCTACTGTCCGTCCGCGCCGTCTGTTTCGGCTGACCGTCGGCGGCGGCCGGGGAACCGGCTTGGTCGCGCAGCAGTTCACCAAGCGATATTGTCTTTTCCGCCTCGACTGTGACTTGGGGAACAGGAGTCTCGGACGCGGGCTGGTCCTGATGGTTTGATTGCTGTCTGTACCATCTGTTTCCCGCCAGGGTCGCGCGCAGTTTATGGGCGTCGAGTCGGTGGCGCTCCAACCTGCCTTCCCGAACCAGACGATTGACTTGCTCTTTGGAAAGGCCCCTAACTATGTAATCGACATACCTGCCTTGAGCTTCGGCAAAGACAGACATGATCTCGAGGAGTGCAGGAGTCTGCGCTGCATCCTTGCTGGTTTGACGCTCCGGCTCGCGCGGCGGGATGGCGGCGCCGCCAGCGCCATCGTCGGGCGTTTCGCTCGTTATCGGCGCAAATATCTCCTCTTCCGAGAATTCACTCCCGGAAGTGATGTCGGTAATGGCGGCTGCGGGCTGCGTGTCGTCCGGCGCTTTGGCCGATTCGCTTTCGTACGCGACATTGTCATCAGCGCGCGCTTCCAGCCTGCTCTCCAGTTCGGCGATATAGTCCTTTTGCCTTTGGATTTCGACCTGCAATTCCGTCCCGCGTTTCTGCTCGTCTCGCAGTTCGGGTACTAGCTCCGCGATTCGGTCTCGTTGCGACTCCAACCTTCCTTCTAGCTCCGCGATGATTGCTTGCTTGTTTCGCAGCGTGGATGCGAGCTCGGCATTCTTGTCTCGGCGCGCCGTTAGTTTACGCTCCAAGGCTATGATTTCATCGCTCTGGGTTTGATTCGCGCTCTCAAGTTCGCTAATTCGTTGTGTCGGGTAAGGAAGCTCGGCTGCATTCGAGACTGTGGCGGCCCGCGAGTCGTCCAGCGTTATGAGCGGAACGGCCAAGAGCTGATCGGGTCTGCTGGAAAGACGGGCGTTCAAGCCTTTGAGACAAGACAAGGGCTCAACCCGCCGCAAGTCCAGGCTGTCGTATTGCTGTCGTGTGACGTTTAGGGCGACCAGACAGAAGCGCCCCGGCTGGCCGGTGCCGGGATTTGTCCCGTCGACATAGCCGCCAAACTCAATGCGATCAACTTTCTCCGTTCGGTCCGCTTTGAACACCTCATAAATGGAGCGCAGGCTGATTTGCGCCAGCATCGATGAATACAGTCGCCGGCGCTGCTTCCGCGACAAGGCCTTCGGGCTTATCTCGTCACGCGTTTCGTCATAGATATAGCTGCTTGTTTCAGGAATGACATCCGGCTGCGGCATGGAGAAGTCGACCCGCAACGCTTTCGTCTCAACGGCAAACGCGACCTGCGCTTTTTTGGGGAAGGCGGTCGGGTAAACGCTGTTCTCGAGGACCAACTCGAAGTAGTTTACGACGGCATTCGTTTCCCCGGCGGAGAATTCCTGCTTGTATAGCTCGACATTTTCATTGTGCGCTGCGACTTCCGCCTGCTCCCGATCAACCAGCGCCTGATGTTCAATTAGCGCTTCCGCATGGTCGCGACGGTCCTTCTTGAATTTGGCTTCGGCCGCCTCATATTGGTCGCGGTAGGCGCTTCTCTTCCACGGCAGCAGCGACTCAATTCCGGAAAGCGGTCTTGGAAGATAATTATGGCGCCTGGGTTTGTCCCAGGCAAAAGCGGGAATGACGGGCGACCTTTTCAAGCCATCCAGGTCGATGAAGGAATCCCGATCAAGCGCGTCCGTCAGGAGCCGCTCCAATTCGCTCTTTGTGGATTCCAGCGCGGCGTTCTTTTCGTCGGTCGCAGCCAATTGATCGGCGATCCGCCTGCGCTCTTCGGATTGCGTTTGCGCCAGATACTCGAGCAGTTCCTTTGACTGAACGGCGATTTTTCGTCCAAACATTGCCTTCACCTGAACACTGTGCATTGCGTCTGGTATGCAGTACTGCAAAAATCTGGGCTAAAATGCTCGGGCATACATCAGATCATAGCGAGAATAATACGCCAATTCAGGGCGTGAACAATAGAAGATGTCGGACAATGACGCGCACAGTAATTGTAAACAGCAATATATGGCAGGGTAGTCGCTTTATCGACGGTCACGCGCTGATCGCCAGCGACGGGCGCATTGGCGGCTTGTGCCCGGCTGAGGAAGTCATCGCCCGGCCGGGCGACCGGCGCCTGGACGCGGGCGGGCGCTTTGTCTTGCCCGGCTTCGTCGACCTGCACGTTCACGGCAGCGGCGGCTTTGATGTGATGGACGCGTCGGCGGCGGCGCTGCAAGGACTCTGCGACTTTGTCGCGCGGCAAGGCGTGACCAGCTTCCTGGGCACGACCATGGCGGACTCGCGCGAACGAATCGAGTCGGCGCTTGAGGCGATGCGAGAATTTGCTGAGCGACCAAACACTCCCGTCATCGGCGTGCACCTCGAGGGGCCCTACCTCAATCCCGCTTTCCGCGGCTCCCAGCCGGCAGAGCATTTGCGCGCGCCGCAGCCGGAAGAGTACTTGCCCTGGCTGGATTCGGGTCTGATCAAGCTGGTGACGCTGGCGCCCGAGCTGGACGGCGGCCGCGAAATGCTGCGGGCTGCGGTTGAGCGCGGCATAACCGCGTCGATGGGGCATAGTGGCGCGAGTTATGACGAGACCCGGGAATTCATCGCCGCCGGCTTGCGGCATATCACGCATACCTTTAACGGCATGGCGGGCATCCATCATCGGCAGCCGGGCATCTTCGTGGCCGCCAGCGAGCATCCGGCGGTCAACTTCGAGATCATCCCCGACGGCGTCCATGTGCATCCGGCGGTAGTGAGAATGCTGGTCAAGCTGGTCGGCGTTGAGCGCGTGCTGGCCATCACCGACGCCATGCGCGCGGCCGGCCGGGCCGATGGCGAATTCGGCATGGGAGAAGTGGCGGTGGTCGTGCGGGACGGCATCGCGCGCGATCGTCACGGCAGCCTGGCCGGCAGCACGCTCACCATGTCGCAGGCGCTGCGCAATATGATGAGCTTCTGCGATCTTACGCTGGCGGAAGCGCTGTCCACTGTCACACGCGCGCCGGCGCGGGCCATCGGCCTGTATCCGCGCAAGGGTTCGCTGCAAGTCGGCGCCGACGCCGACATCGTCATCTGGGACGAGAAGCGGGGCGTGCAGGCGACCTTGATCGCCGGCGAGCCGGTGTACCTTGCCGATTCGATGGCGCTCTGCTAATACATCCGCTCGATATCCAGCAGGTTTTCCAGCGGCTCGTCGTTCAGATAGCGACGCAAGTTGCGGATGAAGAGCTCGGTCAGCTTGCCATTTTCGGTATCGGCCGTGCTGGCGGAATGGTGGCTGATGATTACGTTGGGCATGTCCCAGAGCGGGTCATCCGCCGGCAGCGGTTCCGGGTCGGTGACGTCCAGCGCGGCCCCGCCCAAATGCCCCTCGCGCAGCGCCAGCTTCAGCGCGGCATGATCGACCAGCGCGCCGCGAGCGATGTTGATCAGGACGGCGCCGGCCTTCATCAGGCGGATGCGCTCGGCGCTGAGCAAGCCATCGGTCTCCGGCGTATGTGGCGCGCAGAGCACCAGAAAGTCGGCATGCGGCAGCAACTCATTCAGCTGGTCGGGCGCGAATTGGGCGGCGACGGTTGGAGGCGGATCGGTCCGGCTGCGGCGGCAGGCCAAAACGCGCATACCAAAGTTGTGGCAGACATGCGCGATATCGCGCCCGATGCGCCCCAGGCCGACGATGCCGACGGTCAGCCCGCGCAGCTCGGTATTGTTGAAGCGCTGCCAGTGGCGGGCGCGTTTTTGAGCGTCCATCACCGGGTAACTCTTGATGAACATCAGCATCACCATCAGGCAGAATTCGGCCAGTGGGCGCGCGTGTACGCCGCTGGCGGTGGTGAAGCGCCAACCTGCCTTGTCGTAGCCATAACGCTTGACCGCCTGGCCGATGCCCGCGCTGGTGGCCTGAATCCACTGTAGCCTGGGCGCGAGCGCCGGCAGATCTTCGCGGTGCGTCCCGTCGAAGTCGAAGAGAATCTCCGCCTGCGCCAGCAATTCGCGCCACTCGGCTTCCTGCTGCGGCGTCCGTTCAACGGGCGCGGTGTGGTCGGCCCGGAAACGCGGCGCGCCGATCAGATCGGGACGATAAACGACTTCCACCGCCGGCGCCTCAGCGCGGATACGCTCAATGTGCTCGGGCTCAAGAAAGGAGGCGATCAGCGCTTTGGGACGCATGGGACGAGCTCGCTTGGTTTCGGTTGAGACTACACTCTAGCCGAAAGCCTGCCGGCTGCAAAGCCTGACTCCGGGCCCGAAACGGTTTTTTCACCACAAAGACACAAAGACACAAAGATTGGTTTTGAAAGGGCTTGGCGCTCCTTGTCTTCAACAGTGTGAGAAATTGATCGTAATCTGTCGCCGAACAATGATGTGGAGATGTTGAGCGGTTGGCGCCTCTCTATTTTCATGGCTTGTCTCTGTGCTCACGGTGGTCTCTGTGGTTAAACTTCCCTTTAGCATGATCGTAGCAGCAGCCGTCGATCTTGCAGCGTTTGCCTGTGCTTAACTACAGAAGAGAACCTATGTACTGCGCCTATTGCGGCCGGCTCACACGCCGCTGCCAATGTCACCGGCCCGAAAGCGACCTGGCTCGCTTCATGGCGCGCGGCGGACGTTCCTGCGAGCGGCTGGAGCGATCCAGCGCGTACAAGCGGGGGACGCCGCCACAGCTCAAGCGGCGCGAACGGCAACTGCTGCGCGCCAACTATAAGGACTGGTTTGAACGCCTGCGAGCCGAAAAAGGCGAATGCTGCGCCAATTGCGGCGCCGGCGACGCGCTGGTGCTGGATCATATCGTACCCATCGCCAAAGGCGGCCGCTCGCATGTTGACAATTTGCAGCTGCTCTGCGCGGAGTGCAACCGCATCAAGGGCAAACTTGCGATCGATTGTCGCGGCTTCAAACATCCAGAATGAAGCGCTTCGACTGGCATGGACCGGTGGTAGCCTAAATGCTTGGATTTCTGCTTCTCAGGCTCGCTGCGAGTCGTTGCGGAAACGCCGATATACGCTAACGCGGACTTTATATCCATGGCTGTCTCTCCGAGTCCTTCATCCTTGAAAATATTAATTTTTGCACATCACCGTTCATGTAGTACAGTTCGACACTGATTAACCACAAAGGCTCTTTACAAGCGTGTTTATACAGTTGTAATACTCTGCACTCATGGAGCAATCATGAAACTCGTCAAGCTCTTGCTCGCATTCATCGTACTCGTTTTGGTATCTGCGCCGGCAGCCGCGCAAGACTCCAGATTCCCGGCCGTCGAAAATGTTCGCTTCACAGATAACGCCGGAGCCTTCGCCTGGGACAAACCAGCCGGCGAAATCCGGAGTTTTACCATTGATGTCGACAGGAGCGAAACTTCGAGCTTCCGAAATTATCGGTGGGAACGGGCCGGCAAGGACGCCGTCTCCGGGAAAATTCGTTTCTTTGACCGGAGCTATAATTGGCGAGTGCGTGTCCGCGCGATCTACGCTGCAGGCGACTACGCCACGCGTGCTGGAGACTGGAGCGAATGGGCGTATTCATACGCGCCCGCGCCAACGCCCGCCGAGGCGCTGGCGACGGACACGCCCTCCGCCTCTTATCGCAGCAGCTATTATCAGAATCGCTCGGTGTACGAAGCAAAGAGCTGCGCGGATCGCCAGGAGTTTCGTCGCTGTCGGCAGACCTGTCTGAGTGCTGACCCTGCCAATTGCTGGGGCGCGACTTGCGGGCCCTGGCTGGTGGGCGTGGCGGCAGTTCCCAGCTGCGCGACGCAGGCAGGCGCGGCAATGGCCACGGCCACGGTCGCGCCATCAGGCTCGGTGAGTTGCGAGAATGAGGTCATCGCCGGCGAGAATGGATTCCGCTGCACATTCACGCTGCAAAATAGCGCGGTGGCGTATCAGGCGGTTGGCTGGATGGATCATCCGGATGTCGAGGAGCCGGTCTTCGGTTACAGGGAGAGTGAGGATGGCAGGTTCAGCCTCCGCGTATTGCCGGAAGAATGCGGGAAGACCTTCGAGGGCCGGGCGATCGCATTTGCGATCACTCTAAAGTATCTGGCGACAGTCGATTTTACGCATAAGGCGATATGTTCGCTGTCGACTGATACGCCGGTTCCGGCGACAGCAACCGAGACACCGATTCCGCCGACCGACACGCCAACGGCGACAGCAACGGCTACACCTGTAACGCCGACTGACACGTCAACGGCTACGCCTGTGACGCCTACGGCCACGCCAACGGCGACACCCGTAACGCCGACTGACACGTCAACGGCGACACCCGTAACACCGACTGATACGCCAACGGCTACGCCAGTGACGCCGACGGACACCCCAACGGCGACTGCAACCGCTACTCCTCTGCCGCCGACAGCCACGCCGACACCGACGGCAACGCCGCAGAAGTTAGCGGCGCCCACCAATCTGCGGCGGACCGGCGATTTGACGATAGCCTGGGACGCCGTGACGGGGGCGATTGCGTACCACGTGCGCGTGAAATATGCGGGCGGCAGCTGGAACAGTTCTTACCCGGACGAGACACAATTCACCTTCGCGACCGCTGGCAATTATGGCAGCTACGAAATAACGGTCACGAGCGTGGGCGATGGCAGCGCCTACGAATGGCAAGGGGGCACGGCTACGCTGCAAGTGTCGCTGGTGAAACCGACGGCTACACCTACCAGCACGCCCACAGCGACTCCTGTAACGCCGACGGACACGCCCACAGCGACGCCTGTAACGCCGACGTCTACGCCGCGCCCACGCGACACTGACCCGCCGCCGCGCGATACTGACCCGCCGCCACCGGCTACGAATACGCCGAAGCCGGCCTGTCAGCCACGCGAGAACTGCAGTGCGTCGTCTGGCGTTTGGTCAGTCTATGACGAGAGAACCGTTCATGATGGCCCCGTATGCGCAATCGTAAGGTATGAGCGGCGACTGCAGCAATACACGTGCACCAACAGTTGCACCCGCGAACAGACCCGGCAGTACAACCAGATTGTTCAGGATTGGACAGAGATAAGTCGTCGAGGCTGCTGATAAGCCAAGTCCGAGTGCCACCAATGCTATCTAGCGGCGAGCCTGACCCACCGCATTTCCTTTGTCGTGTTTTCAAAGGCCAGAAGAGCGGGTACCGCCCGTATTGCCGGAATATCATAGATCCGCGACTGGATATGCCAATGTCGGACGCCCGTGTGCAGATGTGATTGGTGCTGTCACTGAGCCGCACTTATACGACCTGCCAATTGCCTTGGTCGACGGCGCCAGCGAATTCACGACCTTCTTGCGCATCGCGCTGCCGCTGGCGAAACCGGCCCTGGTCGCATCAACGCTGATCTGCTTCGCCTTTGCCTGGAACGAATTCCTCTTCGCCAGCGTCCTGGCCAATCGCAACTGGAAGCCTTATCCCATGCTGGTGGCCGGCTCGGATACTGTGCGCGGCATTGACTTCGGCTTCGTCACCACCCGCATGCTGATCGCCGTCACCGTGCCTGTCATCTTGTCCTTGATGGTGCAGCGCTTTATCGTACGCGGCTTGACTTTCGGCGCGGTGAAGGGCTAGGCGGCCGCGCTCAGCCTCCAGGTGGCAGGGGCGAGCCGCCGGGGGCGCCCCTGCAAACATTTCGTTTCTGAAATTGTTCGTCCATACGCGCGCTCGCCGCTTGCGCTATAATCAGCGCGTTTGTGTCGCCAATTCGCCAGCAGGCAGCGAGGACAGCAAATGACCCAAGGTAAAGTCAAGATCGGCATCGTCGGCATCGGCAGCATCGGCACGGATCATGTCGACCATGTCATCGCTCTGCCCAACACGGAATTGAGCGCCATCTGCGACCGGCGTTTCGAGTTGCTGGGAGCCGACGCCTATCCCGATATCCCCCGCTACACCGACTACGCGCAGATGCTGGCGGCGGCTGACCTGGACGCGGTCATCATCGCCACGCCGCACTTCGATCATCCCGATATGTGCCTGCAGGCTTTTGAGCGCGGCTTGCATGTCCTGGTGGAGAAGCCGATCGCCGTGCACCTGCGGGAGGCGCAGCGCCTGCTTGATGGCGCGGGAGCCGCCAAACGCGACAATCCCGAGCTTGTCTTCGCCGCCATGTTCATGCAGCGCACCTGGGGCCAGTGGCGGGTGGTCAAGTCCATCATCGAGAGCGGCGCGCTGGGCTCGCTGATGCGCTGCAGTTGGATCATCACCGACTGGTTTCGCACACAGCATTACTTCGACAGCCGGACCTGGCGCGGCAAATGGGGCAGCGAAGGCGGCGGCGTGCTGATGAACCAGTGCCCGCACAATCTTGATCTATACCAGTGGCTGGTGGGCATGCCGGCGCGCGTCAACGGCCAGGTCAGCTTCGGCAAACATCACCGCATCGAAGTCGAAGACGAGGTGACGGCTTACTTCGAATACGACAACGGTATGGTGGGCCATTTCATCGCTTCTACCGGCGAATCGCCCGGCACGAATCGGCTTGAAATCGCCGGCGATTGCGGCAAGCTGGTTTTCGAAGACGATGAACTGGTGCTTTACAGGAATGAACGCTCATCCAGCCAGCACATTCGCGAGGCGGGGAAAGGCGACAAACTGTCCGTCAGCCGCGAGTTGATTCCCTTCGAGGAGCGCCGGACCAACCAGCACGAATGGGTCATCGAGAATTTCGCCGATGCCATTCTGACCGGGGCTGAGTTGATCGCGCCGGCGGAAGAGGGCTTGAACTCGGTGATTCTGAACAACGCCATCATTCTGTCAGCGCACAAAGGCGCGACGGTCTCGCTGCCCCTGGACGCGGATGAATACGCCGATGTGCTGGACGCCTACATTGCCCGGCCGCCGCGACCCCCAAACCCCCTCCCCCAAACCCCCTCCTGATCTTGACCCGTTTAGGTGGACTCTGATTCTGTCTAATGCCCCTCTTCATA
>CAZWCV010000076.1:0-18551 GCA_964632725.1 uncultured Anaerolineaceae bacterium
TTTCAACGCGCTCCCCCTCCCTGACTCGTCGGATGCCCGCCATAGAGATGGCGGGGTAGGGGCCGGGGGTGGGGTAAAACCAGTCGGCGGTGACTATCAAAACCTGTCCTGTCCTCAGCCGAATCTGCCGGGAGGGACTTTTGCTACAGCTTAGCCATTCAGCTTGTCCAGCTCAGCTTGCAGCGCCGCTCGCAGAGAGTCCGGGTTGGCGCCGTCGAGCGGACGGCCGCCGATGACGAAAGCAGGCGTGCTGCGTATGCCCAGCGCCGCGCCGCGGTCGTGATCGTAGCGAACAGTCGCCACATGCGCGCCGGACTCGTAGCAGCTGCGCAGCGCCGTTTCATCCAGGCCGGCCGCGCCACCCAGCCGGATCAAGTCTTCCGCGCTGGCTACCCCCTGATCGGCCTGCACATATATCGCATCGTGCATGGTCCAGAATTGCTCGTTGCCCTGGTCGAGCGCGCACTGCGCCACTTCGGCCGCGCGCTGGCTGTAGGGCGGCACGATGATAGGAATATCGCGGTATACGAAGTTCACCTGCCCGCCAAACTCTTCCAGCAGCGCTTCGACGATGCCCTCCTCGTGCCAGTACCTGCAGGCGTGGCAGCCGTAAGCGCCGTACTCGATCAGCGTGACGGGCGCGTCCGGGTCGCCCAGGATCGGGTCCAGCTCCAGGCGCGCTATCGTCTCCGCGCTCGGCGGCTGATGGCCATAGAGCAGCGTGTCCGGATAGAAAGCGGCCCAGGCGAACCAGAAATGCGGGAAAGCGTTGATTGCTCCCAGCTGCGTCCCGGCCAGGTCGCCGGCGGTGGCGCTGCCGAAGATATTCCAGGCGCTGCCGGTCTCGGCGTCGACGATGTGGCCGTTTTCGACCTGGAATGTGAGCGCCCGCCCGTCCACCTGACGGTCAAATAGCGCCGCCATGCCGACATCGCGCGATTGGTCTATGCTGGCGGCGTCCAGCGCGCTGAGGGCGCCCGGCTGCCAGATGGCCACGACATCGCGCTCGGCCAGCCTGTCATTGATGACGACTTCTTGCGCCAGCGCGCTGAAAGGATAAGCCACGCTGATATCGCCGATAGTCGCGCCCAAGACGCGCTCCGTCGCCATTAGCCGCCCGTCCGGCGCGCCCATGAACAGGAAGGGGCGTGGGCTGCTGTCGTAATTGACGTAGGGATTGCTGCCGTAAAAGCGCCCTTGAGTCGACAGCACTTCGCCTCCTGGAAATTGCGCTTTGAAGGCCGCGTAGCCGACCAGTTGCGACGGCACGATATCCAGCAGCGTTCCCGTGAATGTCCCGACGATGCCCTCGCCCGTCAATTGCTGCCAAAGCGATTGCGTCAAGTCGTCCCACATGATCAGGTCGCTGTTGCGCAGCAAGCCGCTGACGCCGAAGCGCAGGGTATCGCCGCCGACGCGCCGGTCGAAGACGATGGCGCTGTTGCAAAGCGGGCAGAAGGTCACCGCGACCGGTGTATCGCCGATGACATCGTTGGCGATCTCGTGCCGCGTCAGAATCGCCAGCGGGTAAGCGCGCGCGACGCCGTCGACTTCCAGCGCGATGACCGGCGAGCTGGCTTGCAGCCACAGGTCGGCTGTCGCCAGGTCGTCGAACTGCGGATTGTCGATTGGCGGGATGCCATCGCGCCCGACGCCGCCCGACATGATTTCGTAGAAGACGCCTTCCGCGCTCTTGCAGACATCGGTGAGGTTCCAAACCCTCCGCCAATTGGCCAGCAGCGCTTCGTCATCGAAGGGGGCGGGCGGTTCATCGCAGCTGAGCTGCGCCAGGGAGACGACGGGCAGCAGGGTAAGGAGCAGCGCCAGGGCGAGTATTGCAAGTCTATGATACATATTTAGTCCTTTACGCTTGTCTGCGGAACCGAGTCTGCCGCGCCGGCGACTCCATCCCGTTTCGTTGACAGTAGCGCGCGCGTCTTACGAATGCGTTACGTTTGAAGGCCGCGCCGAATGCGCAGTCGCCGTGAGCTGAGAGTCGCTGCGGCTTTGCGCTCGGGTCGAGCAATCCGCCAGGCAGGCGTCAATTTCCGTAGACTATGGTATCCGGGTGGAATGCCGCCCAGGCGAACCAGAAATGCGGAAAAGCGTTTATCCAGCGCAAGTGGCTGCCTTTGAGCTCGCCGGCGATGGCTTCGCCGAAGGCGTTCCAGGTCGACTGTGTTGCTTCATCGAGATATGCGCCGTCGTCATTGGCGACAAAGCGCAGCAGGCGGCCATCTTCCAGGGTCGCTTCATACATGCCGGCCGCGCCAATATCGCGGGCGTTGTCGATGTTGGCATCGCCCAGCGCGCTGGCGACGCCGTCCTGATAGAAGATCGCCACGGGCGTATCAGCGACGACATCATTTATGACCCGCTCAGTCCTCAGGATGTCGAAGGGATAAGCGACTGCGACTTCGCCGATGATCGCCGCCAGCACATAGTCGACCGGCGAATCCAGGCGCCGATCAAGCTCGCCGCGAAACAGGAAGGGGCGCCCTGGCTGCTCATCGTAGTCGCGATAGGGATTCACGCCGTATTGGCGGTTGTAGCCCGTATCGCGCGACATTACCTGGCCATGCGGATGCCGCTCGGCGAAGCTGCCGAAGCTGATAACCTGCGATGGCACAATCTCCAGCAGCCTTCCGGCGTAGGCGCCGACCAGGGCTTCACCGGTCAGCTGCTGCCACCAGGATTCGCTTTGCCGGTCAAACATGATCAGGTCGCTGTTTCGCAGCAAGCCGCTGACGCCGAAGTCGAGCGCGTCACCGTCTACCGTTCGCTCAAACGTAACCGAGCTGTTGCAGAGCGGGCAGAATGTGACCGCGATGGGCAGGCCGGCGATTTCGTCATTGGCAATCTCATGCCACATCAGAATCGCCAGCGGGTAAGCGCGCGCCTCGCCCGCGATTTCAACGGCGATCACCGGCGACCGCTGGCTGAGCCACGCGGCCGCGCTATCGATGGATTCCATAGCCGGGTCTGTTACTGACGGAATGCCGTCTTTGACCGGATTGCCCACTAAAATTTGCGCGAAGTCCACGTTGCTTTGGCAGAAGTCGGTCGACCAGTTGACCGTCCGCAGATTGGCGGGGCGGCAGTCCGTGTCGTCGGCGCCCGAGATTAGCGCGGCGCCGAGCGCCAGGACGCCAGCGATCAGTACGATGATTAGTGGACGCTGGCCAGCGCGAGTCAGACTTTCAATCGTATGCATGTGGGATTTCCCTTGCCGGTGATTATCATATATCAGGCTAAGCCGGGCTCCTTACGATTACGTTACGCGACGCCGCATGCGGATGCGCCGCAGCAGGAGTGTACGCGCGAGTAAGTCATGCAAATTCTTACCACAGAAGGCACAGAGGATGCACAGAGAACATCGAGTAAAGCTTATGGTGATTGTATGCCAGCGCAAATTCTCATCTGTTGGATAGCCGCCTACATTTCGGCAGTATCGAAACAATACAAAACCCTCTATGCCGGCGGGCAGTGTCTACGCGCCCCTCTGTGTATCCTCATTTTCCTCTGTGGTAAAGGAAAAATCTATTGAGACGAAATTTTTATGACTTGCTTATGTTTGCTTCTGTGGTAAAAGTAAAGTTCCTCGAGATGAGATTTGCACGACTTACTCGCGCTTGTCGGGATTTCTTGGCCCCCACGATTTCGAGCCTCTGTCCGATGCTGAGCTACAGGGCCTCGAGCGGATCCTGGTGCTGGGCGACTCCTTCACTTACGGTCTTAGCGCGGACGTGGGAAAGTCATACGTCGAAACCATTCAGGCGAATCGGGCTGACGCGATGATCTGGAATACGGGTATGTCGGGCACTGGCGCGGTGCAGGCGCTGTCGCTTTACACCCGCTTCGCGCCAATGCTCCGTCCGCAGCTTACCATTCTCGGCTTTGTAACGAATGACTTTAGTGGCAATCTGCTGGCTCTAAAACACGGCTCTTTTATGATCGACGAATCCGGCCGACAGTATATTATTGCGAGCCGATATCTCGACCGCTGGGGCAATTTACTGACGGCGGAAGTGCTTGAATACGAGCCATACATTTCCCGAACGCGCGGCCCCGCAAACGACTTTGAGATGACTCTGGGCCGGACGCAGCCTGGTTCATTGCTGCTGCGCACGCTGGATATGGTTGCGAATGCAATTACGGCTTCGCGCGTCGCTGAGTTGGAGAATGTACACACTCGCAACTATCTGCGGGAGCTGCGCGACGAGGTAGCTGATCAGGGCGGCAAGCTTCTGATACTGTTGGTCCCCCACGCCCATGATGTTAATTCACCGAGCGAGCTGTTCGTGCGTGCGGCGCGCTCTTTAGCGAATGCCTTGCCGCTTTTAGCGCCGAGGGCAGTCTTTCCGCTTGCGACGATGTTATAATGCCCTAGTCATTTTGGCGCGGCTGCAGCGGTATTGGCGCGGGTAGCAAGTTTGCCGACACTAACTTCTGGCTCGTTTATCGAGGAGTTATCTGGCAAGCCAAGCGAGTCGGGCCGCAGATTCCGCGTAATTCATTTGACGCCCGGCGGTAAGTGGAGGCTATGAGCCCGTCTTGATCCGCGCCTTGAACTTCCTGATTGTACTCGGGCTGTTGATCGCTCTCGTTGGCGTCAGCGCTGACTACTTGCTGCCGGGGGCGAGCCCGGGTGTTAATCCGCTCCAGCTGCTGGTCATTGCGGCCGGCTTCGCGGTCATGATTCTGGCGGCGCTGCTGCGCGGCGGACGCTCCCGAACGGGGCGCAGGTTTGAGCATGCCTTGGCTATCGCGCTGGTTACACTCTTCGCGCTTGAAATAGTGTTGGCGGTGGGTGGCGCGCCCGTCGACTTCCCCGCCGACCCAGCGAATACCGCGCTCATTGAACGGCCCTGGTGGACTTGTGGCGCGGCGGGCTGTCATTATGTCTACGATGAGGTGCAAGCCGCTTGCGCAACTGGCGAACTCAAAGGTCGCGTATGCGCAATTAACGGACAAGGCTACGCCGACTCGGATGACTTTGACCTGCCCGCCGACCGGGGAGATAGGACACGCATTCTCTTGATAGGCGACTCATTTACCTGGGGCATGCGCGCCGAATTGGGAAGTTCCTACGCTGAGACCCTGGAGAGCGCTATGCCGCAAGCCCTCATCTGGAATACCGGCATACCTGGCGCGGGCACCAATCAGGCAATTATGGCTTTTGAAACCTATGCGCCCATTCTGCGCCCTCACCTGACGATCCTGGGTTTCTACCAGAACGACTTTGACGACAATCTGCTACCCATTGATTCCTGGTTGAACGCGCGCGATGACAATGGGGTGGCTTTTAATGTGCGCAAGTACGCGATTGACGCCGACGAAAATGTCAGTGAAGTGGACGGTTACACCCTCGGTTATCTGCGGGCGTACGGCAGAAAGCCCCCGTCAAACGAGCTGGAAAGACTGCTGGGCTCGACCCGCTTGGGGTCGCTGCTGCGCGGATTGCAGGACTTGGCTGCGCCATCCGCGCCCAGGCAGGAAGAACGCTTCGAACGCCGGCTTCAGACGACCAAGCAATATCTGCTTGAACTGAAACAGGCGGTTTCGTCCAGCGCGTCCGGCTTCCTGGTGGTCCTGGTTCCAGAAGCCGCCGATATTCAGAGCGCCGGTTCCCGTTACCTTATGGCTGTCGAGCTACTGCGCGAATTGGAAATCCCATATCTGAGTCCGATCGGCATTCTTGATCCGAAGGCTGATTACGCCGTGCCTGACGAGCACTGGAATTCCAGCGGGCATCAGAAGGCCGGCCGGCTGCTCAGCGACTGCGTAGAGCGCTACTTCGCCAGCGGAACATTCGCTGAATGCGATCACGTAACGCTACACTAGACCATTGAAACGGCCAGCCGACTCGCTAAACACTGGCGGCGGCGCTTCATCCTGTCAAGCTCGCGCACATTTTGCGATTCATTTGGCGAGCAATACCAAGAGTTCGCGCTATATTTGATTTGTTAAAACTTTAGGCTTGAGCAGGCGGGCACAGGATTCCAACTGTGGTCAATGTCGCGCTAATAATGCTTGCTGTTCTTGGAGTGTCAATCGCTGTGTTTGGCATAGCAATTGACCTCTTGCTTCCGGGCGCAAGTCCAGGTTTCAATCTGCCGCAGCTGATTGTTGTCGTCTCAGGACTTGCAATTTCTGTCGCCGCGTTGATCTTGCGACAAAAAAGACACGACGGCCGGTTTTTAGCTAAGCTCAAGCGAAGCATTGTAACGGCTACGATCGTTTCGTTGCTGACGTTGCTGGCGCTGGAGATCGTTCTGTCCGCTTTGGGCATATCCACCTATTTCCCGCGAGAACTGCCAGACAAGGAATACCAGGTCATATCCTGGACGACCTGCGATGAAAATGGCTGCCGGCTGAATTATGAAGCAATTACCGCTGCATGCGCGACGGGGGGGGGGGGAGTTATCCGGTAGATATTGCGTTGTGAATCGTCAAGGATATCCGGACTCGAAAGACTTCTTAGCGCTTGAAGATTATGACGAACGATACAGACTTGTGACTGTGGGAGATTCGTTCACGCAAGGCTTTTCAGCCGACATCGGGCAGTCGTGGGTCGAATACCTTGAAGCCACCATACCGGCTGTTGAAATATGGAATCTTGGCATCGCCGGCACCGGAACGGTCCAAGATTTGCAGGCTTATAATAAATTCGCGCCAGCTTTTAAGCCGCAACTCACTATTCTCGGCTTTACTATGAACGACTTCCGCGACAATTTGATGATACACTTTCATGGTGTGCAACTGCGGGATTCGGACGGCAACATACACCTTGTGCGCTATCCGCAGCGAGACCGATGGGGGAGGCCGATTCAGCTGCCTCAAGATCTGGTGCTGCGCTATGCTGTCGCTGGGTCCATGCCACCTATGAGCGACTTGGAAGCGCGCCTCGGCTTAACGCGACTCGGCAGCATAGCGCTTCGGCTGTTGGATCGCGCCGGCACTACTGTCTTCGAAATCTCCTATGATGAGCAGGTGAAAAATACTCGCCAATATCTTGCGCCGTTGCGCGACGCGGTTGCGGCGCTGGACAGCGGATTTCTCGTTCTGCTTATTCCTCGACTGGAAGATATCGGCAATCCTGGCCAGGAAGTCGCGAATGCGATAATGTTGATGGAAGAATTGGACATTCATTATCTGAACCCAATTGCGCTGCTTACGCGGGACGATTATGTTCCACAACCGGACGGTCATTGGAACAACGCGGGCCACCAGAAGATCGGCGCGCAACTCAGCGCATGCGTCAAGTCTTTCATCGACGGCGGCATTCTGGGCGATTGTGAAAACGTGGTCGCGCCGTAAATCCATTGCCGCAATTCCGCTTGTAATGAAGCCGATTCCAAGCTAAATGGCGAAAACTCGCAGCACCTACATCTGTTCCAATTGCGGCAAGCGCAGCCCGGCGTATCTTGGGCGCTGTCCTCAATGTCGCCAATTCAACACCATGACAGAGCAGGTCGAGCAGACACGCCGGGCGCCTTCCAAAGGTCGCCTCGCTCCGTCCGGCGGCGCGCGGACGCCCCAGCGGCTCGCGGATATCGAGATGAGCCGGGAAGCGCGCATCGCGCTGCCGATAGCGGAATTCAGCCGGGTGCTGGGCGGCGGCCTGGTGCCGGGTTCGCTGGTGCTGCTGGGCGGCGAACCGGGCATCGGCAAGTCGACGCTGGTGCTGGAGCTTTCGGCCAGGCTGGCGGCGACAGGCGGCCCAGTCCTCTATGTCAGCGGTGAGGAGAGCGCCCGGCAAATCAAGCTGCGCGCCAGCCGCCTGGGCCTGAGCGCGCCCGACCTGTACTTGCTCACAGAAACCACGTTGGGAGCGATCATCAGCCAGGCGCAGGCCCTGGAGCCGACCCTGCTCGTGGTCGACTCGATTCAGACGACCCATGATCCCGAGTTGAACTCGTCGCCCGGGCTGGTGGCGCAGGTGCGCCAGTGCGCGATTGAATTGCAGAAGCTGGCCAAGGGCAGCGGCCTCAGCATCCTTTTGATTGGCCACGTGACCAAGGACGGCAATATCGCCGGTCCGCGCGTCCTGGAACATATCGTAGACGCCGTTCTTTACCTCGAGGGCGATCCCTTCCAGCAGTATCGGCTGCTGCGAGGCGTCAAGAATCGCTTCGGCGCCACCAGCGAAGTCGGCGTTTTCGAGATGAGCGGGGCGGGCCTGGCGCAAGTGCCCAACCCGTCGGAAGCCTTCCTGGAAGAGCGCATGATTAACGCTTCCGGCTCAGCCATCGCCATCACCCTGGAAGGCACGCGCCCGCTGCTGGTCGAATTGCAAGCGCTGACCAGCCCGTCGGCTTTTGGCAATCCGCGGCGCACACCCAATGGCATTGACCTCAATCGTCTGCTGCTGATCAGCGCCGTCCTGAGCAAGCGTGTCGGTTTGAAGCTGTGGGAGCAAGATATCTTCGTCAACGTGATTGGCGGGCTGCGCATCACCGAGCCGGCGTCGGACCTGGCGATGGCGCTGGCGATCGCGTCCAGCTATCACGACCGGGCGCTGCCGGCTGATCTCGCCATCGTAGGAGAGGTCGGGCTCAGCGGCGAAGTGCGCCGGGTCGGGCAACTGCCAGCGCGGCTTAACGAAGCGCGGAAAATCGGCTTCAAGCGCGCGCTGGTTCCCAAGCTGCGGCGGCGCGCTGAAGACCTGCCGACGGGGATGCAACTCATCGAGGTACGCAGTGTCGCCGAGGCGCTGCGCGCGGTATTGGCGGGCGACAGCAATTAGGGATACTTGCGATTGAGCAGACGGGCGTAGGGAATCGTCTCGCGGACGTGGCTCAAGCCGCAGACCCAGGCGACCGTGCGCTCGATGCCGATGCCGAAGCCGGCGTGCGGCACACTGCCGAAGCGCCGCAATTCCAGATACCACTCGTAAGCTTCGCGCCCCAAGCCCATCTGGTCGATATTTCGCGCCAGCAGGTCCAGGTCGTGGATACGCTCGCTGCCGCCGATGACTTCGCCGTAGCCTTCCGGCGCCAGCAAGTCGACGCTGCGGCAGACTTCGGGCCGGCCCGCCACTGGCGTCATATAAAAGGCTTTGACCGCCGTGGGGTAATGGTAGACGAAAACCGGCTTGTCGAACATCTCGGCCAGCGCCGTTTCGTGCGGACTGCCGAAGTCTTCGCCCCACTCGATCGCCAGCTCGGCTTGCTCTTGAGGGTCGTTAAGTTGAGCATGCCGGGCCTGCAGGCGCGCCACCGCGTCATCGTAGCTGATGCGGGCGAAGGGCGCCCTGATCGCCTCCAGCTTGTCAATGTCGCGTTCGATGATGGCCAATTCTTGCGGATGCTTCGCAAGCACGCGCTCCACGACTGCGCTGACCAGGCCCTCTTCAATGTCCATCAGTTCTTCCAGCGAGCAGAATGCGATCTCGGGCTCGAGCATCCAGAACTCGATTAAGTGGCGGCGCGTCTTGGACTTCTCGGCGCGGAAGGTGGGCCCGAAGCAATAGACTTTGCCAAAAGCCATGATATTGGCTTCGTTATAGAGCTGGCCGGTCTGCGCCAGGTAGGCGGTTTCGCCGAAATAATCGACATCAAAAAGCGTGGTGGTCTCTTCGCCGGCGGCGGGCGTGATGATAGGCGTATCGACCAATAGAAAGCCCTGATCGTCCAGCCAGTCGCGCATGGCTTTGATGATGGTGGCGCGGATGCGCAGGATAGCCCACTGCCGGTTGCTGCGCACCCAGAGGTGGCGATGGTTCATCAAGAACTCGGTGCCGTGCTCTTTGGGCGTGATGGGATAGTCGTCGGCCTGCTGAACGAGTTCGAGATGTCGGATGCCGATTTCATAGCCGCCGGGGTAGCCGGGCGCGCGCTTGTCGGCGCGCACCGTACCGGTGATGATGACGGAGGATTCCTGCGACAAGCCGCGGGCGGTCTCGAACTCGTCGGTCGCCATCTCTTTTTTGAAGGCGACGCACTGCGCTTGCCCGCTGCCATCGCGCAGCAGGATGAATTGCAGGCGTCCCTTGCCGGTGCGGTTATAGACCCAACCGCGGACCGTGATCTCCTGGCCGTCGTAGCTGGCGATGTCCTTGATTTGTATGACCTTGGTCACAGGCTGGTCCTTGCTGATCGAATTGGCGATTCCAGCGCGATTATAGCACAGGCCTTAAGCGGACTCGTGACGACCGAGTTGCGCGGCAGGTCCATCAGTTGATACGACACTTTACCACCGAGTTCACAGAGTAAAAGGAGTGCGCCGAGAAAAGCAAATTCGTCTGTCAGGCGGCGACGATGCCCGCAGTCTTGGGAAGGTTGATTACGGCACAGGTCGCAGAAAGGACAAATCCTCGGTGTCCTCAATTTAACTCTTCTAACTCTGTGGCTAAATTGCTTTTTGCTACATTGTCATGCCTGGCGCCATAGCGTGCGGTGTTTGCCCGGGTCGCGGGGCGCCGGCGCGAATCGGATCAAACTTCGATCAAGGCGCCCTCGGCCGCGCGCAGCAGCCGGTCCCGTACGGCCAGGCCCAAACCCTGCTGATCCGGCGCGCGCGCGAGAATCAGGTCGACGCCGGCGCTGTCCAAGGCGCGCATGGCGGCAAAGAGGCGCTCAGCCGCTTGCGCGGCATCCCGGCCCAGCCGCTCAATGGCGATATCAATATCGGCGAAGGCGGAGGCGTCGGCATCGCTGAGCATCAAGCCGACACGCCCGACCCCGGCGATTTTAGCGCGCATGGCGGCGTAGACAGCAGCATCGTCGCCTTGGAAGAGCAGGAGTTTGGCGCGCGGGGAATAATGCTTGAGCAGCGTGCCGGGCGCGGGCGCGGCCTCGTCGGCGCCCAGGTAGCGCGGTTGGAAGCGCAGATCGGGCAGGCGCCGGCGCAGCGCTTCCAGGGGCACGCCGCCCGGGCGCAGCAGCTGCGGCGGATCGTCGGCCAGGCTGACGATGGTGGACTCCAGGCCGATGGTCGTCGGGCCGGCGTCCAGCAGCAGGTCGATGTCATCGGCGAGATCGTCCAGGACGTGTTGCGCTGTCGTCGGGCTGGGGCGGGAGAAGCGGTTGGCGCTGGGCGCGGCGATGGGGACGCCTGCGGATTCGATAAGGGCAAGGGCGACTGCGTGATCGGGCATGCGCACGGCTACCGTGTCCAGCCCGGCAGTCAGGTTGTCCGGCACGCCTGCTGACTTCTTCAGCACCAGGGTCAGGGGGCCGGGCCAGAAGCGGCGACAGAGCACATGAGCGGACTCAGGTACGGCGCGAGCAAGATCGTATAGCTGGTCAATGTCGGTGATATGCGCGATCAGCGGGTCGCTGGCCGGGCGTCTTTTGGCGCGGAAGATTTTGGCCACGGCGTCTTCGTCCCAGGCGTTCGCGCCCAGGCCGTAGACCGTTTCCGTGGGAAAGGCGACCAGGCCGCCGGATTTGATCGCGCGGGCGGCGATGTTGATGGTGTCCACCGCCGGCTTGGTCGGGTTGAGGCGGATATGCTTGAGCTCGTCCATAGTCCAGGCTAAATCCCGCATCGAGCAAGAAAAACGCGGGCGTATTCTACCACAGAGCTGGCGGCGCGCTTTTATGTCCGTTTTCTGTCAGACGTAAAAGCTCCACGGGCATAAGCCAATTTTCGGCGCATGGGCGATCAAGCTTTGGAAGCTTTGCGCGTGTCGGCCGCTGGCCTCGCTTCGCAGACAATGTAGGGGCGACCAACCTGGTCGCCCGCCTTGGCGACATATGCCGTGTTCGGGCGCGCCAAGGAGCGCCCGCAGGACGTAGCTGGAAGCGAGCGCGGGCGACTTGAAAAGTCGCCCCTACAGATTTCGATGTGGGAGCAATTAGGGATTGGGCGAGTCACCGGCGCGTCCCTGCGAAGCAGCCGAAGGCGCGCGCGGGACTTTGGCTTAGGTTACCTTCATCTTTGCGGACTATAATAGAGCAGGCGAGACAGTTAAGGAGAGCGGACATGACGATCCTGGTGACGGGCGCCGCTGGATATTTGGGCAATCAAACGGTCAAGAAGCTGGTCGCGCAGGGGCGTCCCGTGCGCGCCTTGGTGCGCAAGCGGGCGAAGGCGGCCCTGCGCCTGGCCGAGGTCGCCGGGCAGATCGACATCGTCGAAGGCGATGTCACGCGCCCGGAGAGCCTGGCCCCGGCCATGAGCGATGTCAGCGCGGTGATCCACACCGTCGCCATCGCCATGGAAAAGGGCGGGCAGACTTACGAGTCGGTCAACACCCAGGGCACGGTGAATGTGCTGAATGCGGCGGAAGCTGCCGGCGTCAGGCGCTTCATCAATATGAGCCAGAACGGCGCCAGCAGCGACTTGCCCTATCGCTTTCTGGCCAGCAAAGGCCGCGCCCAGGAATACGTCGCCGCATCTTCGATGCAGTGGACGGCGCTGCGGCCCTCGGCCATATTTGGCCGGCAGGACGAATTCTTCAATACTTTCGCGCGCCTGCTCAAGATTACGCCGCTGGTCTTCCCGCTTATTGGCGGCGGCAAAGCGGAATTCCAGCCGGTGTCGGTCGCTGATGTGGTGGAGGCGGTGATTCGCTGCCTGGACGATGATAGCACGATCGGCGCGGAGTTGACGCTGGGCGGGCCCGAGGTGCTGACGCTGGGCGAGATTGAGCGGCGTATTATGGACGCGCTGGGCGCGCGGCGGCTGCTGGTCCCGGCGCCGGTGGCGCTGCTGCGGCCGGCGGTGGCGCTGCTGCAGGCGCTGCTGCCGGGTTCGCCGGTCAGCACCAGCCTGCTGGATCTGCTGGCTGTGCCAAATACCGTGCCCGACAATGCCTTGGTCAGCCGCTTCGGCATGACGCCGATACCCTTCGCCGGCGAGCATATCCAGTATTTGAATGACAATTCGCTGGGCGATACCCTGGCCAAATTCTTCCGCAACGCCACCGTCAATTGAGGCGCAGCAGGTCGTCGAAATAGCGCTTTTGGGTGGCGGCAGAGGCAGTGGCTGAGAAGCGGACGCTGGCGTGCTCGGCAGCTGCCCGGCCCATCTGATGGCGCAAGTCGCCTTCGCGTAACAGACGCAGCACCTGAGCCGCCATGGCCGCGGCGTCGCCGCTGTCGACCAGGAAGCCGGTGACGCCGTCCAGGATCGTCTCGGCGGGCCCTCCGCGGCGCGTACTGACCACTGGCCGGCCGCAGGCCATGGCTTCCAGATTGGCTTTGCCGTAACTCTCGAACTCCGAGGGGCAGACGACGATATCGGCCGCCGCGTAGACCGACTCGACATCGGCCCGGAAGCCGATGTAATGCAGGTTGTCGCGCAGCAGCGCGCTGGACCCCGCCCGCTCCAGGATTTGGTCGCGATAACGCTGGTCAGCGGAAACGCCGAAGGCATCGTCGCCGGCGATGACAAATTGCGTCCGGGGCGCTTCGGCCAGGACCTGCTCGGCCATAGTCTGAAAGGTATGGTGGCCCTTGACCCGCTGGAAGCGCGCGGCCATGGCCACCACAAGCGCGTCCAGACGCAGGCCGAGTTCGCGGCGCAGGCTGGCGCCGTCAAGGCGGGGATGGAAGCGGCTGGCGTCGACGCCGGAATAGATAACGGGCAGCTGATCCGGCGGCATGAAGGGCGGGTCGCCCAGGAAGCCGGCGCGGATGGCTTTGGAGCGGGCGACGGTCGGCAGCCGGCGGAAGAAGGCGCGCTGCCAGGGCTTGGGCCGGAACCACCATCCCCAGACCGTCCAGCACAGCGGAACGCCTGCCAAGCGCGCGGCCGGCGCGATCAAGGGGAGGGTGTGATAGTCGGCGTGCACCAGGTCGATGCGCTCGCGGATCAGCAAATCGGCGAAGCGCCGGACGACGCGGAAACGCGCCCAGAGCGCCGGTACAAAATAGGTCGATGCGCCGCGATAACCGACAATATGCGTCCGCCGGCCGGCTTCGCGCCAGCGCTGCCCCAGCTGGCCGTCGCGCGGCAGCAACAACTGGCAATCGTAGTCGCCAGGGGGCAAGGCAGCGGCCAGGGTGAGCAGGTCGGTCTCGCCGCCGCCCAGCCCGCGATACCAGGAGGTGAAGAGGATTCGCTTCATGGCGCTGGCTCGCAAAGCGGCAGCACGAGAAACTGCTCGCGCTCGGCGCAGGTCAGATCGCGCGGCGGGTGGTCGGCTTGGACGCGCCGCAGCAAGTCGGCCGGGCTTTCCACTTGCCAGAGGCGGGCCAGGCCGCTCTGGTCGATGGTCAAGAAGCGCTGCGCGTCGGCGCTGTGGCTGTAGTTGACGATACGCCCGGTTTGCAGAAATTGCTGGTCGATGGTTGCGTCTGCAGTTTCCCAGACGGTCACATCCGGACCCGAAGACGACATCAGCAAGCCGAGCTGCGGCAACAAGCGCAGCGATTGAAGCGCGGTGGACTCCAGCGGCAGCGTGTGCAGAATCTCGCCAGTCGCCGCGCCGACAATCTGCACCAGGCCCGGGCGCAGCGCCAGCAGCAGGAATTCGCCATCGGGCGAGAGCTCGCCGTAGGCGACATCCAGGTACGTGTGGCGGCGCGCGGCCTTGTCGGCGACAGTGACGGCCGTGAGACCGGCCAGGCCGCCCTCCAGACGAAGAAAGAAGTAGAGCGTTTCGCCATCGGGGCTGAAGGCCAGGTCCAGCTCCTCAGCTGACGCATCGCCCAGCGGAAAGGCGCCCAGGGCTTGCCCGCTGGCGGCGTCCCAGAGCAGAGCGCGCTGGGCATGGAGGGTCGCGATATAGGCGCCGCCGGACGCGAAAGCGACTTGCGCCGGTGGGCTGGCGGCGCTCAAGGGCAAGGGCGACTCGGCCTCGGCCCGCAGCAGCCAGAGCCGGTCGTCGGCCTGGACTAGCAGCCGCTCGCCATCGCGCGCGAGATACAGTCCCTGCGCATCGTCCCAGTCGGCCGGCCAGCGCTGCAACGCTTCGCCCGACTCGATGTCGTGCAGCGTCACGCCTTCATCTTGGGCCAAGGCAAAATTGGCGCCGGCGCTGCTGACCAGGCGCGCTGCGAATTGGCTGATGATTTCGTCGGAGTCAATGCGTCGCAGGGTCGCGCCGCTGTCGTCGACCAGCAGCAGGGTATCGCCGCTGGGGCTGATAGCCGTGCCGGGCAGCGCGCCGGGGTAGATTGCGGCGGGCGCGGCCGGGCTCTGGTTCAGTCGCCAGAGATAGGCGCTGCCGTCAGCGGAGCGGCCGACTGCGGTACTGCCGTCGGCGCTGAGGGCAACTTGCGTCAGAGCTCCCGGCGCTGTGACCAGCTCGCGGATGAGTTCGCCGTCATGGCTGGACCAAACGACGAGGCGACCGTCGCTGCTTGCGGACAGCAGCGTAGTCGCATCAAGGAAGTCGGCAGAGACGAGGCTCGCGGCCAGCTCACTGTCGAAGCTGCGGATAAGGCCGCCGTCGGTCGTATCAATCAGCGCGGCGCGCTGCCCGCCGTCGCTGGCGCGGACGCCCAAAAGCGCCCGCCCCTCATGGAAGGCTATGAAGAGCAGTTCGTCAGTGGCGGCGGTCAAATCGCCGCTGGCGAGCAGAGACCAGTTGAAGCCGCCGGACACGGTCGTGATTTGCTCGCCTTTACCCAGGTCCCAAAGCGTCAGATCGCCCGTGTGCGGGTCGCCGGGGTATGCGGGCAAGCTGCGTCCGCCGCTGTAGCCGATGTTGGCGCGGGCGTCGACGCCGCGGTAGACCTGCGCTTCGCCGCTTATGAGTTCGAGCGACCCGGCTGACCATTGACGCATTTGGGGAATGCCGCCCGCGTCCGCCCAGCCGATGATGCGTCCGCCGTCGGCCGTCGCCAACAGCTCGCTGAGCGCCAGCGCGTCGTCCTCGGGCGCTGCATACACAGCCAACTCGTCGCCGGACTCGCTGTCCCAGGCGACCAGCAGCGCTTCGTCGGACGCGCTGTAGAGCCTGTCGCCGCCGGGACTAAACGCCAGCGCTGTGACCGCTGCCTGATGCCGCTCCAGACGGTGGATGCCCGCGACCTTGTCCGCAGCGCGAATGACGACATCGCCCGCGGCTGAGCCGGTAGCCAGCCGACTGCCGTCGGGGCTGTAAGCCAGGGCCGTTATGGGCGCGTCACTGTCATCGACGGCGACTATCAGGGTCCAATTCGCGCTGTCGTAGACTTGCAGATTGCCCGCCGACTGCGAAACCAGAGCGAAGCCGCCGCCCGGCTGAAGGGCCAGCAGCGCGACCTTGTCCAGCTCGAGTCGTCCGCCGGCCGCGACTGCCCGCCGCAAGACGCGGTAAGCCGATTTGGGGTCTTCGAGCGCGTCTTTGGCGGTCCAGGCCAGCGCCAGCGCCAGGTCGCGCTCGCCCGCTCCCAGCGCGGCCTCGGCTTCGCGCACGAGGCGCAGGGCGTCGGCGTCGCGCGCAAGCTGATGGACTTCGGTGGCGCGCGCCTGAGTAGCGATGGCTTGCGCGGTACTTGTGGCGTAGGCGGCTTGCGTGGCGTCCGCCGCCGCTGCCTGCGCGGTCTGCTTGACAGAAAGGCCAATGCTTTCGCTGGTGGCCGCCAGCAGATCAACCAAGCCGACAGCGCTGTCGCTGGCCGCGGTGGCCGCCGCCGATGTTTGCGCCACGCGAGTCCGCGCGATGCTGGTTTGGGCGGCCGCCGCCTGCGCCGCGGCATTGGCGTCGAGCAGCGCGCGCAGCAGGAAGAAGCCCGCGATCAGCAGAATGACGGCCAACAGCGCCAGGCTGAGCCGGGCGACGGGAATCGCAGGTCCGCTGGCGGCGCGCTGACGGCGGCTGCTGTGAATATACTCCACCAGCAGCGGCGATGGCTTTACCGTGCGCAGCGTGTCATTGGCGAGCCACTGACGCGCTTCAATGACGCGCTCAGGCGGCAGCAGTTGGCTGGGCCGGCGCCCGCGGCGCTGCCATTGATCCGCAGCCACCAGCAGTTCGGTATGCAGCTTGACTTCGTAGTCGACCGCCAGGAGATGGCGCGCTTCTTCCACGCGATCGGCCAGATGGTCTTGCTCGCGGAAGAGGACGTAGGGATGGTCGGCGACGGCGGGGTGCACCTCGACCTCGATGTCCTCTTCAAGCACCAGGCTGACGATCCGTTTGCTATTGGTGACGGCCTGCTGGATCAGTTCGTTGCAGAGTTGGCTGGCGGCCGATGCCGGCGAGAGCACGATCGCGACGGCGTGGGAGCGCAAGACATCGGCTTTGAGTTGGACGACATCAACCGCGCCGCCGCTAAATTCGTCGTCATCGAAACGGCAGACCTTGCCGAGCGCATTCAGTTGCGCGGCAATACGCCGAACGACAGCGATATCGTCGGGATGGTAAATGAAAAAGATGTCGAAGAATTGTTCGCTATCGACCACGCCAAAGCCGGATTGTTGCTATGATTCTCTACTACAGTGAATATAGCATAGAAGCCAGGACGGCATGGCGTCAGCGGCGGGTCATCGTCGGCTGGCCTATGGTCTACCCCCCTCAATCCCCCCATAGCAATGGGGGGAAGCTCATTTCGCCAATGGTGGACGTGGAATTCCTGAAGCCGCGGATGTCATATGGAGATTCCAAGTCGACTCGCGCTGCCGCAGCTCCCCCTCCCTGATGCTTCGGGGAGGGGGCCGGGGGGCGGGGTAGGCCGATTACGCGCGTCGGCCAGTACCCGAAAAGCCTAACGTTTTACTCCGCGGCTTGGTGGGTGACGCGACCTTCAATTTCGGCGCTGAGCGGGCTGTTGGCCGCGATATAGTCGGCCACCACCTGATCGAGCGGACGGCCGGCGTCATAGGCGTTCATGGCGTTGGTCTCGAGGACGGAGTAGCCGTCGCCACCGCCGCGCATGTAATCGTTAGCGGCGACCGAATAAACGGCGTCCATATCGAGGGCGACGAATTCGCCGTCCTGCATGACCTCGGCGCTGACGATGCGGCTGCCGGGCTCTTGCGTGGCGTCAAAGGTATAGCGCAAGCCGGCGACCTGCGGGAAGCGACCGGCAGCGCCATCAACCAACGGATTATTGGCCCCATCGACCTGGACGCGGCTGACGCCATTTTCCAGCGCGGCCAAGACATCGGCGCCGGTCAGTTCGAAGGTGCTGACCAGATTGCCGAAGGGCAGCACATTCAATACCTCGCCCAGTGATACGGCGCCTTCGTCTATATCGGCGCGGATGCCGCCGCCATTCTGCAAAGCAATATCGACGCCGGTGGCATCCAGCAAGGCATCGGTGATCACGTTGCCCAGCAGACATTCTTCAATACGGCAGAGACGCGGGCTGGTTCCGGTCAAGGCCATAGAGGTCTCGCCCACCGGCTGCGAGGTCAACTCGGCGATCGGCGCGGCCAATTCGGCGACAATCTCGCTGAGTGCCGGGTCGGGACTGATGTAACGGCTCAGCAAGATGGCATCGCCGTCCCAGTCGGTCAAAACACCCGCGCCATCAAACTCGACATCAAGCCGCCCCAGATAGATCGTCTTGGTGTCCGCCTGGACGACCAGGACCGGCTCGCCACTGGCGCTCTCGAGCACGGTGGGGTATCCGCCCAGCGCGCCGCTGTAGGCGTTGCTGAGGAAGGTGTTGGTGTGCCCGCCGACGACGATATCGACGCCGCTGACTGCTTGCGCCACCTCGAGG
>CAZWCV010000077.1:0-17170 GCA_964632725.1 uncultured Anaerolineaceae bacterium
CATCCCCCGGCCCCTTCCCCAATATTTTGGTATGGTATTAACATCCATTTGTTGGCCGCGATTACGCCCCCTCCCACTTTTTGGGGGGGGGGTTTTGGGGGTGGGGGTTAATTGTTCCCCCCGCCCGTTGCGAAATCCAGCCGCCTTCGACATAATATCAGCCACAGTCAATCTGCGGAGGCAGGGCTAATGTCAGACCTAATCCGATTTGATCTACCGCAAAGCGCGATTCCCAGCCACTGGTACAACGTGCAGGCCGATCTGCCGCGGCCGCTGCCGCCGGTGCTGCATCCGGGCACGCATCAGCCCGTGGGGCCGGACGATCTGGCGCCGCTCTTCCCCATGCAGCTGATCATGCAAGAAGTCAGCCAGGAGCGCTGGATCGCGATCCCCGACGAAGTGCGCGAAATCTACAAGCTGTGGCGGCCCACGCCCCTGCTGCGCGCGCGCCGTCTGGAGAAGGCGCTGGATACGCCCGCGCATATCTATTACAAATACGAGGGCGTGTCTCCATCCGGCAGCCACAAACTCAATACGGCCACGGCCCAAGCCTGGTACAACAAGCAAGAAGGCATCAACGGCCTGACGACCGAGACCGGCGCCGGGCAGTGGGGCACGGCCCTGGCCCAGGCTTGCAGCTTCTTCGACATGGAATGCGTGGTCTACATGGTGCGCATCAGCTACGAGCAGAAACCCTATCGCCGCGCCATCATGCAGAGCTTCGGCGCCAGCGTCACCGCCAGCCCCAGCGATACAACCAACGCCGGGCGCGCCATCCTGGAGCAGGACGCCGACAGCACCGGCTCGCTGGGCATCGCCATCAGCGAAGCGGTGGAGGCGGCGGCGACCAGCGGCGGCAAATACAAGTATTCACTGGGCAGCGTGCTGAATCACGTCTTGATGCACCAAACCGTGATTGGCCAGGAAGCGCTGGGGCAGATGGAACTGGCGGGCGAATATCCTGATGTGGTCCTTGGACCCACGGGCGGCGGCAGCAATTTCGCCGGCATCGCCCTGCCCTTCTTGCATCAGAACTTGACGGCCGGCAAGCAGACGAAGCTGCTCGGCGTCGAGCCGGCCGCCTGCCCAAGTTTAACGCGCGGCGTATACGCTTATGACTTCGGCGACGCCGTCGGCATGACGCCCCTGGTGAAGATGTATACCCTGGGGCATGGCTTCGTGCCGCCGCCCTTGCACGCCGGTGGTTTGCGCTATCATGGCATGGCTTCGATCATCTGCGAGCTCTGGGATCAGGACCTGCTGTCAATGCACGCCATCCCGCAGATGGAGACCTTTGCGGCCGCCATCACTTTCGCCAAGGCCGAGGGCATCATCGCCGCGCCGGAAGCGGCGCACGGCATCGCCGGGGCCATACGCGAAGCGCTGGCCGCGAAAGAAGCCGGCGAAGAGCGCGTCATCCTCTTCAACCTCTGCGGGCACGGCCACTTTGACATGAGCGCTTATGACGCCTATCTGGGCGGCCAGCTGTCGGATTATGAATACCCGCAGGCGGAAATCGACCGCGCGATGGAGGCGCTGCCGCAGATCGGCTAGCGGACGAGTCAAGCGTCCGCTCGAGCGCGACCATGGCGGTCGCGTGCGACGCTGACGCAAATTGCTTAGACCAGACAATGCCTGGCCGTCTTGAGCGAACCATTCAGCTATTGCAATCCGGCTGGCGAGCCTGTGCCGTCCTGGCGCTGGTTCTGGCTACCGCCTACCTGGCGCTGGCGGCGCGGGGCTTCAGGCTCGGCTTCTACAGCGACATCGTGGCCTATCAATATCACTTCGAGCTGCGCGGCCTTGTCGGCGGCATGAATTGGCTGGTCAGCGAGTATTGGCAGCGCCATCTGCTGGGCGGTCTCTTCGCGATTCCGCTGCACCTGTTTGCGCCCGACCGTTACGACCTGTGGTACGCGCTGACCCTGGCCCTGCATTTCCTCGTCGGCCCCTTCATCTTTCTGCTGGTCGATACCTTGCAGCGCGGTCAGCGGCGCTGGTTGACATTCGCCATCACGCTGGCATTCATATTTGACTCGCTGCAAACTCCGTCGAACATCGAGTTCCCCACAGGCTGGGACCATCGCGTCTTTCTCATCTGCGCGCTGCTGTCCTTGTGGGCATACTTGCGTTTCGTCAGGGCCGGCAGGCGGCAGCCCGGCTGGTATATGCTCAGTTTCTTGACCTACATGCTGGCTATCATGACCTACGAGCAATCGTTTTTCTTCTTTCTGCTGCACCCTTTCATCGCCCTGGTCGAAGATCGCCGAAGCGGCCAGCCAGGCCTGACAGCCCGACGCTTTTGGCTGCATATCCGCGATGCCCTGCCCTTCGCGTGCTTTCTGCTGATATACGTCTATCTGCTGCGCATCCTGTTCAGCGGCGACAGTTTCGCCATGAGCCTGTCGCCAGCCCATATCGCGTCGCAGACCGCAGAAGGCCTGGCGGTGGTCTTCAATCCGCTTGACCTGGCGGGTCGACTGGCGCGGGCGGCGGGCAGCGGCCAGTGGTGGTTTGTCGCTCTGCTCGCCCTTGTGATCGGCGCGTCCTTCCACGTCTGGCTAACTCTAAGCGGCGACAGCGGCCAGAGCGCCACATGGACGCCGCCCATGCTGGCTGGCTTGGGATTTATGCTGGCGCTGCTCTCGGTCTTCAACTCGGCGCCAACGACCATGCCGCTGCCATTGCATACGCGCCTGCTCTTCGCGGCCTCGCTCGGCCAGGCATTCGTATGGATCGGCCTCCTGGGCTGGATTGCCGCGCGGTATCGGCGCCTTGGCGGCGCGACCTTTGCCGTAGCGCTGGCGCTTCTGCTGGCGCCGGGGATTTCCTTCTTCTACGAACACCAAGCCATCCTCTTAAAGCGCGCGCAGATCAGCGAACGCGTGTTTACGAGCATCTATGCGGCCATTCCCGATTTCGCCGCCGGCGCCGAGCCCTACCTGCTGCTGGTTACCGATCTAGACGCGGAGACCGAGCTATATCTGCATCCGCGCGATATTAACTTTCCGCGCGTCTTCGCGCTGCATTACGGCATCGAGAATTTCCGTGCGGACGCGGCGCTTTTCGACGAAGGGCTTTCGCGCAATTCGGCGGATATCCAACTGAGGCCGGACGGCGTCACTTCGCCGCTGCGGCCGGGCGAACTGATTGCATACGACCGTGTCATTGTCGTCGCCTATCACAGTGGCGATAACCGCGTGACTATATTGGATCGCTTGCCTGACGACGTAGTGCGGCGGGGCAATTTCGACATCGGCGCGGAGGTTGACATCGAGACCAACTGGTCGCTGCTGCCATGAGTAAGTCGCAAGCGGCAGAATCTCCAGCGCGCTTGCTATCGCGTCGCGGGAGACGGCACTATAATGGGGATGAGCCGATTCCGCTGCGAAAGGGCGAGACCCCATGAAGACAAAACTGCTCTTCCTGCTGCTGCTGTGCGCCCCGCTGCTGACTGCCTGCTATCGCCAGACTGAAGAACCCTTCCAGCAGGTCGACAGCGCTGAGGTCGTCAGCGTCCTGACGCCGACCAGCATCCTGCTGGTGATCGAAGACGACGAAGCGGCGACGGTCGACGGCGCGGACGCCTCGGCCGAGACGCGGCAGTATGTCACGCCCGAGACAGTGCCGGGCCAGGTGGAGCAGCCGACGCTGGAACTGCCGACCGAGATTCCAATCGCCGCCACCTCGCCTCCAGTTACTCTTACGCCATTCACGCGCCCAACATTCACGCCCGCCTTCGAGGAAGAACTCGATCCCAATCACGAGTGCGTCTACACCGTGCAGTCTGGCGATAATCTGTTCCGGCTATCGCTGAATTGGGGCACGACGGTGCAAGACATTATGGACGCCAGCCAAATCGACGACGACGCGCTGGCCATCGGTCAGTTGCTGCTGCGGCCGGGCTGCGATTATGCGACGCCGGCGCCGCGGCCGACTGTCGAGCCGCAACCGGCGGCCGGCGAACCGATTGCAGGCGCTGAAGACGCCGACGGCGATACCGAGGCGGTCGACGAGACCCCGGCGGCCGATGTCGAGCCTGAACCGCTGGATACAGCGACGCCGCTGCCGAAGGTGCACGTGGTCTCAGCCGGCGAGACCATCGAGAGCATCTCGCTGAAGTATCGCGTGGATGTCAATCAACTTGTTTCGTTGAACAATCTTGCCAACCCGAACCGGCTGTTGGTGGGGCAGGAATTGCTCCTGCCGGAGTAATCGACGGCTTAATCGCGCTGAAATGTCGCCGGTGTGATGCGATTCAGCACGGCCTGCGCAAGCGCGCGCGTATGCCCGTAATCTTCCAGGTTAAGCAGCGCTGTCGGCGAGTGGATATAGCGACAGGGAACGGAGAGCGTCATGGTGGGCACGCCGGTCTGCGCGGTATGTATCGCGCCGCCGTCTGTGCCGCCGCCGCCGACAGTCTTCACTTGATAAGGAATCGCCTCAGCCGCCGCCGTTTCCCGCAGGAAAGCCATAACGCGCGGGTCGCTGATCATGCGCCCGTCAACGAGGGTTAGCACGACGCCCTCGCCCAGGCGCGTGGCCGGATTGGTCGGCAGGTCGCCCGCCTCGGCTTCGAGATTAGGATTGGGCACGTCGTAGGCGGGTGTGCCTTCCAGGACAATAGCGGCGTCGGGCCGCGAGCGCTGCGCCGCCACCTGTGCGCCGCGCAAGCCGATTTCTTCCTGCACGGTGAAAGCGGCGCATACGGTCACCGGATAGGGGCCGCCGCGCAGGATATCCACGAGGATGGAACAGCCGACGCGGTCATCGAGCGCTTTGCCGCGCGCGACAGTATCGCTGAGCTGCCGGAAGCGCTCATCAAAGGCGATGCGGTCGCCGGGTTCGGCGGCGCTCTTGTCGTCCGCGCCGACATCAATTCTGAGACTGTCGATAGCCATGGTTTTCATATCGCGCCCCATGTGAATTGGCTTCCACAAAACGACGCCGGGCGTCCGCCGGGCGCCGATTTTGACGCGCAATCCGGGCAAAATGCGCGCGTCGATGCCGCCGACGCCGGTGAACTGGATTAGCCCGGCGCCATCGACAGCAGTCACCATCATGCCAATCTCGTCCATGTGCGCGGCAATCATGACTTTGTAGTCGGGCCAGGCTGTTCCCGTCTGCATGGCGGTCAGATTGCCGAGCGCGTCGACCTGGATATCGGCGGCGCAGTCGCGAATGGCGTCCAATATGATAGCGCGGACTTCGTCTTCTTCGCCGCTGACGCCGATGGCGTTTGACAGCTGCTCAAGGATCATGTGCTGACCTTTTCAAATGACATGCGCGGACTCTTGCGCCAGTATAGCCGATTGTGGCCCAGGCCGTAAGACGCCAGCCGGCGGCCGAGCCTGATTTCACGGACCGGAATATGCTCGGTTGGACTCAGCCGGGACGAAAAGCGGGCGGCGCCGGGACCGCCCGCGACTGGGGGCAAAATGGACCTGAAGGACTAGTTGCCTGGCGTTGGCGTAAAGGTCGGTTCGGGATTCAGGCTATTGATGATGTTGGAAAAGATATTGCCGATTGCCGGGCCCAGCAGCGCGAGAATCACGATGACAACTACCGCGACCAGCACCAGAATGAGGGCGTATTCGACCAAGCCCTGCCCTTCCATACTACGAGGTTTGAAACGCATGTGATAACTCCTGCCATAAATGGTGAAGCGAGCATGAATTGTGAACGATCACTTGCTCACAATATAGCATAGCATGAAAATCCAGGCAATCAGACAGCGCCGGCAAGCGCAGGCGACTGACCTTGACTGAGGCAGTCTTCTTATTGCCCGGTTAGCAGATTGACCGCTCCGGCGAGAAAGTCTCCGAGAGACGGGCCAAGCAATACCAGCGTGATGATGACAACGACCGAGATGAGTACAAGCAGCAGGGCGTATTCGACGAGGCCTTGGCCGGGCTCGTCTTCCGGAGAGTACTTCATAATCGGTGACTCCTGGCGCTCCGCGCGGGACTGTAGCGATGGGTAATAGCTTGATATGCTGACACGTTATCATGGTAACAATCAACATGCAACGGCGAGTCATGCCTAGGAACATTAGAGATTCGGCTGAGGATAGCGACGAGCGGCCAGGGGCTTTCACAACAGCGTCTAGTCGTAGCGCAGCACGTTCATGACGCGTTCCGTGAGGGCGACGCGCGCGCTGAGAAAAGTGGCGACCCAGCCTATCAGCAAGGCGGCGATCACGAGCGCCAGGGCGGTGAGGCGCGCTTCCCTTGGCAGCGGAATGGTAATGCCGCCGCTGGCCGCGAGCAGGCTGATTAGCAGGGCGCTGAGGCCGATGCCGAGCGCTGCGCTCAGCAAACCGACCAGGCTGGACTCGATGAACATCACCTGCAGGACGCGGCGCGATTTCAGCCCGATGGCCTTCAAAATGCCGATCTGGCGCCGGCGCTCCAATGTCGAAAGCGCTACGGTGTTGGCCATGATGGCGGCCGCGGCCAGCAGCGAAAGCAGCCCGACGATGGTGGGGATGGCGGCAAACTGGTCAATCAAGCGGCTTATCAAGCCGTCGATGAATTGCACGTCAATGGCCAGGGCGAAGATCACGCTGGACAGCTCCGCCAGGGCGCGATTGAGCTCGGCTTGAGGAACCTGAAAGGCGTAGAGCGTGAATTCGCTGGTGGCGGAACCCGGCAGGACATCCGGCGGCAGCAGCGCCCCGGGCTCGCCAAAGGACGCGGTAGCCTCCGCCCCGCCGCTTATGCCGACGACTTCCATCTCGACGCCGGCGGCGATGTCAATCTGGATCTGGTCGCCGACGCTGGCTTCCAGCGCATCCGCAACAGCCAGGGGCAGAACGATCAATGGCTGCCCGGCGTCGTCAGGCCTCAGCATACGCCCGCTGGACAGGGCCGGCTGACCAGCGTAGATATCGGGCTTGTCCGAGCGCCAGACAGAGAGCTCGAGGGCATTGTCGCCGTCAAGGGGCTGGCCGTTGAGATGCGTGATCTGGGTGCTGAAGTTGTCGATGGTGCTGCGGTAGTCGACAGGTATGTCTTGCAGCGCGTCGTCGATGGCGTCCTTGATCATGTTGGGTGGCAGGCCGGGGAAAGGGAAGACGAGCACGTTGCCGCCGAAGGTTCGGCTCAGCTGTAGGTTGAGCAGTTCGCGTGTGCCTTCGCCGACAAAGGTAATGCTGCTCAGGGCGAACATACCGGCGCTCAGAGCGAGAACGGTTACGGCGGAGCGTACGCGATTGGTGGACAGATTCCGCAGCGCCAGGCGCAAGGATACGCTGCCGAAGGTGGGTGATTTGCCGATAAGCCAGATGACCAGCCAAATCAGGGCAATCAGCAAGGCGAAGATGACAAAGGCGGCCGCTACACCGATCACGCCGACCAGATAGGGCGAGGGCAGCCCGCCGTCAGCGCCAGCGAAGGGCGGACCGCCGGGCCGGGATTCGCTGAACTCGCCGGGCTGCTCGGCTTGGTCCGGCGCGGCGGATACCTCGGCGGCGCGCCTGGCGGTCAGTTCAAATGAAGGGCGAATGATCTGACCCACGACCAGACCGAGGCTGACCGTGACGAAGACCAGCAGCGCCAGCGATTGCAAAATACCCAGCGCCACCAGATGATTCTCGTTGGGGCGCAGGATGATGCTGGGGCGAACTTTGACGGCGGTCAGAATCGGGGCGACGCCGAAGATGGCCGTCACGACCAATCCGAGCGTGAAGCCGAAGACCAGGGCCTCCGGGTAGATGCTCCAGATCAGCGGCTGGCGCAAAGCGACCGCGCCATATTCGTTGACGATGACGCTGAGGCCGATGCCAACGATGATGCCCAGCATACTGCCGATGACGCCCAACATCAGCGCTTCGGTGAAAAACAGGGCGGCGACCTGGTGGCCGCGCAGACCAAATGTTTTGATGGCGGCGACTTCCGAGGTGCGGCGGCGAACCAGCACCAGCATGGTGTTCATGATGCCGACTCCGCCGACCAGCAGCGCGCCCAGTCCCATAACCACCACAAAGTCGCTGAGATACTGCGATATGACCTCGTAACGTTCAAGAAAGTCGTAGATGTCGGTAGAGCGGACGCCCGGGACCAGCGCCTCGACTTCCGCCGCGAGCTTATCCAGCGCCGCTTCGTCGGGCGGCTGCGCAAAACGCAGGGCGATGCGATTGGGCGCGAAGTCGTCATTGATGGCGACCTGGGCCTGGGCCAGGTCAAAATAGGCAAAGCCAAAGAATGCGTTCAGGAAATTGGTGACGCTGCTCTCTTCCGCGACCGAAACGATGCCGCGGACAGTGAAGGCTTCCTGCGTGCCGCTGACGCGAACGCTGTCGCCCACGCTGATGTCGCCCTGCTGCGCCAGGTTGTCGCTGATGACCACATCGGCGCCGCCGCTGAAGAGCTCAGCCAGGGGCGTATCGGGCGGGTCAATAGCGCGGATGGTATGTGTGGGCGGGTAAGTCTGCGGATCGATAAAGTTGCTGCCGATAAAGCTCGGGCGGCCAAATTGCCCGGCGCCGGCTTTGGTGATTTGCATATTGCGCCCGCTCATAAAGGCGGAGGTCGCGGCGCCCCGCTCGTCAGCCCAAGCCAGCAGCGTCTGCAGCTCTTCGGGTGTGAAAGCGCGGGGATCGTTGCTGCCGAAGCCGCCGAAGATATTGTCGTTGCGAATCAGCAGATCGCCTTTGACTTCCACGCGCACATTGTTGGTCAAGGTGTCGCCGACCGCCAAACCAAGCGAGCGCAAGGCAACAACCGTGGCCACGCCGGCGGTAATGCACAATATCGCCAGCGTCGGCCAGCGTCCGCCGCGGCGGATATTGCGCAAGGCGTAGGGGAAATAGAAGCGCAGTCGATGAATCACGGGCGCCGTCCCTGGTATCGTGCCGGCAAGTGTAGGCTAAATGCGCGGCTCGGCACAGGCGCGCTTTGCCGCATAAAGCCTAGTTCGGCATACGTCAAGCGCGGCGGAAGGTTGCGCGGCTGAAGCTTGCCCGCCCGCGCCCGGTCGACTATATTAGCGGTTCCGGCAGGCGGGAATCGACATCGAGGACAAGTACAATGAGCAAACCACTGATCGGCATCACCACGGGCGGGCGCAGCGAGGGCTATATCAAGTCGCGGCATTACCGCGAGTTTTTCAGCACGCCCGCGCCCTATGTCGATGCCGTGCGGCGAGCGGGCGGGCTGCCGCTGCTCTTGCCGTCGACCCTCACGGAGTGGGAGCAGATGCTGCCCATGCTGGACGGTATCGTGGTGACGGGCGGCACGGATATCGACCCGGTTGAATATGGCGGGGATCGCCGGCACCCCAATGTGCTGCTGGCCGACCGCGAACGGGACCTTAGCGAATTGACGCTGGCGCGGCGGCTGCTGGCGGAGCGGGAGACGCCGACTCTGTGTATCTGCCGCGGCTTGCAAGTATTGAATGTGGCGGCGGGCGGCACGCTGCATGAACACATCCCCGATATCCGCGACGACGACATCCATCGCGACGAGGCCGGCTTGTGGGCGATGCAGGATGTGCATGTCGAGCCGGACAGCTTGATCGCCGATGTCATGGGCAAAACAGCGCTGCGCACGTCGTCGGGCCATCATCAGGCCGTGCGCGATTTGGGCGCCGGCTTACGAATTGTGGCCGAGGCTGAGGACGGCATCATCGAGGCTTTGGAAGCGCCGGCGCATCCCTGGATGATCGCCGTGCAGTGGCACCCCGAAGTGACAGCGGCGCATGACCAGAGCCAGCAGGCCTTATTCGACGGCCTGGTCTTGAAAGCGCGCGAGCGGCAACGGCAGCGAATCCCCGGCTAGCGGCTATTCGACTTTAATACTCGCGATTTCGAGTTCCCGCTCGAAACGCGAATCGTCCCCGACTACCTGGCCCGGCACGCTGGCGCCGGTCTCAAAATTGTAAAGAATCATCCTCACTTGATAGTCTCCCGGCGGCAGGGGCGCCAGATCAACCCCGCGCCGAAACAGCGCTACGTCAGCGAGAACGAAGTCCTGATTGTGAATCTTGCTGCCGCTGCTGTCGAAGAACTGTATGGAGACCGAATGATTCTCCACCGGCAGCGATTTCCAAAGAGAATAGATTTCGAAGGACGTTTCCCGCTTTTCCGCGATTAGATTGCCCAGCTGGGCGCCGTTGTCGTAATCTACCGCCAGCGGATCGGACGCCGCCACAAGCGCGCAAGGAAAGCCGCGGCGCAAGAATAGTATGACGCGGGCGCTGCCAGATTCCGTCAAAGCGCCGCAGGAGGCGAAGTCGCGCGCAACCCAGGCCGCGTAGGCATCGACGACACGCTGATCGCTGTGGCGCGGATCGTACGCAATCAAGACAATGCCGTTGGCCGCCAGCGCCGACTCCAGATCATCTGTTGGCAGGTGGTAACTGGAAGTCCGCCCGCCGTCAAGGTCTTCCAATCGAAACGGTACGACCCTTGCCACCCCTTGGTCCAAGGCCGAATAGTAATCGAATAGTTGTCCGTCGCTCATCTCATAAGCATGGACGCTCAGGATTACCGAGCTGCTCCCTGGCAGCAGAGCGCGGGCCGCGCCAAGTTCCGCGAAAAATTGCGGCGCGCCCGTACTCAGGATGGCCCTGCTGTTGCAATTCAGATGCAGATCTTCGACCCGGTAAATGGATACAGAATCGTCTTTGTAGGCGGCGGGCAGATAGAGCAGCGTTCTGGCTTCTGTCGCAAGGCTGCGCCAGTAGTGATGCAAGACAATATGGGTGAAGCCATCTGAAAGCAGCTCTTCATGGGCGGCGCTGAAGTCTTCGCGATTGCCCGGCAGGCAGGTGACTGCGCTCCCATTGTTCCAGGCCCTTAGTATAAGATTGCCATTGATGTAATCGAAAGCGGTCGCGGGCGATCGCGTCGGCCGGCCGGCAACGTGCGGATACCCGTTGTAGCTTTGATAGAAGCCGTAGACTTTGTGATTGGGCACGCCAAAAGGCAGGTTGATCAGACGGATGGATTCCTGGTCCGGCGCCCCGCGCAGCCACTCGATATAGTCCAGCCGCTCCGCCGGGACCAGCGCCGGCTTCCGTGGCTGATAGTACTCAAATGCCGTAAGTCCGGTCAAAACCAGAATGAAGATCAGCCGACGGTCCGCCGGAACGGACCGCAAGAAAGCCGCCAGCCCATAGCAGGCGAGAACGGCAAATGGCAGCAAGACGCCGGCATGAAAATTGTCCACCGCCCAAAATGGCCGGAAGAGATGGGGCAGCGCCTGCGTCAGGTAATGCTTGGGTAGCAATATATTCGGGTAGTCGACGCCGTTCAGCGTGAGAAAAGAGCCGAGACGCAGAATCAGAAAAAACAGCGCCAGCGCCAGCCAGGGCAGCGAGCGACGGCGGCTCGAATTGCGGATGACGGCCAAGGCGGCCAGCAGTATGGGAATGTAGCCCAGGAAGACCACGTTGTTCCAGCCGCGATCAAACGGCTCAAGCGGGAAAAGCGCGGCGAGTATCGGCTGCGTGATCGGATGCTGGGTGTTTACAAAATATCCCAGCAGATCCTTGCCAACTTCCCGGCCCGAGGATTTTGACAGCGCGTTTGAGACGCCCTGCGGGTCAACCAGCATCGGGTAGAAGCGCAAGACCAGGAATGCGCCGATAACCAGCGACATCAGCGCAATGTGGCGCCAGAAAACGCGTTGACTCCAGCGGCTGCGGGCGAAGTAGAGCAGGTAGGCCGGCAGCATGATCAGCAGTATGACGAGCGTGTACATGCCAATGAAGGCGGTCGCGCCGATTAAGACGCCGGCGCTGAGCAGGGGTTGCAAGCGTTCTTCCAGCAGTCCCCGATGCAGGCAGTAGAGCGACAAAGGGATGGTGGCGATAAAGGCGATATTGGGATGGGCCGGTCGCGTCAGAACAAAGGCGCCAGCGCCAAATACCACCGCCCCGAATAGCGCCACCCACTTGTCGCGAAACAGATAGTTCAGGTAGACATAGCCGGCCGCCGCCGTAGCGAAGGACAGCGCAATGAAAGTTATATTAAAGGCATTGGACGCCGGCATGATGGTTTGCAGGCCGGCGAAGACGATCATGTGCGGCAGGCTGAAGTTGTGGAAGGCCAGCGACACGCCGGTCGGGTAGAAAAGCAAGTCAGTGTGATAGAAGTCTGCCTGCCCGCTCAGCAACAGCTTGAGATACCAGGCGTCCCAGAAGAGCATATTCGAGTCAATATTTTGCTGCGCGAGCCAAAAGCCGTCTGTCCTAAAGACAAGGACAATCGTCGGCCAAGTCAGCAATATGATCAGCAGCGGCAAGATGACGACGAAATGCCGGTGCTCGCGCAGCCTTTCAGCCAGCTTTCTCAAATGCACAGACTGCGACCCTTACCCGGCTTTGGCGGACATTTTGCGTGGCGATACAGAACTGGGAAAGAGCAAGTCATGCAAATCTCATTTCAAGAAACTTTTCCTTTACCACAGAGGAAAATGAGGACGCACAGAGGGGCGCGTAGACGCTGCCCGCCGGCGCAGAGAGTTTTGAATTGTTTCGATACCACCGCAAATCAGGCGGCCACCCAACAATTGAGAACTTTCGCTGGCGTACGATCACTTCATTGCTTTACTCGGTGTACTCTTTTTTGCTCCGTGTACCCGGTGGCGAAACTTATGCATGACTTGCTCGGAAGTACGGAGAATGCTGCTAGCGGTCGGCGCGTATCGCCGGCGCGCCCGATCCGCTCGCGCAGGGATATTCGACTAGGCTTGCAGCCACTTCACCGCGTCCCTGGCAAAATAGCTGATGATCATATCAGCGCCGGCGCGCTTGATGCAGGTGAGGTTCTCCAGCGCGGTCGCTTCGAGATTTAGCCAGCCTTTGATGGCCGCGGCGTGGATCATGGCGTACTCTCCACTGACCTGGTAGGCCGCCAGGGGCAAGTCGACCCTGCGGCGCGCCTCCGACAGTATATCAAGGCTGGGCAGCGCCGGCTTGACCAGCAGCATATCGGCGCCTTGCTCGACATCCAGCGCGATTTCCCGCATGGCTTCGCGCCGATTGGCGGGGTCCAGCTGATACTGCTTGCGGTCGCCGAAGCTGGGCGGGCTCTCGGCGGCATCGCGGAAAGGGCTGTACAAAACGCTGGCCAGTTTGGTCGCGTAACTCATCACGGCCACACGCGAATGACCGGCATCATCAAGCGCGGAACGAATCGCCGCGACCATGCCGTCGATCATGCCGGAGGGCGCGATGATGTCGGCGCCGGCGCGGGCGTGGACTACTGAGGCGCGGCCGAGCAGCTCCAGCGTCGGGTCGTTCAGCAGGTAGCCCAGCGGCAGATGGGGATCGAAGTGGTGGCTGCCCGGCGTGTTGATGATGCCGCAGTGGCCGTGGTCGGTGTATTCGCAGAAGCACATATCGGAGATGACGGCGAGATCGGGCGCGGCTTCTTTGATGACGCGAATCGCCTGCGGGATGATGCCGCTGTCGCTGGTGTTGTCGCTGCCGCATGCGTCCTTATGCGCCGGGATGCCGAAGAGGATCACCGCGCGTATGCCCAGGTCGGCGATGGACCTGGCTTCAGCGGGCAAGCGATCGAGCGTCCACTGGAATTGCCCGGGCATGGACTCGATCGGAAGCTGCAAGTCGCTGCCGTGGCGGACGAAGAGCGGATAGATGAAGTCGGCCGGGCTCAGCGTTGTCTCGCGGACCAGGTCGCGGATGGCGGGCGATACGCGCAGCCGCCGCGGGCGCAACGGCGGCCGGAGCGCTGATGCGAGCGCTGCTTCAGTCGCCTCTAGCGATAGTTCTGTCATAGTGGACGCGCCTCATTAATGTAGCCTGGCGGCTGTGCGATCTACCAGGTCTCCCAATGCACGACATCGTCAATGAGGCGGCGGCCTCCCACTTGCAGCGGTTTGCCGGCGGCAGCGGCATCGGCGGGATAGCCAAACGAAATCACCAGCCGCGTCTGATAATCAGCCGGAATGCCGAGCAGAACACGCGCCTTGTCGGCCTGGTATATTGTGCCCAGGCAAGAGCCGACGCCGATCTCGGTTCCAGCCAACTGCATATAGGCCGCGCTCTGACCGGCGTCAAAGAAATGCCAGAGCGTGCGTTCGTTCTGCGTTGGCACGACGATTACGACGCAAAGCGCCGCCCCGGCCACATGCCCCATGCCCGCGCCCAGCTCGGCGATCTGCGCCAAACGCGCTTTCTCCTGTACGGCGATGAAATGCCAGGGCTGGCTGTTCTTGGAGCTTTGCGAGCGCCGGCCGGCATTGAGAATTCGGTCGACGTGCGCGGGCTGCAGCGGCTCGTCGCGGAAGTCGCGGATGGCGCGTTTACTTTGGATGGCGTCCCATACATTCATGCTTGTCCTCATTCAGGTTTGTGGCTAGTCGTCCAGTTTTGTGGCCGCCGCCGGCGCCGCCGCCAGCAGACCGCCCCAGGATTGCATTTCATTGCGCAGCATGTCGTTGATTTCGGCTTCGTAGACCATTTGCGCTTCGACATCGGCTTCCATGGCGAATTCCAGCATAACCTCGGCGACCGAGTTCTTGACGGTCCGTTTGATCAAATCCTCCAGCTCAGTCACGGTTAGCTCAGCGATGGCTCGTTTGTCCATATCACCCGGGCGGATCAGTCGCGCTGCGCGTTGACCGGCCCAGCTCCTTTCGTCTGCGGATACATCAATTGTAGCCCCGATTGCGCGCTTTCGCCTTTGCGGACGGAAATTTTTACACGCTTCTGACAATTTGCGCGGGCCGCGCCTGCTCTCATATACGACCTGACAAAGCAAAAGGCGCAGCGCTCGATCAAAGCATGTTTCGGACGCAGACCGCCTGCAAGAACGGGCGGCCTTGTTGAATGCGACCGTCTGTGCAACACTGCGCCTTTGTATTGAAGCGCTATCGGAGCGGGAGATGCCGCTGCTATTGGCCGGAATCATCATGTTCGGGGGCAGCATCGTGCAAGGCGCTATCGGCTTCGCCCTGGGCATGATCGCTGTGCCGCTGCTGGTGGAGGCGGGCTTCAGCTTGTCGCAGTCGGTGGCGCTGACGACCCTGGCGATCGGCATTCAGGTCGTCTTCGCCGCCTGGAAGCTGCGCGCGCATATCCCCTGGCCTGACGTCAAGCTGGCGGCCGGCGCTCGCTACCTGACCGTGCCGGTCGGCGTACTGCTGCTGCTTTCTGTCGAAAGCCTGGACGCCGACGCGGTCAAGCGGCTGGTCGGTCTGGGCGTATTGCTGGGCGTGGGCCTGCGCATGCTGGCGCGCAGCGAAACCGTCCGTGCGCTGCCGACGGTGGTATCTGCGGCTGTCTTCGGGCTCAGCGGCGTATTGCAAGGCCTGGTGGCGATGGGCGGCCCGCCCTTGGTGCTCTGGATGACCACGCGCGACTTTCGGACCAATCAGGCGCGCGCCTTCACCCTGACGCTCTTCCTGCTGAACGCGCCGCTTCAAGTGCTGCTATTGCTGTTCTTGTCCAAGACGATGACGGTCGATGTGCTCTTGCTGGCGCTGATGCTGACGCCGCTCATCTATCTGGGCACACTGATCGGCGTGCGCGTCGGCGACCGCTTTTCCAAACCGCTGCTGAATCGCGTCGCCCTGATCGTCCTGGCGGTCATCGCGATCAACGCAATAATTTAGTAAGGACTTCCCAGCGATGCCCAAACGAGAGGCGCTGGCCCTCAGCCGCGAAGAAATGCGCGAGTTCGGCTATCAGGTCATCGACCAACTAATCGACTATTACGATGGACGCGCCGAGCGACCGGTGGCGGGCGAGCTGGATCAGGCCGCGCTGGACGCCATCTTACGCGAGCCGCTGCCGCATAGCGCGACGCCCTGGCGCGAGGTGCTTGAGCAATTCAAAAAGCAGGTGGTCGCGCCGACCAATCACGTCGACCATCCGCGCTTCTTCGCCTACATCCCGCTGGCCAACAATTTCGCCGGTGTAATGGCTGATACGCTGGCCGCCGGCTACAACATCTTCAACGCAGTCTGGCTGCAGGGCGCGGGCGCGGCCCAGGTCGAGCGCCTGACCGTGGATTGGCTGCGGCAGATCTTCGACTTTGCGCCGGAAGCCGGCGGCGCCTTCGTCAGCGGCGGATCAATGGCCAATCTGACGGCGCTGGCCGTGGCGCGTCAAGTGCGTTTGCAGGGCGATATGGCGGGCGCGGTCGCCTACTGTTCCGATCAAATACACTTCGCCGTCTCGCGGGGCATGCGTATCCTGGGTTTCGGGGTCAATCAGCTGCGCGTCATCCCCAGCGACGAGCGCTATCGCCTGTCGCTGCCCAGGCTGCGCGCGGCAATGGCCGAAGACCGGGCGGCCGGCCGCAAGCCCTTTTGCGTCATCGCCACGGCCGGCACGACCAATACCGGCGCAGTCGACCCGCTGAACGAGCTGGCGGAAATCTGTCAAAGCGAAGACCTGTGGCTCCACGTCGATGGCGCCTATGGCGCGCCGGTGATGCTGACCGAGCGCGGCCGGCGGGCGCTGAATGGCTTGCAGCGAGTTGACTCGCTGGCGCTGGACGCGCACAAGTGGCTCTTCCAGCCAATTGAGTGCGGCGTCGTGATGGTGCGGGAAAAGCGCTGGCTGAGCGAGACCTTCAAGGAACAGCCGGAATACCTCAAAGATGTCGAGCAGGCCGACGACGAGCTCAACTTCATGTACCAGGGCGTCCAGCTTACACGGCAATTTCGCGCCCTGAAGCTGTGGATGAGCTTCAAAGTCTTCGGGCTGGAGGCCATCAGCCGGGCGATTGAAGTCGGCTTTGACAACGCCGAGTTGGCGGAAAGGCTGCTGCGCCAAGCCGGCTGCTGGGAGATCGTGACGCCGGCGCAGATGGCCATCGTCACCTTCCGCTACCGGCCCTCAGACGGCGACGAGGCGCTGGCGGACCAAGTGACGCACGACCTGGTGGGGCGGCTGCTGGATGACGGCTTCGCCTTCGCCTCGGGCACGCAGCTGCGCGAGAAGACGGTGCTGCGAATGTGCTGCAATAATCCGCGTAAAACCGCCAACGACCTGCAGCAAACCGTTGCGCTTATGGGGCGCCTGGCCGCTGACCTGGAAGCGCGCCTTCGAGACGAACCAAGGTCGAACTAGGGCGCTCGCCTGGCAACTCAGCCAAATATCAGCAACAATAGACACACGCGCGACAATGCCGCCGCCCACGCAAAATACTCTGCGTCTCGCTGCGATTAGCTCCCCTCCCCTAGCCTGCTGG
>CAZWCV010000078.1:0-1914 GCA_964632725.1 uncultured Anaerolineaceae bacterium
CCTCGGTCCCCCGCCTCACGGGGGATGTATCCCAAAATGAGGGAGGGGGCTTAAAAGCAGCGTATTTGCGGCTTTCCTCCCCTTCCCCCTTTATGGGGGCAAGGGGCCGGGGGATGGGGGTTTGGATTCTTCCTGAAAAGCCCGCGCTTCGGCCATGGTCGGCAAAGACGGAATCGCGCCTTTTTGCAGGCAGGTCATGGCGCCGACGGCATTGGCGAAGTCGAGTATCGCGGGCAGCTGCGCCTGGTAGTCGTCGCGGTTCTCGAGGATGCCGATGAGCATGGCCGCCACGAAGGCGTCGCCGGCGCCGGTCGTGTCGGCGGCCTTGACGGCGTATCCGCCCTGCTCGATCACCGTCCCGTCCTTGAGATGGATCGCCGCGCCGTCGGGCCCGCGGGTGACGCAGATCAGCTCCATGCGCTCGCGCCAGAGCGGCCTCACATCCTCGCCGCCGGTCAGGAAGACCAGCTCCTCGTCGCTGATTTTCAGCAGGTTGGCGTAGTCGAGTCCGCCCAGCATGCCGGCTTTGGCCGCCTCGGCGCTATCCCAGAGCGGCAAGCGCAGATTGGGATCGTAGGAGATGAACTTGCCCGCGGCCACGGCATGGTCGAGCGCCTTGGTCAAGGCCGACGCCGCCGGCTCGCGAATGAAGGTGATGCTGCCGTAGTGGAACGCGGCGCAGGCGTCGATGACGGCGAGCTTGACATCGGCGGGCCGCATCAGCATGTCGGCCGAGGGATGGCGGTAGAACATGAAACTGCGGTCGCCATCGGCGGTGTTGGAGACGAATGCCAGGGCGGTGCGCGCTTCTCGCGAGAAAGTGAGTCCGGAGATGTCCACGTTTTCGGCGGCCAGCACAGCAGCCAGGTAGCGGCCGAAGGGATCATCGCCGACCTGGCCCATGAAGGCGCTGCGATAACCCAGGCGGGCGACGGCGGCGGCGACATTGGCCGGGGCGCCGCCGGGCGCTTTGACAAAGCCCGACGCCTCGCCCACCGTCACGCCCATCTCGAGCGCGACAAAGTCAATCAGAAGCTCGCCGAATGACAGCACAGACATGGCAGGGAGATTATCAGTTGTGGGGGAAACGCGCCACTATTTGGCGGCGTCGGCATGCTCGCGCGCGACGAATTCGTTGATGAATCCGCCGCAATCGCTGGCGACCAGCGCGCCGTAGCCGATGTTGATCTCCAGCTTGCCCAGCAGCTGCACCAGTTGCGTCATCTGCTGGTGCATGATCAGCATCATATCGTCCCAGCTGACGTTGGCGGGCAAATCGTGCTGGCGCAAATCGCGCATGCTTTCGAGATATTCCAGGGCCGGATCAACCGCGTTAAAGGACAAAATGCCCGGCAAGTCGTGCCGCACTACCGCGTAAAAATGCCGTGCCAGAATGCGCGTGCCATTTTCCAATGCGAAGGAGTCGCAGGGCAGGCAGAGGGGCTGCACCTGGGCGCCGTTGTCGCTGAGCAGGATGATGGCGCGGCGGATGAGCACTTGCAGCTCGGGCGTAGTTTGCAGGCTGTCGGTGCTGGCCAGCAGACGACCATCGGGCTTGAGCACGCGCTTGATTTCGCGCAGGCAGCTATCGACGTCAGCCATGTGATAAAGCACGTGATTGGCCATCACCACATCGAAGGCGTCGTCGGCATAGGGCAGCCGCAGCGCGTCGCCGTAAGCCAGGCGGCCGGCGCGGCAGGGATGTTGCGACAATAAGTAGGGCGACAGGTCAACCGCGAAGTAGCTGATGTCGGGCTGCCGCCGCATCAGGCAGGCGTAGTGGCTGCCGGTGCCGACGCCGATGTCGAGCACGGCTTCGTCGCCGCTCCAGTGTACGGCGTCCAGCGTCCAACTGACGAAGTCCTTGCGCGGGACGCAGTACTGCGCGTAGGTCTCTTCCAGTATGCGAAGGTT
>CAZWCV010000078.1:1924-17101 GCA_964632725.1 uncultured Anaerolineaceae bacterium
CCTGCTCTGCTGCCGCCATCGCCATTCCAGCCGGTTCGGAGAACCGCTCTGCATCGACACTTTTACTATACAACCGAATTATGCGAACGCAAGCATGGCGTATGGTTGACGCTGGGCAATCGGCTGGCTGGCCATGGCGGTTTCTACCCCACCCCCCAGCCCCCTCCCCGAAGCATCAGGGAGGGGGAGCCGACTTTGCGTGAAGTCGATGTTAAGGTCGCAAGTCTAGCCCATTGATATGGGGGGACTGAGGGGGGTAGACCATGGCAAGCGCCGCGCGGCTAAACCGACTGCTGCCGCTACGAATCGCCCCAGCTTTCCCAGTAGGTGAGCTGCGCCGCCGCGACGCGGTCGGCCTTGCGGAAGGTCTCGCCGGTGAAGTAGCCGGCCGGCAGCAGGGCCGCGGTCGTATAGTCGGCGGGAATGCCCAGGATGTCATTGCATTCCCGCTCGTAGCTGAGATGCAGCGTGGTCCAGGCCGCGCCGATGCCCCGCGCTCGCAGCGCCAGCATCAGCGACCAGGCGGCCGGGATGATGGAGCCGTAGAGACCGGCGTTGGCGCCCGGGCTGGCGTCGCGTGCGCGCCCGCGCACACAAGGGAAGATCATCAGCGGGACTTCGCCCATGTGGTCGGCCAGGTAGCGCGCCGAGCTGATGACGCGTTTCATCTGCGCCGAAGGTTCTACGGATTCTACGTCCGAGCGGGTCGCGACGCCGGCGTATTCGTACCAGGAGCGTTTGTAGTACTCCGCGATCCGCGCCTTTTTGTCAGCGTCAGTGACAATCAGCCACTTCCAGCCCTGTTGATTGCTGCCGGTCGGCGCCTGAATGGCGATCTCCAGGCAGCGCTCGACGATGTCGCGCGGCACCTCGCGCCTCAAGTCCAGTCGCTTGCGGACGCTGCGGGTGGTTTCCAGAATGTAGTCTACCGATGCGAGATCAAAGTTCATGTTTTTTCCTTTCCCGGGATTTGTCACAGGTGATTTAACCACAGATATCACAGAGGGCACAGAGGAAGCGGCAGGTTCAGTCGTCGGCGGCGAACAGCTCCGCCAGCCAGCCCAGAATCAAGCGGCTGACGCTGTCGTAGCGCGAGTCGAAGAGCCGGGTGCCGTGGGCGCGGCCCGGGTATAGGCGGGCGCTGACATCGCCCTTGGCGTTGAGGAACATCTGGCGTATCGCCGCTGAACTTGCCCGGTCAGACTGCGCCGCGACCAGCAGCGCCATGCGCTCGGCCAGGCCATCAACCAGCGCCGGCTCGGGTTTGACGCCGCGATAATCCAGCCCGGGCGACAAGGCGACCGCGCCGCGGCAAGCGTCGCTCTCGGCGCAGCTGATCAGCGCGACATTGGCGCCGATGCTGCCGCCGATGAAGGCCAGGCCCGCCTCGCCGCTGTGCTCGTTCCGCGCCAGCCAGTCGACCCATGCCGCCATGTCAGCGATGATGGCGTCCCAGTCCTGCGCCCCGCCCGAGTCGCCGTGCCCGCGCATGTCCACATTGAGGATGGCGTAGCCGGCGTCGCGCAGGTCGGGGATGAGCGGTTCCCAGGCGTCCCGCCGGCTGTTGAGCATGTGTAGCAGGATGAGGACGGGCGCGTCCGATTCAGCGGCGTAGAAGTCGGCGACCAGGGCGCTGTCGTCCGCGGCTTGGCGGGTGATGGTTTCGGGAGCTGGCGGGGCTTGGGCTGTGGTAGGGGCAAGTAGAAGGATAAGGGAGATTGAAAGCGCAAGAAAAATACGCACGTGTTGAGACTCCTGTGTTTGCCGTAGAAGAACTTACTCTGCTTCCAGTTTCTTAACGATTTCGGGAGAGTCACTTTGCGAAACGAACTTTGTCAGACGCTCCCAAGCGACGCTGCCATCTTGATTTCGATATTTACTCAAGAATTCGTATACGAGGTTGTTGATGAAATTATCATAGGCTTCAAGAAACTCGCCGTTGCGCTGTTTGGAACGATAACCGAGGGGTTTTATGATATCCGTATACAAGTCTTTGTTATCGGAGATTAAGTACCAAAAATCTTGGCCGCAGAGTTTCCAATAGCGAACTATTTCGTCTGGTTCGCCCGTGATTTTGAGTTTTCCCGTCTTTAGGGGGCTGCGATCTTTTCCATACATACACCCGTTCACAGCCACGATTTCTTGGTTCGGATATTGCGTTCCTAGAATTTCAACCGCTTGCTTGAAATGAAGCAGCATCCTCTGAACTTGGCTATAGTTTCCCCAATTCGGGCCTGATTTTATTTCTACGATGTAGCTATTGGTTTCTTTATGCAGTACAAGGTCAACTCCTCTGAATTCATCAGGGCTGGGCTTGTACGCGTCAAACTCCCGGCAAGCTACAAATACTGCGACTCCTTCCAAAAAATCACCGAACAGGGTTTCCTCCTGGGAGGACAGAAACGCGTCCATGATGCCATAGACGAGTTGAATAACGGTCTGATTTTTCGCCCGGAACAGATAAGGGTTCTTACGTTTTAGTACATCATCCAGCTTTTTGTTCTTAACAGTAGCGAGACGTTTTTCATGGAACAAGCCAATGTTGTTTTCAACATAATCTTGAACGGCCAGAAGTAATTCGTCGCTCATTTGCGCCTCATAGAAGTTGTGGTTGCGAATATGTAAGCCGCGCCTCAATAGCCTGGATGTATTCTGGCACGATCTCGATGCCGATTGCCTTGCGTTTCATTTCGAGCGCGACGAACATTGTCGTTCCCGATCCGGCGAAGGGATCGAGAACTGTGTCGCCAGGAGCTGAGAATAGCTTGATGAACCATTCAGGGAGTTGTCTCGGAAATACGGCACTGTGCCCCTGATTATTTGTCTCCGTTGCCATGTGGATGACATTCGTCGGATATACCATGTCGCGGCCGACCCAGTTAGAGATGTTTTTGCCAAATCCGCTTTCGACTCTTGACTCGTCTCGTATCTTGTCTGTCTCGCTCAGATTCTTTAGCCGTGCTTTTGCCCAATCTCCTACCGGGACCATGACTTCTTCCTGATACATATCAAACTTCTTCGACTTGTTGAATTGAAGTAGCCGTTCCCAAGAATCCCTAAAGCGATTGGGCCATTTCCCTGGATAAGAGTTTTTCTTGTGCCATATGAACTCTTCCGTCCAGAACCAGCCCTGGTCACGTAGCGCCTTGATCAAGTCAAGCACATATGTATGCCGTTCGCCATTCACCGCCTTTTCTTTGATGTTGAGTATGAATGTTCCGTGAGGATGCAAGACGCGCAAAAGCTCGCTGGAGATGGGCAAGAACCAGTCGACATATTCATCCGGGCGAATACCTCCGTAAGTGCCTTTACGCTGATCGGCGTAGGGCGGTGACGTAAAAATCAGCTGAACAGAGTCGCTGTGCAACTGCGCCAATTCAATTGCGGCGTCGCCACATAAGATGAAAAAATCGCTTGACATAATGCGCCACGCTAGTTGCTCAATTCACAGTCTAATTCTAGCCCATCACTGGCGGGTTTGCTTCCGGGACTTCTTCCGCCGCCCACGCCCAAGCAAGTAAAGCAGCAGCAGCCCGATCAGCCCGGCGATAGCCCACTTGTCTTGCGGCGAGAGCTCGGCCGGCGGCGGCGCGGACTTGGACAGGATGCGAATCGTATGCGGCTCGTCGCGCTCGCTGTGGCGGTAGATGACGCGCTGCTCATCAAGCAGGATCTCATACTCGCCATCGCTGACCTCCACCGTGTAGCCCTCGGGAAACTGCGAGTTGGGCACGTAGAGCTCGGTCGGCGCGCTGATGGCGCTGTCGCCGCGGAAGCGCAAGCTGAAGCGCCCGCGCTCGGCGTCGAAGCGCATGCTCAGCGGCTGGCCGGCGACCGCCCGGGCGTAGGGGCGCGCGACCGCGGACAGGGCCCGTCCGCCGGAATTGATATCGGCGGGGTCGCGCTGCTGGTCGCGGCTGAAGATGGACAGGTCCTCGCCATTCCAGCCGTCGCCGCGCGCGTTAGTGTTGTCGGGCGTGTAATTCCAGAGCGTGTAACTCAGCAACTGGTCGTCCAGCGCGCGCAGGTTGTAATCCAGCGCCTGCGCCTGGTGAGTGAAATCGCCCGTTTCATAAGCCTCGGCGCCGTTCAGGTCGAAGGGGATGCCAAACTCGCCAACGACCACCGGCACAGCGCCCATGGCCTCATCGGCAAACTCGCGGAAGCGCCCGAATTGCCGGCTGAGATAGTCGCGGATGGAGCGTTCGCCGATCAGGGGGCGGAAGCGGCTGAAGTCGAAATTGAGCTGGGGATGAAAGCGGCGCGTAAAGAGCGTCATACCCTCGTAGAAATGCGGCGCGTAGACCAGTTTGTCGGCTGACTCGTATTTGGGCGGCGGCATAAAGGGCTCGGCTTCGACGAAGATATGCGCGCGCGGCATGACGGCGTGGATGCCGGCGGCGAAGCGCTGGCTGAAGGGCTTGAGGAAATCCTGCCGGAAGTCGGCGCGGGCGAAATGCGCCGGACGCAGCAAGCGCGGATTCCCGGCGCTGTCGACATCCCATACGCCTTGCGCGCGCCAGATATCGCCGCAGCCCTCCCGCCAGACCGTGGCGCCCTGCGGGTCGAGCCGCTCCGTGCCGACATTCAGCACCGGAAAGGTCGGCAGGGGCGAGCCGTAATCGGCGCAATCCTGGGCGAAGCCGTTGGCAAGGAACATCGCTTGCGCCGGCGTCGGCATCACCCCGCGCCGGAAAGGCAAATGCGCCAGGCTGCGCAAATCGGGCACGCCGATCAAGCCGTAGTGCGGTTCGTTCATCGTGCCGAAACCCAGCACATTTGGCAAATGCCCCAGCCGCCGCGCGGCGTGGGCGAAAGCGCTGATGTAGCGCTCCTGCAAGTAATCCTGGATATTGCGCCCGTCGACCATCAGATCGGGCGCGTAGGTCTCGCCGCCGAAGAAAAGCGTGAACATGGTAAAGGCGGCGAAGCGGTAATAGTTGTTGGCCCAGATCAAATGCGGATAGTCCTCCGGCTGCTTCTGATGCAGCAGTGCCGCGCCGGTCTGATGGAAGCTGTCGACGTCCAGGCCGGCCGCTTCGAAGGTCCAGGCGGGCGCGCCGTCGCCGCCGGAAAAGCGGCTCCAGACATCTTGGTGCGGGTCAATGAAAAGGCTGATGTCGTGCTCATGCGCCTTTTCCAGCAGGGCTTCCAGGTAGTCGAGGTAGTCGACGTCGTATTGGCCGGGCCCGGCGTGCTCGATCGCTTCCCAGGTGACGACAAAGCGCAGGAAGTCCAGCCCCCAGTGCTTGAGCCGTCCGAAGTGCTCGTCGGCTTCTTCCAGCGGGAAAGGTCGGCCGACGAAGCTGATGTCGCGCTTTTCGTCCAGGCTCTCAGGCAGGTGGGTGTAGCCGGGCGGCTCAGCCGGGACTTTGCTGCCGCCGCTGAGGTTGACGCCGTGCAGGATTCGGGTGCGGCCGCTGTCGTCGACGAATGCGCGTCCCTTGGCGGTGATGGGCATGTGGGGTGTCCTTGTCTGTGCGTGGAATCGCGCCGCGATTATAGCATAGGAAGCTGAGGCGACAGCGCGTTCGATGCTGCGCTGTAAACTGAAATCTAAGCAAAGCCCCTCGCAAGTCACAACTTGGCTCACTCAAAATAACGAACTCCCTGCAAAAGGAGTGTGTGGGGGCGACCAACCTGGTCGCCCGTCGACATGGCAGGATGCGTGAACGGGCGACTTGATAAGTCGCCCCTACCAGTTTCGACACGATTGCACATGGAATCCGACATCTTCTTCTAAGAATGGCATACAGACCAAAATACTTTGTGGGCTTTGTGTCTTTGTGGTGAAAGATGAGTCGGTACTCCACGACGACTTACACCGCCGGCCAGGGGCGATTCGGGCCCGGGCCCGGCAGCGGGAAGAGCCCGCTCTCCAGCAGGCGCTCGACGCGCAGCCCCAGCATCCGCAGCTCAATGTCGGACAGCAGCTCGCGCATTGCCCGCGCGTAGTCGCCGTCTTCGTCCAGGCAGGCGCAGAAAGCCTCCAAATCGTCCATCATCTCGGGCGGAATGGGCGCGCCGGCGAAATCCCAGATAACCGTGCGCAGCTTCTCGCTGGCGTTGAAGGTCAAGCCGTGGTCAATGCCCCAGAGGCGCCCGTCTTCATCGACGATGCAGTGGCCGCCCTTGCGATCGGCGTTGTTGGCGATGGCGTCGAATATGGCGATGCGCTGCAGTTGCAGCAGGAAGCGCGGCTTGTCGAAGGTGTAGTAGTGCTCTTCGGGGTCGTGGTCGATGAAGAGCTGCACCGAGCCGAGGCCGCGGGTGCCTTCGCGCAGGATGGTCGGCGGGACGATGCCCCAGCCCAGCGCCTTCGAGGTCAGGTAGGAGGCGGTTTCGCGGTTGCAGAGCGTGCCGTCGGGGAAGTCCCAAAGCGGGCGCTCGCCGCGGCGCGGTTTGTAGATCGCCATCAGGCGGATGTCGGCACGGACGATGTTGACCAGGAAAGTGTAATTCGAGCCCCAGCGCATCAGGCCAACTTCGTCGTCCATCTCGCCGTTTGCGATGATATCGACCGCTTCGTCCAGGGGGACGCAAACCGGTTCATCGAGTGCGCGGGCGGTGTGTACGCGGGTGACGCTCATCGGCGGCTGACCTGGCTAGTGAGGGCACAGCAATTATTGTAACTTGATGGCCAGCGGCGGCGCAAAGCGGTCGGGGAAAACCTAATCTTCAATTACGATCTTGCGGTAGGCTTGGGCCAGGGGCAGGCTGACGCCAAGCGCTTCCAGCGGAATCTCATCCTTCAAGTCCGAATACTGCTGCAAGCGCCAGTCGCCCTCGGCGCGCGTGTACCACTCGGCGAAGACGCGCTCCTGGTCGAGGATGAGGTAGCCTTCAATGCTGGGCACGGCGCCGTAAAGCTCCAGCTTGGTGGTGTGATCGCGAATATCCGAGGAGGGTGATGTCACCTCAACAACTACAGCAGGATTCAGCAGCGTAACCTCGTTCTCGTCCGCGAAGCGCGATTCGCCGCAGACCGCGCTAACATCGGGATAGACATACCTGGTCTCGTCGATCTGGACGCGCATTTGGCTGGCGTAAAGCAGGCAGTCATAGTCCGAAAGCGCGCTACCGAGCGCAACAATTACGCTCGCGACAATTGCGTTGTGATTTCCTGAGCCACCGGGCATAGATAAAAGCTCTCCGTCGATGTATTCGTTGCGGATTTCGCTGGCTTCGTCATAAGCCAGGTACTCTTCGACAGTCATTTGGCGGATGATTTCAGCCATAATCGAATCCTGTTGGTCTTTCCCACTCGTCTTTCGCTTGCCTTGCGCTATCAGCGGTCAAGACGAACCCGGCTGTATACTCGCGCCAGGGGCAAACCGATGCCTAACGGTTCCAGCGGAATTACATCATTCAAGTCCGAATACTGCTGCAAACGCCAGTCGCCCTCGGCGCGCGTGTACCACTCGGCGAAGACGCGCTCCTGGTCGAGGATGAGGTAGCCTTCAATGCTGGGCACGGCGCCGTAAAGCTCCAGCTTGGTGGTGTGATCGCGAATATCCGAGGAGGGTGATGTCACCTCAACAACTACAGCAGGATTCAGCAGCGTAACCTCGTTCTCGTCCGCGAAGCGCGATTCGCCGCAGACCGCGCTAACATCGGGATAGACATACCTGGTCTCGTCGATCTGGACGCGCATTTGGCTGGCGTAAAGCAGGCAGTCATAGTCCGAAAGCGCGCTACCGAGCGCAACAATTACGCTCGCGACAATTGCGTTGTGATTTCCTGAGCCACCGGGCATAGATAAAAGCTCTCCGTCGATGTATTCGTTGCGGATTTCGCTGGCTTCGTCATAAGCCAGGTACTCCTCGACAGTCATTTGGCGGGTTTTGGCTATCATGGCGCTTGCTCGCTATTCCCCATCATCATCTGCGCATCCTCATTGTAACAAAGCGCTGCGTCCCACTCAGGACCAGTAAAAGATGATGCGGCCGTTCTGCTTGGCGTCGGGCCGGCCGGACTTCACCGTGTCCATGGCGTGCAGGCTGAGGGCGCGCATCTGCTCGCGCGTGCACCACATGCGCACGACCTGCGGCTCGCCTTCGTTGCTCTCGAACAAGTTAAAGGCTTCGCGCGCTTCCTCTTCTTCCAGCGCGTCCAGGTCTTCAATGTCGTCGATATCATCCAGACCGTCCGGCGCGGCGCCGTCGTCCGCGTCATATTCGTCGTCAGCCTGGGGCACAAATTCCTGGACGACCAGGATAATCTTGTTGTCGTTGGCTTCGTAAGCCAATCCCAGCTGAGAAATACGAAACAGCGGCTCGATCGGTTCGCGCAATTCCATATCGAGCTGGCTGAAATCGGCTTCGGTGCGGGTCGCGGCGCTGGAGTCGATATCATCCAGCAACTCCGAAATCGCCGATGAAAGCGCCTGCGCCTGTTCCTTCTCGATGGTGAAGGAGACGATGCGATTGTCCTGGCCGGCTTGCAGATGGAAGGTGCGCCGTCCCTTGGGGCCGATGGTGCCGATAGTGACGAAATCGACCGGATTGAGTTCTATCACGTTGCTCATGTTTCCCTCCATCCGCCGGCAGCGCAATACCGCTGGCCGAGTGAATTCCCGCCTTAGCCGGGCGTTTCTGGCTGATCTCGCTTCAATGCCAATACGTGCGCGATGTCATTCATGCTGACGATGTAGGGGCGGCTATGCCCCAGCTGCAGCGTACTGATCGAGGCCGGCGAGACCACGATGCGTTGAAAGACATCCAGGTGCATGCCCAGGTAATGCGCCAGGGTCATCTTGATCAAGTCGGCATGGAAAACCAGGGCGATCATCTCGTTGGGATGCCGCTGCGCCAGCGCTTCAATCGCGTTGACGATGCGCGTTTGCACGCCGCGCATGGTCTCGCCATTGGGAAAACGAGCGCGCGACGGGTATTCCTGCACCACGTCCCACATTTTGCGCCGCTGCAACTCGCTGATGGACTTGCCCTGCCAGTCGCCATAATCCACTTCGCCGATCGCGCTGTGGGTCACCACCTGCAGTTGAGCATGATGCCGAGCGATTTCGGCGGCGGTTTCCATGGTGCGCTCGAGCGGGCTGGCGTAAAGCTGGCCGAGCGGCGCCGGCGCCAGGCGTTCACCCAGGGCGGCGGCTTGCGCCCGCCCCTCGTCGTTGAGATGCACGCCCTTCGTCCGTCCGGCCAGACTACCCGCCTTGACCGAGTCGTTGGTTGCGTGCCGAATGAGCAGAATTGTCGTCATCAAACCGGATTCATTGCGCCGCGCATCGCCACTGATGATAACATATCGGCCAGCCCGTCGGCTAGACGGCCTGAGGATGCGCATGGCGACTATCGGCGGGCGCAAAGACACGACGCGCGCAAAGTGGATGTGTAGGGGCGAGCCTTGGCTCGCCCCATATGTAATCGTGAATGTTCGGGCGACACACAGTGTCGCCCCTACAAAACCCGCATACATTACCGATCTCTCCCTAAGGATGTGCCTTGCAGACAACGTATAAACTCGAAGTAGCTCATGAACGCGAGGCCACGCCATGCAATTCGCCATCAATTATTCACCGCAAGCGGAGAATCTCTGGCGCGAAGGCGCGATAGGAGTCGACCTATTCAAGTGCCCCGACTGGCCCGATCTGGTCGAGCATGTCAGCGGATTTCACAAGGTATACGTCCATTGCTCGCTGCTGGCCGGCCGCGGACGCTTGCAAGCCGCTGATACGACCAGGTTGCAGCGCTGGCTGGATCAGACCGATACCCGGGTAATCAACACCCACTTCACCGCGAACAGGAGAGACTTTTCTTCGCCGCAAGCCGTATCAGCCGAAGCGGTCATTGAGCGCGCGGTACAAGACCTGGAGTCTCTAGGCGATCAGATCCCCGTTGAAGCTATCGTGATCGAGAACATTCCCTTTCCCGACCCGGGCTGGAATGACGACATGCTTCCGGAGGTGGTTGATCCGGCGGTCATTTCTGAAGTCGTTCGCCGCGCGGGTTGCGGCTTTTTGCTCGATATCGCCCACGCCATCCGCGCTTGCGAGGGCATGGGGCAAGCAGACGTCAAAGCCTATCTCGAGGCCCTGCCCGTGCATGCGCTGCGAGAGCTGCATGTTGTGGGCATTCTACCCGAGCCGGACGAGAACGGCGTCCGCCAGGACCACTTCGCGATGACGGACAAGGACTGGGTTATCGCCGAGTGGGCGCTGAGCCAAATCCGTCAGGGCAAGTGGCGCCGGCCCGATACCCTGGCCTTCGAATACGGCGGCGTCGGCGAACACTTCGCCTGGCGCAGCGACGAAGCCGTAATAGCCGAGCAAGCGCCGCGCTTGTATCGCATGGCGATATCTGTCTGACGCGAGCAAACTGCGCCGCGTCGCGTATAATTTACTGCATGGAAAGCGCGACCCGTTCCGCAATCGCATCAAGGCGCCAGGTTCAACGCCACTGGCTCATCATTCTCATCGCCACGCTTCTGGTTCGCGGCGCGCTGTATTTCAGCTACCCGCTGCCCGTCCCCGGGCGCGACGACAACCAGGCCGCGCAAACATTCCTGATGGAAGAGCTGCGGGCAGGCAACTTGCTAATCGGCAACGTCCGCTACAACACGGGTTATCCCTTCATGATGTGGCCCTTTCACTCGCTGACTCGTCAGCTGGGGCCGAATCATGACCGCTTCTTCCTGCTGATTCAACTCACCGCGGCCAGCGCCATCCCCTTCCTGGTCTACGATATGATGCGCCGGCGCTTCGACGCGCGGACGGCCATTATCACAGCGCTGACGGTCTTGCTGGATCCCTTCGGATTGCAGTGGGCGCATGTCTACCTGCCGATCTGGCTGATCGCGCTCTTGACTGTGTTTGCGCTCTGGATCACCGAGCGCGCCTGGTCGACTTCGCAGCGCAGGCGACTGGCGCTGGTGGCCCTGGCGTCCGTGGCGCTGGGTCTGGCGACGCTGGCGCGGCTGAACTTCGCGCCTGTGGTGGCGGTCTTCAGCCTGAGTGTTTTGCTCTGGCGGCATATTCCGCGGGCCGAACGCCTCAGGCTGCTGGGATTGGTCGGCGTTATCGCGGGCGGCATTCTGGGCGCCTATACGCTTTTCATCCATCTGCCCTCCACCGGAACGACGCAGCTCAATTGCATCTCCGGCATGAACCTGCTCCAGAGCGCCACAGACAAGCGCATACCCGTGCTGGCGTCCAACGGGCCTCACTCGGCGCATTACGCCCGGCTAGTGGCGCTGCCGACAGACAAAGACCTCAGCTCCTACGCCTATACTTTGCAGTATTGGCGCAACCCCGGCTCCTGGTTCAGCCAAGCCGAAGTCGAAGCTTACCTGAATCAACCTTTGGGCGAAGCGCCAGATGAGATACCGGTGGTTTGGCATGCGCTGGCGCCCAACTGGTTTCTGGGCCCTTGCGAGAATAACGCGCTGCAAATCAAGGTCTTCCTGGAGGCGATCGCGGTGCAACCCCTGGAGTTGGCGGCGGGATCCCTGCGCAGTACATTTATGATGCTGCTTCAGTTGCCCCCGGAAGACGGCTTCCCCAATATGTATCTGGATTCGCTCAAGAACATCGAATTCCACGACCAAGGCGCGCTGGGCTTCCAGCGCGCGCACAGCCCGCTGTACAAAGGAAATCTCGTATGGCAGCCGGGCATCGCCGTTTTCAGCGCCCTCTTCGCGCCGCTCAATCTGCTCAAGCTGCTGACGCCCCTGGCGGTAGCTGCGGCCCTCTGGAAGCGCGACTGGTTGTTGGCGACTGTCGCGCTGCTGCTGCTCGCGGGCTTGCTGGTCATCTCTGTGGCCACCAATATCGAGCCGCGCTATTACGCCGCCCTGGCGCCGCTGTATACCATCCTGATCGGCTGGTTCCTGGCGGATATGTCGGGGCGAATCAGCAGGCGCGTACGATGAGGGGGTCGACCGGCGGCGACGGGGCCTGCGGGCAAGCGCGCCGTCACTGGCTGACGCTGTTGCTGGCGACCCTGCTGGTGCAGGGTGCGATGTACCTGAGTTATCCGCTGGGCACGGTCAACTTCGATGACAATCAGGCCGCGCAAGCTTATATGATGGGCGAATTGGCCGAAGGCAATCTGCTCATCGGCAACATCCGTTACAACACCGGTTACGCCTTCGTCATGTCGCCAATCTGGAATCTGACCAGCGCCCTGGGACGGCTGGGCGACCGCCTGTTTTTACTGCTGCAAACAAGCGCCTGCAGCGCGATTCCCTTCATGGTCTATGACTTGCTGCGGCGGCGTTTCGACCGGCGCTGCGCCTTGATCACAGCTCTGGTCGTTCTGCTGGATCCTTTCGCGCTGCAGTGGGCGCATCTGCTGCTGCCGGGTTGGCTGATAGCGCTGACCCTGGTTGGCGCGCTCTGGCTGGCGCAGCTGGCCTGGGCAGCGACTGCGCGCCGCCGATTCGCTTTAGTCGCCATTGCCGCTTTGGGCATGGGCATCATGACTTTGGCGCGCTTGAACTTCGCGCCCTTGGTCGCGGTCTATGGCGTCAGCTTCCTGTTTTGGCGGCATGTCCCGCTGCGGCAGCGAGTCGCGCTTTTCGCGCTGGTCGGGGGCATCAGCGGCCTTATCCTGGGCGCGTACACGCTCCTGATTCACCTGCCCTCCACCGGCGTCGCTTCGCTGAGCTGCATCTCGGCTTTCCGCAGCGTGCAGAGCCTGCACGAAAAAGGCGTCTATCCGCGCGCAGGCAACGGGCCCTATTCCGCCGAGTACGCGCGGCTGCTGGCGCTGCCATCGGCCAACCCGGCGGAGGGCTACCTGGATTCGGCCAAATATGCTCTTTGGCGCATTCCCGATACCTGGCTGGGCGAAGCGGAAAAGCAAGCTTTCCTGGCCGGGCAGCCCGGCGCCTTGGGCGAAACGATCTCCACCAATTACCCGGCGGACTTGTACTGGTATCTGGGGCCCTGCGAAGTCGACAGGTTGCTGGCCGGTCTGCTGTGGGAGACCGTTGCGGCGGACCCCCTGCAATTCATAGGCGGAGTCATTAGTACGACCGTCTCGTCGCTGGCGCAGAACCCGGCCGAAGCGCGCTTCGATTATATGTACCTCGACCGCAGCGAAGATATAACCTGGCGGGGAGAGAATCTGCTGGGTTTCCAGGCGGCGGAAAGCAAGCAGTACAACGGGCACCGGCTATGGCGGCCGGGCGCGGCAATTTTCAGCGCGCTCTTCACACCCTGGAACGCCATCAAGGTTACAACGCCGCTGGCGCTGATCGCGGCAATCTGGCGTCGCGACTGGCTCTTGACCTGCGCCGCCGCGCTCTTGCTGACTTGCCTGGTCCTGCTGGCGACATTCTCCGGCATTGAGCCGCGCTATTACGCCATTGTCGCGCCGCTTTACAGCCTGCTGATCGGCTGGCTGCTGGCGGGAATCGTCGCGCGCATTTGGGCGGACGCGGACTCGCAGCAACGAAATTCCAACTCGCCCTAGCCAGATGCGTTTGCGACTGCTACACTGTGGTGGCAACGTGGTAAACAGGAACACATGATCAGTTTTCTCCACATTGGCGCCGTGGGTAGGCGCCCATCAGTCCCCCAGAGAGCAAAGTGAGCGGTGCGGAAGCTGCACAACGGCGTCGATTCCTGCTGTCTCGCGGCCGTCTCTCATCGCGGCGCGCGCGTCGTCCGGCATGTCGGGCGATTGCGTTCATAAGCAAGACTGTGGCACAACCCAGTTAATCGTTTCTCTATCAGGAGTATCAAGAACATGTCGGAACAACGTCTGCAAGGTACTGTCAAATGGTTCAACGCCGAAAAGGGCTATGGTTTCATCTCCCAGGTAGACGGCGATGATCTGTTCGTACATTACTCGGAAATCCAGGGCACGGGCTATCGCACGCTTGACGAAGGCGCGCGGGTAGAATTCCTTGCCGTTGAAGGCCGGCGCGGCATGCAGGCCAGCGCTGTGACCGTGATTGACTAAGTAGATCCGTCTACACGCAAAGAAACCCGTCTCAAACGAGGCGGGTTTTCTTTTTTCAGGCGATGCGGCCGCCCCTTAGCTCCGCCGCGACTCCACAAACTCAATCGCCGTCAGCAGCTTGCGCAAGCCCAGGCTGCGATCGCCGGTCAGATGCAGGCGGATGGCGCGCCGCTCATGCTTGCGCAGCGCCTGCAAGTCGCCGGCGGCTTGAGCGGCGAAGAGCGCGCCAAAGCTATGGTCCAGTCCCGGGATATCCAGGTCGGGCGCGGCATCGGCCGTCAGCTGCCAGAAGACGCCGTTATTGCCGCCGCCTTTGTGATACTGCCCGGTGCTGTGCAAATAGCGCGGGCCGTAGCCGATGGTGACAGCCCGTTTGGTCACGTGCCGCAGGCGCCGCTGAATCTGCTCGATCAGACCAAGTTCGTCCGCGTCGGGCGTGAAATAGATGTGGAAGGCGAAATAATCGCCCGCGTTAGTGCCGGCCATTTGCGCGGCGATAACCTGGACGGCGTCATTCCCGTCAAAACCGTGGTGATGGCAAAGCTCGCGCAAGGGCTCCAGCGTGACCTCGTCGGCGTACAACTCGAGCCCGTCGCCGGTCATCAGCGGCGCGTCCGCCGGCAAGCTGCCCTGCTCGACCACGACTTGCAGCAGCGCTTTAGTAGCGTCTTTGGCTTCGGTGACATTGGGCTCGTCGAAGGGGTTGACGCCCAGGAGCGCGCCGGCGATGGCGGTTGCGTATTCCCAGCGGAAGAACTCGCCGGCGATGGCGAAGCGATCGGCCAGGCGGATAGTCACGCGCGGGTGGCCTGCCTCGCGCAGCGCCCGCACGGCCGCGTCTTTCTCGGCGACATCGGGGTCCTTGTCCACGCGCAGGTAGATGAAAAGGCGGTCGGTCACGTAGTCGTGCGGCTTGCCGATGGTGGCGCCAAACACAGGCAGCGCCCCCACCCCCTCCTTGCCCAGGCTCTCCGCCAGCAACTGCTCGGCCCAATTGCCAAAGCTGGTCAGCGATTGCGAGGTGCAGATGGTGACCTTGTCGCGGCCCTCGCCCGCCAGCGCGCCGATGACCGCGCCCAGCAGCAACCCGGGGTGATAAGTCGAAGGGATGCTTTCGCGGTTGGTCGCCAGCATGGTGTCGGCGCGGGCCCACAGCTCCTTGAGGTCGAGGCCGATCAGCGCAGCCGGAACCATGCCAAAATAGCTGAGCGCGCTGTAGCGTCCGCCGATGTCAGGCGGGTTCAGGAAGTAG
>CAZWCV010000079.1:0-16993 GCA_964632725.1 uncultured Anaerolineaceae bacterium
TGCGCCACCACCAGCGCGTCTTCCAGGTTGTAGACCTCTTCGATCAGATGCGGCGCCTCGCTCCAGTTGCCTCGCGTGTCGCTCAAGTCACGCGCTTTGTACCAGACGTTCCACTCGTCCCAGGACAGGTAGACATCGTGCTTGGAACGCGCCTTGGCTTTTACATAGCGCAGCACTGCGGCGACCGTGTCGACGTAGTCTTCGAAGGCGGCGCTCAGTGACAGGTAGCTGGGCGTGTCGTCCTCCAGGTTGTCGGCGTAATAGTGCATGGAATGATAGTCAACCTGCTCCCAGCAGAGTTCCAGCCCGATGCGATCCCATTCGGGATAGGTCGGCATCTTGGAGCTTGATGAGCCGCATAGCACCAACTCAATCGCGTCGTCCTGCAGGCGCATCAGTTTGGCCGCTTCGCGCGCCTTCGTCCCGTATTCGGCGGCTTCCAAGTGGCCGATTTGCCAGGGGCCATCCATCTCGTTGCCCAGGCACCAATACTTGACGCCGTAGGGACCGCTCTGGCCGTTCGCGGCGCGCATGTCAGCGTACTTGCTGCCGACCGGCGCGTTGCAATACTCCACCAGATTGGCCGCGTCCTGAATGCCGCCCGTGCCAAGATTAACCGCCAACATCGGCTCCGTGTCGATTTCGCGGCAGAATTGCAAGAACTCGTCCGTGCCAAATTGATTGCTCTCGATAGACTGCCAGGCCAGCTCGCGCAGGCTCGGCCGCTGATCTTTGGGCCCGATGCCGTCCTCCCAGCGATAGCCGCTGACGAAGATGGCGCAAGCCGTTCTGGTCGGCATGGGGCGATGCCGGGTCATAGATGCCTTCATAGATGCAGCGACCCATATGTTCAGCGAAGCCGCTGAAGAGCAGCGGCGATATCTCGCTGATAACGCGTTTGGTGTCGATGTACAGACGGGCGGACGTCGATGTGCTCATTCTATTTCCTTTTGCTGATAATCAAACTTGTGCGGCGCTAGAGTCGGAGCAAGGCGGGCTTGTTCGTTCAATTGCCAACTGTCTTCGAAAGCGGGCTGTTCATCAGCGGCCGCCCATACCGGTCAAGGTAATCCCCTGAATTATCTGTCGCTGGAAGATGATATACACAATCAAAATGGGAATCGAAGACAACACCGCTCCCGACAGAACCATCGGTCGGTACTGGCCGGCGTAGGACGAATTCAAAATGGCAAGCCCAACAGGCAAGGTGCGCGTTTCCAGGCTATTGGTGACAATGAAGGGCCAGAACAAGTCATTGTAGTGGAATAAGAAGACGAATATGCCAAGCGCGGTCAAAGCATTGCGCGACAGTGGCAGGATGACATGCCAGAAGCGCCCGAAGTATCCCGCGCCGTCGAGGACAGCCGCTTCTTCCAAATCGGTGGGAACTTGAATGAAGAACTGGCGCAGCAGGAATACGCCAAAGACATTGGCGGCGCCGGGAAAAACAAGCGCGTTAAAGGTATCCAGCCACTGCAAATCGCGCATGAGCAGGTAATTGGGAATCAAAGTCACCTGCGACGGGATCATGATCGTGACCAATAAGAAGCCGAAAAGAATATTGTTGCCGGGGAATCTGAGGCGAGCGAAAGCAAAGGCGGCCGGCGCGCATAACACCAGCACCGCCGCTGTATATCCCGTTGCCGCGATAAGGCTGTTGCGCAGCCACAGATCCAAGCGCAGATCCTGCTGCGTCAAAACAGCGTTAATGGCTTGCAGCGTCGGCTCGACCGGTATGATCTGGGGCGGCCAGCGATTCACCTCCTGATTTGTCATGAATGACTGCGACACCGCAATCAGCATGGGGAACACGACGAACAATCCCAGCAATGTCAGGAAGACATAGGTGATCGTATGTTGCGGTAGAATTGACCGCTCAGGCTTCATAGAGAATTACCCGTCAATATTCAATGCGGCGGCTGAGGACGATAAACTGAACGCTGGTCATCACAGCCATGATTACAGCAATGCAAACCGCCACCGCCGCGCCGTAACCCATGCGGAACGCGGTCCAGGCGATTTGATACAAGTAGAATATCAGCGAATATGACGAACGCCCCGGCCCGCCGGTGGTCATGATGAAGGGCTGGCCATAGACTTGAAAGTGAGATATCACGCCCGTTACCGTCACGAACAGGATCGTTGGCCGCAGCAATGGCAAAGTAATATATAAGAAGAGATCCCGGTTGCTGCCGCCATCAATGCGCGCCGCCTCATACAGTTGTTCCGGTATGCCCTGCAATCCCGCTATGAATATCAGCATTGGAAAGCCGAAGCCCCACCATATTGTCGTGAGGCTCAAAGAAGGTATAACCAAACCAGGATCGCCCAGCCAATTCACCGGCCGGACGCCAAAAAAACTCAAGCCATAATTGATGATGCCAAATTGCGTATTCAGCAGCCAAACCCATATCAAACCTACGGCGCCGACCGATAGCAAACTCGGCATATAGAGAAGCACTCGAAAGAAACTCTGTCCCTTGATCGGGCGCGTGACCGCCACCGCCGCCGCCAGCGCAACGACTGTCGTGCCGACGACTGTAAGCGCGGTAAAGACAATGGTGTTTTGCAGCGATATCCACCAGACTTTGTCATTTATGAGCTCAACATAATTGTCGATCCCGATGTAAGGCCGCATCGGGCGCAGGATATGCCAATCATAAAAGCTCATGCGCACAGCTTCCACCACCGCGCGCACGACGAAAATCGAAAAGAAAACCATGAACGGGGCCAGGAATGCGTAAGCGGCCAGCGCCTCGCGCGATTTCAGGGTTAAGGTCAAGCGCCCCTTTACACCAATGCTTGAGATAGATTTGGAATTCACGCCACTATCCCCTCAACCTGCTCGCGCCCCATACTCCCGATAATCCAGCGGGTGGGGCAGCGTTTACTGCCCCACCTCGGAAACTGTCCAACTTAAATCGGGCAAGCCGCTACATGGCGCGGTCAAGCACCTGCTGCATGCGCTCTGCGGCATCGTTCAAGGCATCTTCGACAGACTTCAGGTTATTCAGCGCGGCATCCAATTCCGGATCCAGCGCTGCGTACATTTCCTGAGTTACCGTGCTGGTATAGTCGAGGATGCCGTATTCGGTGAAGGTCTGGCCCAACAAAATGTTGGAGGGATAGTTCACCGCGTCAAGAGAGGCTTGAACTGAAAGCAGCGCAGGAACTTGCCCGGAGCCGGCCCAAGTCGCCTGATTCGCGCTGATCCACTGCAACAAGGTCTGTACCGCCTCGGCTTTTTCCGGCGTGGAAATTGCCGGCAGCATAAAGGCATGGATGCCAAACCAGGTGGCGGGTTGCGCGCCAAATTGAACCTGTGGCCAAGCCATTCCGTTGATGTCCGTCTGGTCGACTGCGAAATTGCGGAACCAGGTGCCGGTTGGAATGATCGCGACCGAGCCGCTGGCGAAGCCTTGCCAGGTGTCAAATCCGGCCGGCGGTGGAGACACGTTGTGTTCATAGACGAGGTCCACAGTCTGCTGCAAGGCGGCTATGCCGGCATCGGAATTGACGGTAATCTGCCCGTCTGCCGACACCAATTCTCCGCCGTGCTGCGCCAGCGCGCTTAAGAAGTTCACGCGCGGCCACTCGCCCACGACGTAACCCCACTGCACAACATTTTCGGAATCGAATTCGGGGTCAGCGGCGTTGTTGCCGTCAGCATCCAGGGTCACCGCTTGCATCAGCGTTACCCAATCTTCGTAGTTGTCCGGCGCAGTCGCCGGATCAGTGTCCACGCCGGCCGCGTCAAACATGTCCGTGTTGATCCAGAGACCGCGGCCATGATTGTCCAACGGAATAGCGTATGTTACGCCCTGATACTGCATGCCCGAGTAAGTAATCTCGGAGATGTCGTTCTCGTCGAACCAGCCGCCATTGCCGGCATACCAGGGGCCCAAGTCCATCAAGACGCCGAAGTTGGCGAATTGCGGAACTTCCGACGCGTGCATCAGGATGAGGTCCGGCGGCTGATTGGCGACAAACGCGGCTTGCAGCTTGGCGTAGAGCGTGTTCCACGGGATGATCTCGCTGGTTACCTCAAATTCAGGATTCTCGTCCGCGAATTGCGCCAGCATCTCGTTCATGGTGACGCCGTCCGAACCGGTCAAGCCGTTCCAGTAGGATATCTTGGTCTCGCCGCCGCCGAAAGCGCCAACAATTGGCGTCGGTTCCGCGTCCTGCGCAACCGCGCTCATTGGCATCGACAATACCAGCATCACGGCGACAAGCAGCGCCACGGTTAGAATCAGAGTAAGTCGTTTGACCATTGTCGTATCTCCTTTGGTTTTCAGAAAATCACCGCTTTCGTTATCGGGAATCTCTCATAGGCGCCTTTCTTCACGTCTACCGCAATTAACTGGTGCAGGTGCCGAACGACCACGCAATCCGTACGCCAACAAGCGACAATTCTACCCCCCCCCAGCAAAATTACAAGCAGATTCAAGAATCCCTGCAGAATCTGTTGGCGCCAGCCTGTCCTTCCACGCAGTGAAGACAATCTCGCCTAATCCGCCAAATCAAGAATCGACGCCTGCCAGATGTCGCGATTGTATTCCGCAATGGTGCGATCCGACGAGAAAAAGCCGCAGCGCGCCGCGTTGAGTATGGACATCGTCGTCCACCGTTCCGAGTCGGCATAGGCTGTGGCGACTTGCCGCTGGCAATCCAGGTAGCTGGCGAAATCGGCGCAGATCATATACTCGTCGTGGTAGAGCAGCGAATCGACGATAGGGCGGAAGATCTCGGTGTCGCCGCCGGAGAACTGCCCGCCAGCGATCCAGTCAATAGAGTCGCGCAGCGCGGCATCAGACTCAACGTAGTCGCGCGGGTTATAGGCGCGCGCTTTCGCCGCGAAGACTTCCTCGGTGGTCAAGCCGAACAGGAAAAAATTCTCCGCCCCCACTTTGTCGCGGATTTCGATATTGGCGCCGTCGAGCGTGCCGACGGTCAGGGCGCCGTTCAGCGCGAACTTCATATTGCCCGTGCCGGACGCTTCCTTGCCGGCCAGCGAAATCTGCTCCGAGATGTCCGCAGCCGGATATATCAGCTGGCCGGATGTGACATTGAAATTCGGGATGAATACCACGCGCAGGCGCTCGGCCGAAATCGGATCGCGGTTGACGACATCGGCGATTGAGTTGATCAGCTTGATGATCAGCTTGGCCATGTGGTAACCCGGCGCGGCTTTGGCGCCAAAAACGAAAGTGACCGGGGCTTGCTCGGCATTCGGGTCCAGCTTCAGCCGCTGATACAGATGGACGATGTGCAGCGCTTTCATAAGCTGCCGCTTGTATTCGTGCAAGCGCTTGACCATCACGTCAAACATGGAACTGGTATCGACCGCCAGGCCAAGTCGGTCGCCGATGAAATCCGCCAGTTGCTGCTTGTTGGCCGTCTTCATGGCGCGCCAGGCCGCGCGAAACTCGGGGTCGTCCACGTAGGCTTCCAGCTGCGCCAAATCGTCCAGGTTGGTCAGCCAGCCGTCGCCGATGCGTTGGCTGATCAGGTCGGCCAGGATGGGGTTGGCCAGGCGCATGAAGCGCCGCGGCGTCACGCCATTGGTTTTATTGCCGAACTTATCGGGCCACATATCGGCGAAGTCAGTGAACACGCGCGACTTCAATAGATCTGATTGCAGCTCGGCCACGCCGTTGATCGAGTAGCTGCCGATGCAGGCCAGATTGGCCATGCGCACTTGTTTTTCGGCCGCCTCTTCAATGATCGACATGCGCTCGACGCGACCGGCGTCGTTCGGATAGGTCATGCGCACCTCGTCCAGGAAGCGGCGATTGATCTCATAGATGATTTCCAGGTGGCGCGGCAGCACGCGCTGCATCAACCAGACCGGCCACTTCTCCAGCGCTTCCGGCAGCAAGGTGTGCTGCGTCGACGCGAAGGTAGCCGTGGTGATCTTCCAGGCGCGCTCCCAGCCCAGCTGGTATTGGTCGATCATCAGGCGCATTAACTCGGCGATGGCTATAACCGGGTGCGAATCGTTGAGGTGGATGACGGCGACCCGCGGCAGTTCCTCCCATTCGGCGTTTTTGATCATGAAGCGCTTGATGATATTGTTTAGCGAGCAGGCCACAAAGAAGTACTGCTGCTTCAGGCGCAATTCCTTGCCTTGCGGCGTATTGTCATTGGGGTATAGCACCTTGGTGACATTTTCGGAGCTGGTCTTCTGCTCGACTGCGCGCGAATAATCGCCGACATCAAAAAGCTGCAAGTCGAATTCGCGGGTGGCGCGGGCGCTCCAAAGACGCAGCATGTTGACGGTCTTGGTGCGATAGCCGGGAACAAGCGTGTGGTGGGGCTGGCCCATGATGGTCTGCCCCGGAATCCAGCGGACGCGATAGGCGCCGTCAGCGTCGGTATAATGCTCGGTGCGCCCGCCGAAGCCGACCTCGACCATGTCGTCCGGCTGGGGGAATTCCCAGGGGTTGCCGTAGTAGAGCCACTCGTCCGGGCTTTCAATCTGCCAGCCGTCGCGGAAAGATTGGCGGAAAATGCCGTACTCGTAACGAATGCCGTAGCCGACGGCCGGGATGTCGAGCGTCGCCAGCGAGTCCATGAAACAGGCGGACAGCCTGCCCAGGCCGCCATTGCCCAAACCGGGCTCAATGTCAAGGGCGATGAGATCGGCGAGGTCGATGCCGTGCTTTTCCATGGTTTGCCGCGCCAAATCGTAAGTATCGGTATAGAGCAGATTCTGCTCCAGCTGCTGCCCCACCAGGTACTCGGCCGACAAGTAATACACAAACTTTGGATTTTGGCGAAAGTAGCAATCTACATTCTGCTGCCAGTTGAACATCATGTAGTCGCGCACGGTGTGGGCCAGGGCGACAAAGAGATCGTGCTGCGTCGCCGTGTATATCGCCTGGCCGCGCGTGTAATAGAGATTGTCGCGGAGGGCTTGCGCGAAGGCCTCCTGCGAATGCTCCACGCGACTGATATTTTCGAAATCCGCGATGACCATGTTGTTCCCTTTCGTCTGACCTTCGCCAAGCCCGAGCCGCTTTGACTAGCGTCCCCGCTTGGCAAGGCGCTGCACAGTCATGAAAGCAACTACAATCATAGTCCGCAGCCGGGGATTCCGCCAACATTGGCTTCACCCCGCTATCGGCGCGGCATGTTAGAATACGCCGGGTTGACCAAAGCGGGAGCAAAACTATGAAGCGTCCCAATATGCTCATTCTATATACGGATCAGCAGCGCTGGGACGCGCTTGGCGCCAATGGCAATCGGGAAATCATCACGCCGAATCTTGACAAGTTGGCCGCCAACGGCGTCAACTTTACGCATCATTTTGTGCAGAACCCGGTCTGTATGCCCAGCCGCGTCAGCATGCTCTCGGGGCGCTACCCCTCATCGCTCGGCATTACCCACATGGGCGTTCCTGTGCCGGATGACCTCTTGACTTTGCCGAGAATCTTCAAGCAATACGGGTTTCGCACGGCCAATATCGGCAAGCTGCACTTCTTGCCGCACGCCAATCGTGATCACCGCCTGCCGCACCCGGATTACGGCTTCGATCACCTGGAAATCGCCGACGAACCCGGCGTTTACGAGGATGCTTATCGCGCCTGGGCGCGGCGCAAGGCGCCCGAGCAAATGGATGGCATCAGCGCCGGCATTCCGCCGATGACGCGCGAATGGCAGCGGGCCATGGGCATTAACGACGGCGTCGCGCATCGTGGCGATCCGGAGGGCCGGCATGACTTCGACGGCGCCATCCCTTTCGCTGCTGACGACGGCTTGACGCACAGCGCCTTTGTCAGCGAGCAGACGATGGCGTACATCGAGCAAAGCGGCGACGAGCCATTCTTGTGTATAGCCGGCTTCTACTCGCCGCACGCCCCCTGGATGGTACCGCAGAGATTTCTCGATCTTTACGATGTCGACGCGCTGTCGCTGCCGGATTTCCCCGACCGCATCAACGCGCAGCGCCCATTGGCGCCGGAAGCGCAATTCTCCGACGCGCAATTGCGGCGGGCGCGACAGGGCTACTACGCCATGATCAGCGAAGTGGATCACTACGTGGGCAAAATCCTCGACAGCCTGGAAGCGCGCGGCAAGCGGAACAATACGATTGTCGTTTTCACATCCGACCACGGCGAGTGGCTAGGCGATCACCTGCGCTACGGCAAGGGTTACCCGGCCGATGACGCCGTGAGCCGCGTGCCGCTAATCGTGTCAGCGCCCGCTGGAGTGCGCGGCAAAGCGCATAGCGGCGTGGCCGAAGCGGTCGATATCGCGCCGACATTGCTGGAGCTGGCCGGGATTCAGATCCCGCCATTCATGCAAGGCGAAAGTTTGGCGACTGTGATCGAGGGGCGGGACGCCCGGCGCAAGGCCATCGCGTTAACCGAAGGCGCCGGCTGGAAGTGCCTGCGCAGCGAGCGCTATCGTTATCTCGTTCATGAGGACGGGCGGGAAAGCTTGTGGGATATTAACGCCGATCCCGGCGAGTACTTTGACGTCGCTGCTCGCGAAGAGAACGCGGCGGTGCTGGCGGATTGCCGCAAGACGCTTTTGCAGCGACTGCTGGAGATTGAGCGACCGCTGCCGCGCGCCTGGACCTACTAGCGCGCGTTGGCCAGGCGCTAGTTGAAGGAAAACTCGGCGACCGTATGCTCAGCGATGCGCCGCCACAAGCGCTCGACAGCCAGAATGTCGTCATGATTCAGGCTGATCTTCTGCGGATCGCGCGCGAAAGGCGAGTCAATGACGCCGCGCCGCCACAAGACATATTTGTGCAGCGAGACACCATAAACCATGGCGTAATTGAGCAGCGGCAGCAACTGAAAGTGGATGCGCTCGGCTGCTTCAACATCTCCCATATGGTATAGATCGTAGATTTTGACCTGCACATCCACCATGCCGCCGGCGGGCATATTGCCGCAGGCGCCGCGCTGCAGCTCGTCGATCAGATAGATGCCGTTGGCGCCGCCGAAGACACCCAGGCAATTGCCCTCGTCCAATTCGATAATCTGATTGATGTGCTGCAGAATCGGAATCGTCTCTTCCTTGATATACTGAACATTGCGCTCGGCGGCCAGCAGCTCGACCAGTTCGCGCGGCGACAGCGGCGTGCCAATGGGCGCGGGCGCGTTCTGAATGATCAGCGGCCGATCAAAATCGGCGAGCTGCCGATAATAGACTTGCACCTCCGGCTTGGGCGCCTTGCGCAGATAAGGCGGCATGGCCATTAGCGCCGTCGCTCCGTGTTGGCAGGCATGGTCGGCGAAGTCCAGCGCCAACTGCAAGTTAAGCCCTTGCACGCTCACGACGTAGGGAAGGCGCCCGGCGATCTGCGCTCCGGCAAATTCGACCAAATGCTTGCGTTCGCTGTCGCTGAGCGTGAAAAATTCGCTGGCCAGCGCGGGTGTGACCAAACCATGTACGCCGCTGACGATGCAGTAGTCGATCTGTCGGGCGAAGCTGTTCCAGTCGATGTCGCCGCCCTCGGTGAAAGGCGTCTGAAGTATCTGATAGATTCCAGCTAGCAAGGTTTGGCTCTCCTCGTCCGTGATTTCGTTGCGGATTGAGTGGCAATCTCCTACACTATACCCGTCTCGCGGCAACGAATCCAGCGACAGGAGCGCCATCGTGCAAATCACGCAAGTCGAAGCTATCCCTGTGCGTATCAAGCGGGACGAAGCCTACCTGGGCGGGTTGCCGGCCGGCGTCGACCGCGAGGCTTACTTCTTGCGCCCGCCTTATCGCGCGTTGTACTCAGCTTATTTCGAGACGGCCTTCGTCAAGATCAGCACGGCGGATGGCGTCTTCGGCTGGGGCGAGGCGCTGGCGCCGGTTGCGCCGGAAGTCGTGCAACAGATCATTGAGCAGCTGCTGGCCCCCGCGCTTATTGGCCGCAGCCCGCTCGATGTCAATGTGCTGTGGAATGTCATGTACGACCTGATGCGCGAGCGCGGCTACTACGGCGGATTCATGCTCGACGCCATCAGCGCCTGCGATGTCGCGCTCTGGGACCTCTGCGGCAAGCTTCTGGAGCAGCCGACGCATCAGTTGCTTGGGGGCGCCTTCCGCGAACGGATTCCCTGTTATGTTTCCGGCCTGCCGCGACCGACGGCGGAGGAGCGGGTCGAGTTGGCGCAATCTTTTGTCGAGCGGGGATTCGGCGCTTTCAAGCTGGCGGCCGGGCATGGCGTTCGCGCTGATGCCGCCAGCGTAGCGGCTTTGCGCGACTCGCTGGGCGACGAGACCACGCTGCTGCTCGACGCGCACTGGGTCTATGCCCTGGACGAAGCTGTGCAATTGGGCCACGCGCTGACTGACCTGGGAGCGGGTTGCTTCGAAGCGCCGATCAATCCTGAAGACGTCGAGTCTCACGCGCAGCTGGCTCAAGCCGTCGCTGTGCCCATCGCCCACGGCGAGACCGAGCGCACGCGCTACCAGTTCCGCCCCTGGCTGATGCAGAAAGCAGCCGACATCTTGCAGCCCGATGTCGGCCGCGCGGGCATATCCGAGGTCTTCAAAATCGCAACCATGGCGGAGGCCTTCAATGTAAAGATGGCGCCGCACCTCAGCGTTGGCCTGGGCATTTGCATCGCGGCGACGATTCAGGTTGCCGCGGCCATCCCCAACCTCTACCTGCTGGAATATCAGCCGCCGGTATTTGAAATCGCCAACGCCTTGCTGGAGTCTCCGCTGATTTGCCGCAACGGCTGCTACGAAATCCCGACCGGGCCCGGGTTAGGTGTGGCGTTGGACGAAGACCGCCTGCGCCAATTGCAGTCGTGAGACGCCGTCTACCTTGGGATTAGCGGCGTTTGCGGACGCACAATCTGCAGGCGCTCCGGCGTCAGGCGCGCGGCCAGCTCGTCCGATACCCGATAGCCGTGACGAAATGTGCCCCAGGACGGTCCGTAACGGAAGACGATGATGCGGCGGTCACCCGGCTTGACGCGTTCCGCCGACCCGTGACACAAGGCGTCCACGAAGAGCAGCACGTCGCCGGCTTGCATTTGCACCTCGACCGCGCCCTCCACCTCGTCCACGGAGGCGACCTCGCCGCGCATGCGGTGTTTTTCGGCGTCGGGGTGGGGGAAGTGGGCTTTGTGGCTGCCCGGCACCACCATGGTAGCGCCGTCGCCGGGTCCGATATCGGTCAGCGCCATCAGGATATTGATCTGGCCGCAATGAAACGCGCCATTATAAAAACGAAACTGCGTGCGCTTTGTGCCTTCGTGCCCGCCCGAATGCAGGCCGATGGCCTCACCAGGTCCGCGGATGTTGGCGAAGCATTCGTCGATGAATAGCGGGCCGTGATTGTAGTCGAAGGTATCCGCGCCACCGACAAAATACTTGACCTTGTCGATCCACGAGGGATGGTCGATTAGACGCTCAAAGGCTTCGCCCCCTTCGTAAATCTGCTGCAAATTCAAGCCGTCGTTGTCACCGTAGTTATGCCCGTGCACGTAGCCCTTCCATTGGCCGGGCTCAATCGGCAGCAGCGCGTCAATGGCGGCGTTGATATCGGCGACTTCGCCTGCCGACAGCGCGCCTCGGAGCACCAGGAAGCCGTTCAAATCGAAGAAGTAGCGTTCTCTCTCGCTGACCATTGAGTGTCCCTTTATCGACCAACGCTTTTCTTATTCGTAGCAATGTACGGCGAATACGGCTGCGGGCGCGGCGCCATGGCTCTTGAGGACTTCCAGCTGCAGCAGATCGGTTTCGACCGGCTGCTCGAATTCAATCGTGTTCACTGTCTGGTGGTTGTACCTGACTTCGGCCAGGAGCGCGCCGGCGCCGTCTTTGATGCGATAATGCTGGACGGCGAAAGGCATTACCGCCTCGGGGTGCCCGCGCAGCGTGGTTTCCATGGCGTGGTCAAAGTCCGTATCAAACATGAGCGTCACTTTGCTGATGCTCTGGGGGACGACCCACTTGATGTCAAGCTGCGGCGCCGGATCTTGTGGATCCGCCACCCAGGCGTTGGCTTGCGCGGTGGGGCGGGCGACGCCGTTGCAGATATTCTGCGCGTCGAAGCCGTTGATCGGCGGGTTAAATGTCATCGCCAGGTTATGGCCTTCGGGTCGGCGCGGCGGCGTCCAGAATTCGAAGCTCTCGACGCCGATGTCTTGCGGCGGTGATTGCGTACGCCAATATTGCAGCGCCAGCAAACCGCTGACGCGCATTTGGCTCAGATGCAGCCGCAGCGCCGGATTCTCCATGACGCAGATGAAGACGTAGCGCCCGTCGTCAATCATCTGATCGAAGTCGAGTTCAATCAGCTGATTGTCGCCCGCCGGCAAGTCGAAACGCAGGGTCTTCAACACGACATCGGGACTGTGGTTGTCGACCTTGCTGCTCATGCGCAGCTCTACATTGAGCTCGGTCGCTTCGGTGGCGTCAACCGTGATTGTCATGCGCGGCGCGCGGCCGCGTTGCAGGGGCAGCATCTGCGCGTAAGGACGCTCCAACGTACGCTGCGGCCCATTGTCCGGCAGGCGCTCCAGGCATAGTTTGCTCGACGCCGTGACCCGCGCTTGCCTGACCAGATTTGCGTCGTCTTCCAGCTTGACTTGCGGGATGTAGCCGCCGACGCGCTGCAAATCGCGCTGGAGCAGCTTGACGTTGTCGGGCTGTGCGATGTCGCGGGGCAGCAGATTTCGCTGAACGCAGTGCGCCGCGGCCATGCCCACCGACTGCGCTGCCGCGGCCAGGGTCAGCATCACCCGGGTTGAGCCGAATGCGACGTGTGATGCGCTCATGATGCGCCCCGTGATGAAGAGGTTGCGGATATTCTTGCTGTATTGCGTGCGATAGGGCACTTGATAGACACCCTTGGCATGCCACTGGTCGCAGCCGGGCAGCTCGCTGAAAACGCCGTCCGCCGGGTGCAGGTCAATCGACCAGCCGCCGAAGGAGATGGCGTCGTAATGCTGGCGCTGCTCAATGACATCTTGCTGGACCATCATGTAGTCGCCTTCGAAGCGCCGGCTCTCGCGTTTGCCCGGGATATGTCCCACCCATTCCAGCGTCAGCGTCTCGGCATCGGGGAATTCGCCCGAATTCTTGATGTAATTCCAGACGCCGTAGACGACCTTCCAAAGCTGCCACTTAATGGTCTCGGTCTCGTGCACGGTGTCCAGGCGCCCGCCATATTCGATCCACCACAGGCGGCAGCCGTCTGTGGCGGTGTTGAAACTGCGGAAGCGCGGAATCTTCGTGATATCGTCCAGCGCGTAACTGGGCGGCACAAAGGTCACCGGCTCGCCGATATCCTTGCTGTAGAAATAGATTGAATGGCCGAGCAGGTAGCCGTATTCTTCGCTGGGCGCGAACTTTTCGCCGAACTCATCGCGCGACTCCGCGCCCATGCGGAAGGCGGCGCCGGCTTGAAAGGCGACGACGCCATCGCCGGAGGCGTCGCAGAACAGCGGCGCGCAGAGTTCATATTGAGTTGAGTTCTGGCTGCAGAAGGCCGTCACCGACTCGATCGTCTCGCCGTCCGACTTGCTGACGCTGACCGCGGCAGTGTTTAGCAGCAGCGTGATATTGTCTTCGTCAACCACTTTTTCCAGCAGAATGGTATCGAAGATTATGGCGTTGCCTTCCTTGTTGCGGTACATATTCTCGACCAGGATCTCGTCGATGACGCCGCCCTCGCGCGCCCAGCGGTTGTTGTTGTTCATATGCGAAGTCGCGCCCAGCGCCCACAAGCGCACCTCGCTGCTGGCGTTGCCGCCCAGCACCGGCCGGTCTTGCACCAGCGCGACTTTGATGCCAGCGCGCGCTGCCGTGATTGCCGCGCAAGTTCCCGCCAGTCCGCCGCCGACGATGACCAGGTCGCTGTCGATGCGAAGGGTCCTGGGCGCGCGCGCCTCAGCGGAAAATGGTTCGCTTAGCATTCTTGGGATTTGGTTGTCTTGCTTCATTCATATTCCTTTTTAATTTATGGTCACTAGCCAGTTTGCCAGCTGCGATTGCAGTTCGGTTTGGATAGCCCGATACTGCGGATTATCCCACAGATTCGTCAATTCGTGTGGATCATTCTTCAGGTCGTACAGTTCGCCGGCGCCGTTTTCCTCGTCAACCAGCTTCCAGCGCTGATCCCGAAGCATGCGAATCCGCCCCGCCAGCGAAACCGGATTGCCTTCCCAGGGCAAGCGGTCATTGGCCGGATTTGTGAATACCGCGCCAGCCAGCCCTTCGTCAGCCAGGCGCTGGTCATCGTAGGGCGCGCCCGGCAAGCCGTACTCGCTGAAAGCAAATGGACGAATGGCGTCGCCCTCGCGGCCATCGCGCAAGCTGGGCAGTAAATTGACGCCTTGCGCTTGGGGCGGGCAGGGTACTTCGGCGGCAGCGGCAAAGGTCGGCATCAGGTCGATATGAGAGGCGAAGCGATCATCGCGCCGATCGGCGTCGATTTGGCCGGGCCAGCGCAATATAAATGGCACACGCGTCAGCACATCATAGAGCGCCGGACTCTTGGCCATCAGACCGTGGTCGCCCTGATAATCGCCGTGATCGCTGGTGAATACCAGCAGTGTATTTTCGCTTAAACCGCGCTCATCCAGAAAGTCGAGGATCTTGCCGATTTCGCCGTCGATCAGCGTCACCATGCCGTAGTATACGCGCCGCATCAGGTCGATCTGGTCGTCAGAGAAGGGGATGATCGCGTCATTGTTGCGCTGGTGAAATTGCTGCCGGAAGGGTTTGCCGGCGGCTGCCAGGCCATTCTTTTCGATTTTCGGCGGCGGCAGGTCCTCATACATCGAGAAGTAGGGCTGCGGCGCTTCGTAGGGCGTGTGCGGATAGAGATAGGACAGCCAGAGAAAGAAGGGCTGGTCGCCCTTGCCGCGCCGCTCCATGAAGCGCAGCGCCGACGCCGTCTTGGCATGCTCGGCCGTTATCGAAGTGGGGACAGGCTCTTCAGCCAATCGCGGATAATTCGCCTCTCGATATAGCGTCCAGTCCTGGTATTGAGGCCACGCCGGATGTTCAGGCAGTTCGGGCTTTTCGTCCCAGTCGTCCATGTCAGCTGGCGCCAGGAACGAATGATTCTTACCGCTCAGGCCGGTGACATAACCGGCGTCTCGCAGCAGCGTGGGTAGATCGGTCGGTGGGCGTACTCCAGGATGATGATTGGAATAGCAGCGATTCCGGCTCGACCACTGCCCGCTATGCAAGCACCAGCGGTTCACCAGGCACACAGGCGCTGGCGTGGTCGCCTGCGTGAAAGCCACCCCGTCGCCGACCAGGCGGTCCAGGTTCGGCGTCTGAATATGCTCATTGCCCAGCGCGCGAATGGTGTCGAAACGCTGCTGATCGGTGTAAATCAGGAGGATGTTTGGTCTCACAACTTACAGGCCATGCCGGTCGGGCTCTACACCGTGCTCGGCGCACCAGTCATTAAGGGGGTTCGCGCCGCCTTGCGGCTGAAACTCGAGCGTGTCATCCACCTCTTCGCCGACCAGGTACTTTTCCAGGTCGTTTAGCTTTTCGACGAAGGACGAATCCTGCTTGACGTAGTCCATCGGCTTCAGCCAGCGATAGCAGTAGCCGATCATTACCGCCTTGCGCGTCAGCTCGCTGAAATTCGGCGCGCCGGCGTGCCAGGTGCGATACTCAAAGATGACGCAATCGCCCGGGTTCAGCAGCGGCTCGATGGCGTTGACCGGGTCAGTGGCGCCCTCCGGGATGTCAATGCGCTCGGTCAGTTGATTGCTGCCCGGCGCCAGCATGGTCACGCCCGAATTGGGCTCGCTCAGATCCGTCAAGTAAAAGGCGCATTTCAAACCCAGGCGCGGATAATTGCCCTGGCCCAAGTCCAGTTGCGTGCGGCCGCCATCGCGGTGCCAGCCGGGTCGCCTGATGCTGTCCGGTGTGCCGGGCGGGTCGGGATGGCGATGAATCAGATGGCTGGTCGATAGCTGCAGATTGGAGCCGAGCAGTTGGATCACCAGCGGCAGCGCGACAGCGTTTGTCAGCAGCGGGATAAAGGCGTCGTCCATCGATATGCAGTTGCGATAACCGTCGTAATACGCGCTGGTGGCATAGCGATTCAGACGCGCGTCGCCAGCCAGCAAGCGGTCCCCCGCTTCAATAAGTTGGCTGATCGTATCGTCGTCCAGCGTATTCCGCACAATGAGATAGCCTTCATCGTGAAACTGCCGCCGCTGTTCATCGGTCAGTTTGGTAAATCCATTTAGCATGAGCTGCCGTCCTGTTTTTTAGCTTCGTCTGAAATTAAGTATAAGTGAAATATGCGGTGGCGACACATTCCCGCTCACTGCGAATTCGCGCCCAGTGCGCGCTGTAACCCGGCGGGAAGGCGTGATGACAATAACCATCCGCCTCCACCGAAAAGCTGTCGTAGCGTTTCCACGCGCCATTGCCCAGGAAGTCGACTTCCAGCGTAAATTTGGCGGCGCTGTCCCCCTCGTTGCTCAGGTGCAGCGTCTTCTGATCGAAACCGGTCATCAGATAGGGGTCGGAAGTCTCACCGGCGCTGACCGCGTCTTCCCACCAGACGCCGCCCCAGCCGGCCGGCTTGCCGAATTGCCAGAGGTCGTCCGTCTTGCCGAAGTACAGGCCCGACTGCGGCTCTCCGGCCAGTTGATTGGCGCCGTGATGAGGGCTGGCGTTGTCCGAGCCCAGCACCAACATGCCGCGATAGGTGCAAAAATCGCCATGCACCCAGAGATGCGTCGATATCGGCCGGATGCCCCAGATGTGATTCTCGTAAGCCCAGGGCGACAATTCGTAAAACATCCCGTGGCAATCCATGATGAAGCGCTCGTGGTCGACTTCGCGGATGCGCGGCCATTCCGTCTGCCACATGTGGTCGAAGCAGTGGCTGGCCTTCGGCAGGCGATAGCGCTTCCACTCGCCATTGGCCTCGGTGAAAACTTGCAGAATCGCCGAACGCTTGTCCCAGCCCATCGCGAAAATCGTACCGGCGAAGTCGCCGCGGCCATTCACCTCGATGAAGGGATTGCGCTCGATAATGCTCCAG
>CAZWCV010000080.1:0-16559 GCA_964632725.1 uncultured Anaerolineaceae bacterium
TGTAGACGAAGTCATAGATGCCGGTATTGGCTTCCATGTCGTTGATCGCCTTGGAGTACATCTGATCCCAGGACGTAGTCTCGAACTCGACGTTGATGCCGGTCAGCTCGGTGAACTGGGCCGCCAGGACATCAGCCACGTAATTCGAAGGCGGCGTGCTCTCGGATACGCCGCGGATGGTCGCGCCGGCATAGGGCTCGGCCGCGGCCGCCCACCAACCGTGATGGTCTGCCGTGACCAGGCTCATGTTGGCCAGCAGCGCAAAGGCGAGCAGCAGTACGATGGAAAAGATTTTCTTCATGATTCGTCTCCCTAGACTAAATTGATTGGTCTTTGCTATCGCCACATTCTGTCTATGCCGTCTGCGTAGGGGTTGGGACGCTGATTCACGGCATTGGCTTCAATGGCAAACAGATTGTAGCAGATAATTAAAGAAACCGTAAACTTTGAACGGAATGACCAATACAAGTTTGCGCCTGTCGTACAGACGATGCGCGCTATCATTCTCAAATGGATTATGCCAAACATTTGTGCTTTCATGAAATCTGTGACATAATGGCTGAAAATTGGCCAAGGGCAAATGACCGACTTATCGCAATTGCGTCATCGTATTAAGGTAACTGTAAGTGGCGAACGAGAGGTCGCTGGGTACACAGTGCGTACAATACGTCCGCGCTCGCCTGTGTCTGACTTCACGTTTATAGATTTGTTTGCCGGTATCGGTGGTATGCGTCGCGGCTTCGAGTCGATTGGCGGCAAGTGCATTTACACCTCTGAATGGAACAAATATGCGCAGCAAACGTATCGTGCAAACTACGACTGCGATCACGAAATTGCTGGCGACATAACCGAAATCAATGAACAGGATATACCAGAACACGATGTTCTTCTCGCTGGATTTCCTTGTCAGCCATTTTCAATTGCGGGTGTGTCCAAGAAAAACGCACTGAATATGCCGCACGGGTTCCGCTGTGAAACACAGGGGACGCTGTTTTTTGATGTAGCTCGCATTTTGGCTCATCATCGTCCTCGCGCTTTTCTATTGGAAAACGTGAAAAATCTGGTTAACCATGATAAGGGACGAACATTTCGAATTATCAAGGAGACGCTTGAACTGGAACTTGGTTACACGGTTTCTTGCAAGGTGATTGATGCCAAGTCTTGGTTGCCGCAACATAGAGAACGTATCTTCATTGTAGGCTTTCGAGAGCAAAACAGATTTACATTCGACAACATGGAGATTGAAGACCCACTCGAAGGGCCCAAACTCCGGAGCATTCTTCATCCTGAAGATGGGTCCGAATGTCCTGAAAGTCCATTCACAAAGGGAAAACGCGCGAAGGTGTCCAGTAAGTACACGCTTTCGGATCACTTGTGGAACTACTTGCAAGCTTACGCTGAGAAGCACCGAAAAAAGGGAAACGGCTTCGGATTTGGGTTGGTCGGCCCCGACGATGTGTCACGTACACTTTCGGCTCGTTACTATAAGGATGGTTCAGAAATCTTGATCCGCCAAAAGCGAAAGAACCCGCGACGGCTTACACCAAGGGAATGTGCTCGGCTCATGGGATTTGATCGACCTTGCGGTCAAGAGTTCAAGATTCCGGTTTCGGATACCCAGGCATATAAACAGTTCGGTAATGCTGTTGCCGTTCCAGCGGTCAAAGCAATTGCAACGCATATGCTGCCATATCTTCAAGAGGAGACCTGCGCAATGGAATCCGGTGTGCATTCGCAAAACACGGAGTTAGTTTCGTTTGACTGATGTTGTAAACGCGGTGAAACGCAGCCAAATGATGGCTGGGATTGGCGGAAAAGACACCAAGCCCGAACTTATCATACGAAAGGGTCTCCACGCGCGTGGATTCCGATTTCGACTGCATGACCGAAAGCTACCGGGCAAGCCGGATCTGGTGTTTCCTCGATACAAGGCGGTAATACTTATAAATGGATGCTTTTGGCATGGTCATTCGTGTCATTTGTTCAAATGGCCTTCCAGTAATTCGACGTTTTGGAAAGAGAAGATCACGGCAACTATCGCAAGAGATCGTGTAAAACTTGCCGAGCTTGAGCATTTGGGCTGGCGAGTCTTGACGATTTGGGAATGCGCTCTTAAGGGTCGAACACGGTTGCCACATGAAATGCTGATTGCTGCAACTGAAATGTGGTTAAGCGGTGGCGTCAGTAATGAGGAAATCAAGGGGCGAGACGATGTCACTGACAACAGTAGAGGATTGGTTGGACGAAAATGATCGTCCAAACATAATCTGGTTTCTAAAGCGACTTTCAGCGAATGATACAGGTGCGAACGGTTCGCATCAAGTTGGCGTCTACATTCCAAGGACCTTCTTTCTCAAGGTGTTTCCTGATCTTAATCTTCCGTACTGTAGTAATCCTCGTAGATCCCTTCAAGCATATACTGACTCAGATTCGAATGTTCAAACGGTAGAGGCCATTTGGTACAACAGCAAAACGCGCAATGAATGCCGCATTACTAATTGGGGAGGCAAAGCTTCGGCTCTTCAAGACCCGGACAGCACCGGTGCACTTGCAGTGTTCGCATTCATGCTGGACGATAATCGAAATACAGTTGAGTGTCGCGTATGGGTATGCAGAAATGAACTAGAAGAAGATACTTTTGAAGACTTGGTTGGTCCAGTAGAGCCCGGCAGACATGGTTGGCGAGTATGGGCTCAAGACTTGGTTTTTCAACAAGAGGTATTTGATACGCTCCGTAGAAGTCGAGCGCCCTGCAAATTACAGTCTCATGAGTTGCCTCCAGAATGGCTAGACACTTTCCCCACAACAAATGAGTTGTTTGAACGTGCTGTCTCACTTAGGCCTGAAACGCAAGAGTCAGCTGACAGTCGCTTGATGAAGCGAATCCAATGCGAAACTGAACTCTTCTATAGTGTGGAAAGTGCAATAATCCGACTGAAGCTTGAACAGCGGTTCGAGAAGCCGGAAGATTTCGTCGATTTGGCACAAACAATACTGCAAAGACGTAAAGCTCGAGCGGGCCGCTCATTGGAAAAGCATGTGAAATATATACTCGAAGAAGAAGGCTTGGTCGAGAATATTCACTTCTGTTACCAGCCCTATACGGAAGGAGGAAAACAGCCGGACTTTCTTTTTCCTACAGCTTCGGCATATGGTGACAGGGAATTTCCAAACCGGAATCTACGAATGCTGGCGGTCAAGAGAACGTCCAAGGATAGGTGGCGTCAGATCTTGAATGAAGCCAACAGAATCGACGTAAAACATCTGCTTACGCTTGACAACGGTGTCTCTGAAAGACAATTTCGCGAAATGTCTGCAGCAAACGTGAGACTGGTAATCCCAGAACCGCTGCACGGTCGCTACAAGTCATCAATTCAAACTCATCTGCTCACGCTTGAGAGCTTCATCGTAGACGTACGTCTACTTATCTAGCCACTCGCCCGCGTGATCGCCTCGCCCATGGTATTGATCACGATATCGACTTCCTCGGCCGTGATGCACAGCGGCGGCGCAAAGGCAATCGCCGCGCCCAGCGGCCGAGCGCGCACCCCCATCTCCAGCGCCGCATCGCTGATCTTGGCCGCCATGTCCGCGTCCGGCTCGCGCCCATCCTTGCTCGCGACCACGTCTATGCCCGCCATCAGCCCGACGCCGCGCGCGTTGTCGATGTGCGGGAATTCGTCAACCAGCGATTGCAAGCCCGCCAGCAGCCGCTCGCCCATTTGCCGGCTGTTCTCCAGCAAGCCATCGCGCTCCATGATTTCGATATTGGCGATGCCGACCGCGCAAGCCGCTGCATGGCCCGAATAGGTATAGCCGTGCATCCAGCTCTGGTCCTCGGGCGCGTTTAAGACGACATCGCGGATTTCGTCCGTCACTTGAATGCCGCCGAGCGGCATATAACCGCTGGTCACGCCCTTGGCGAATTGCATGATATCGGGCTGGATGCCGTATTCGTCGCTGCCGAACCAATGGCCGGTGCGCCCAAAGCCGGTGATCACCTCATCGACGATCAGCAGCACTTCATGGCGCTTGCACACTTCAGCGACCAGCTCAAAGTAGCCGTCATCGGGCACTACCAGGCCGCCGGCGCCCTGGATCGGCTCGGCGATGAAGGCCGCCACCGTATCCGCGCCTTCCAGCAGGATGCGCTCTTCCAGGGCGCGCGCCGCCGCCTGGGCGACGCTCTCGCCGGGTTTGACATCGCCGGCATAGCGATAGCCGTTGGGGTCGGGCACGTGGATGAAACCAGCGAGCACGCCGCCGAACATGGTGTGGAACTTGCTCATGCCGGTGGCGCTGGTGGCCGCCAGCGTCATGCCGTGATAGCCATTCAAGCGTGAGATGACTTTCTTCTTATTCACCTTGCCCAGCTGATACCAGTAGAAGATGGCCGTCTTGAAGGAGCTGTCGCTGGACTCCGAGCCGCCCGAGGTGAAGTAGGTGAAGTTCATATTGGGGCGAAAGAACCCGGCCAGCTTGTCCGCCAATTCCGCCGACGCGGGATTGGTCATGCCGGCGAAACCGGAGTTGTAGGCGATATCAAGCATCTGCTCGTAGGCGACTTGGGGCAGCTCTTTATTGCCGTAGCCGATGTTCACATTCCACAGGCTGGCCATGGCGTCGAGGATTTCGCGGCCGTCGGTGGTGTAGAGCCAGACGCCGTCGCCCCGCTCAACCATGGCGGCGCCCTCGGTGCGCGTAGGATGGTGCAAGGGATGCAATTGATGCCGGTCCTGCTCGATCAGCAGCGCGTGATTGTAGTCGCTCATTATCGTCAATCTTTCTAAGCTAAGTGGTGCTGCAAATCATAGCTGATTTTCCGCAGTGTTTCGACTGTCTACGTCGGGTTGGCGGAGGTCCTCACCGTCGCTTGAGCGCATCCTTCACGGCGCGCGGCAGTACGCGGGCGAGCAAGCGCTTGAGGCGGATACGCGTCTGCCGCAGCCAGAGCGCCGGGCGATTCGCCGACATCACCAGCGCGCGCCCAATGCGATAGCGCCGCGAGCCGAGCAGCGCTTCAATATCAGCGCGAGGACGCAGTTCGTAGGGGGATTGCGGATCGTTGAGGTCGCGCCACATATGCGCGACATGCGGCGGATGCTCGCCCGCGAAGCGATACAAGCAGCCCGGGAACTCGTAGACATTATGCGCGTGGTAGGGGCGGCGCAGCGCGAAATAAGCCTCGTCGGCCCATTCCATGATAAGCCGCCGCTGAGCCCATTCCGCCCGGCTGTAATACTCGCATTTCTCGCGTACCTGCTTGGGCAGCAGCAGCGAATAGTGATACAAATGGATGCCGCGCGCCAGCAGATCTTTGGCGCGGATCCAGTGCTGTTGGCGCAGATCCCGCCCATGCGCGTCGGCAACTGTGGGTGGCCGGTGCGTGACATAGCGAAAGCCCTCGCCCCATTTGAAGAGGCGATGAAACTCGGCCTCGCCCCGCCGCAGATACCAACTGTCGACGCGATACTCAGGCGCGGCCCAGAAGAAGACCGATTCAAAGGAAATGGCGGTGATCGACGGCTGCTCGCTCAGCATGTCGCAGACGGCTTCAATGTCCGCCGGCTGATAAAACTCGTCGACATCCACTTGCCATAGATAGTCGCCGGTGGCGCGCTGGGCGTAGGCTTGCGACATCTCGTCTTTTTCTGACCAGAATCCGTCGCGCGTCACAATGATGAGCTTGTCCTGCGGGTCTTCGGCGGCTTTGAAGGCGCGCAGCGTGTCGAGCGTGCCGTCCAGGGAGTGCCCGTCGGCGCTGGCGATCTTGGCCGCGCCCGGCGCCGCGCCTTCAACCACGATGATCTCGTGCGCGTAGGGATAGAGCGCCCGCAGCGTATAAGGTGTGAAGGGCTCGCCATTGAGCACGATCATGCCAAAGCTGATACGGGGAAGTCGGCTCACGGAATGTCGCCGAGGAGAGATTGATAGAGCTTGATAGTTTGGCCGGCAATATGCCTGTTGCCGTATCGAGCGATAATGCTCTTATGCAAATCCTGTGCTGGCCAGGACCGCGCCAACACCCATTCAATGCCTGTGAGCAGATCGGCACAGTCTTTCAGCCGCGCTACATAGCCGGAACGTCGGTGCTGCACAATATCCACCGCGCCGGAGCCATCAAAAGTGACACAGGGTGTACCGCAGGCCAGCGCTTCTACCAGTGTGTTGCCAAGCGCCTCTTGAACGGTAGGCAGAACGTAGACATCCGCCGCTGAATAGAGTAGATTCAGGCTCACGTCGTCTTGCAGTCGCCCGACCTGATGCGTTGCGATCCCGAGCTGCAAGTCCTCATCGTAAGCTGATCCAAATATGACAAGCTCTACATTCTCGGCAGTTATGCCGTCAAGCGCCTCCCGCAGAAAGCGAAAACCCTTGCGTTTGTCACTCGTGCCGCCAACCGCGCCAAACAGAATCAGTTGCTTATCCAATGGCAGGTTGAAGGCCCGCCGGGACTCCATCTTGTCCAAGGGTTTGTAAAATTCGGGATCAATCGGATTGCCGATGACCTCGACCCGTTTGTCTTTGAATAGGGCGCTCGCGCGCGCGCAATCCGCCAGCCAATTGCTCAAAGCAATGGCGTTCAGCGACAGTTGAGACCAGGCGAGGCGTTTTTCTCGCATCGCGCGCGCGCTCATATCATCGGCTGCGCCCGCCACCAATTGCGGGCAATTTCCGCAAGCTTTCTGATAGGCCAGGCAATCCCCGGCGTAATGGCAGCCGCCGGTAAAAGCCCACATATCTTGCAGCGTCCAGACAGTTGGCGCCTTGATCTTGGCCAGCTCTCGTATCGGCAGATAATTGTCTCCAACCCAATTTAAGTGCACGATATCCGCCCCAAAGGAATTGATCACATCCGCAATCGGGTAAGCAAAGAGATTCAGGCTCCAGTAGCCACTCTCCGCCGTGCGCGGGTTGTCCCGTAGTCGACGCGCATGACGAATGGCGCCGAGTCTGCGCCGCGCCCGTGCCAGACGGTCGAGATGGGGCGCCAGTCGATGCACACTTGGGTCCGCCGTGACCTTGTGCAAGACCAGCATTTCACTGTGGACGCCCTCGCGTTGCAAGGCTTGATGTAATCTGTAGCCCCCAATCGCGGCGCCGCCGATGCGATCGCTGGCCGATACAAACAGTACTTTCAAGGGTCGCGCCTCAGAGCCAATCTATCTTGCGATTATACACGGACTGGCCGGGGCGGAACTTCAGTCAAGGCCGAATCGGCCTATAATGGATGGGTAAGCGCTGGTATTGGTTTAGCAGCAGAGCAAGGGTGATGAAAGCGAACCCGCAACGGAGCAAGATAAACGCCTGGTACCTGGCGCTGCGTCCGCGCGTATTCACCGCCACCTATGTGCCGATGGCTTTGGCGGGCATCGTCGCGCTGGACGACGGCGTCTTTGACGCGGCCGTGTTTTTGCTGGCGCTGGTCGGTACGCTGCTGCTGCAAAGCGCCGCCAATCTCATCAACGAATACGCTGACCATCGCCGCGGGGCGGACCGCCTTAAAGAAGCCGGGCAAGGCATGACCATCAAGCACAAGATCCTCCAGCCGCGGAGCGTACTTTACGGCGCAGTCTTCACCACCTTTGCCGGCTGCGCCATCGGCTTGTATTTGCTGTCGCTTAGCGGGCCGCTGCTTTGGCTGATCGGCGTCGGCGGCGTATTCGTGGCCATTACGTATACCGCCGGGCCTTTCCCCTTGGCTTATAACGGCCTCGGCGAGATCGCGGTAGCTATTTTTATGGGGCCGGCCATCATTGTCGGCGCCTACTATGTAATGTCCCCGGCTGTCAGCCAAGCGCGAATCGGCGAGCTTTGCCTGATATCTTTGCCGATTGCCTTCATGGTGGCCGCCATCCTGCACGCCAATAATATCCGCGATATGGACGCCGATCGCGCCGTCAACAAGCGCACCCTGGCGGCGATCTTCGGACTTCGCGCCGCACGCGCCGAGTTCGTGTTTCTGGTCATCGGGGCTTACATCGCGCAGGCGCTTGTGATCGCGGCCGGCTTGCTTCCCCTGCATTCGCTGCTGACGCTGATCGCGCTGCCGGAGGCGCTGCGTGTCATCCGCATCATCAATACCAGCCGCGCCGTGCCCTTGCTGCACCAGGCTCAGGGCCGCACGGCCAAGTTGCACGGCCAATTCGGCTTGCTGATGGTGGTCGGCTGGACGCTATCGCTGGCGCTGCCCCTGCCTTAGAAAAGGAAGACCACCTAAATCGCCCAGCGCCAAATCTGGTTCCAGGCGCTCATCCAGTTGTCGGCGCGGCTGTATACCTTTTGCGCCGCGCGATCCAACTCCACGCCCGGACGACCCATGAAATCGGCCATCATTTCCACTTTGTCCACTTCAATGGTGATCGTCACCGGCGAGGACGGCACATAAGGCTCGACCGCTGTCAGATTTTGCAGCGCTTGGTAAGCGCCCTCTTCGATCATACGACGCGCCACCCGCGGCGGAATCTGCCGAGCCGAGAAGCGCGTCAGTCCCTGCTTGACCGCGATCGTTGTCAGTCCGTCGCCGAGCAAGTCGGTCACTTCGCGGCAGACGGCGTCATCGCCCGTGACCAGCAGCACCGGACAGCCGTAATGCCCGCAGAGCGCCGCATTCACGCCGGACTCGCCCACCAGGTCGTCGTTGAACCACAGATTGTGCCACTTTACGGTCGAGATGGTATGCGACAGGACGCCGTCGGCGGTGTTGTTGCGCGCGTGCATGCCTACCAGCAGGCAGGCGTCCGCGCCGTGCTCCAGCAGCTCGGTATAACGCGCCCAGGGGTGATGCGCCACCCAGGTGCAATTATCGTCCAGCAATTCCGGCACGAAGGAATTGAAGGTCCAGTCGCCGCCGGCGCCGTGGCAATCCACCGCCACGATTTCATCGGCGCCCGCCCGTTTGGCGCCGCGCACCGCCGCGTTGATCTCTTCGGTGTATAGCTTGCGCCCTTCTTCGTACATAGGCGCGCCGCCCGTCACCTGGCCCCAGGTGACGATGCCGCTGACGCCTTCCATATCCGCCATTATCAGTACTTTCATGTCATGTCCTTATCACGCTATAACTTAACCACAGAGATCACAGAGACCGCAGAGTCTTTTATCAATGGCATTGTGCCCTCTGTGCCTTTGTGTCTTTGTGGTCAAAATTCATTGCTATCTTCCTGGCGATCATACCTCCCAGTGCCAGATTTGATCCCAGGCTGTCTTCCAGTCGTGAGCGCGGCTGTGGACCTTGAGCGTGTCGTAATCCAGCTCCAGCCCGGGCCGACCGCGAAAATCTTCCACCATTTCCGACTTTGTGATCTGCGCCGTAATCGTTACCGGCGCCGCCGGCAGGTAAGGCGCGACGGCGTCGAGGTCTTGCAGCGCTAGAAACGCGCCTTCCTCGATCATGTCGCGCGCCCGCAGCGGCGGGATCTGCCGGGCGGAATAGCGTGAGAGACCTTTCTTGACGGCCACCGTGGTTAATCCCTCGCCCAGCAGCGCCTTGGCCTCGCGGCAGACAGCCACATCGCCCGTCATCAGCAGCACCGGGCAGCCGTAATGCCCGCAGAGCGCCGCGTTCACCGCGATCTCTCCCACCAGCTGACCGTTGAACCAGAGATTGTGCCATTTCACACTGGTAATGGTGTGGCTTAAGACGCCGTCGGGCGTGTGGGCGCGCGCGTGATAGCCGACCATCAGGCAGGCGTCAGCGCCTTCTTCCAGCAGCTCGGTGTAGCGCGTCCAGGGGTGATGCGCCACCCACTCGCAAGCTGGATGCAGCAGCTCCGGCAGCAGGGAATTATAACGATTGTCGCCGCCGGCATTGTGGCCATCGATGACGACAATCTCTTCGGCGCCCGCCCGCAGCGCGCCACGCACAGCCGCGTTGATCTCCTCGGTGTAGAGCCGGCGGCCTTCGTCGTACATGGGTTTGCCTGTGCCGACCCGCCCCCAGGTCACGATGCCGCTGACACCTTCCATATCGCACATGATGTGGATTTTCATTTGGCAGTCCTCCCTCAGTAGTTCCAAGCATATAATTGGAAAATGACATCAAGTCGATTGTAGGGGCGACACTGTGTGTCGCCCGAAAACTCAATGTTACATGGTCGGGCGATTCGCAGAATCGCCCCTACAAGGTCTTTTCATATATTGCATGATCTATTCTGTTCTACGTCTCTTACCTAGCTCGGATTCGGCGCTATTGCAGTTTCAACAGCTCAGCCTGCAGGCGCGCCAGCGACCTTTCGGCCGCGTCCAGCATCAGCCAGCCGTCTTCGATTGGCGGTGCCGCGCTCAAATCGGCGTCGGTCTTCAAGAAGAAGCTGCATTCGCTGGCGCAGGACACGGTCTGATGCCCGGCGAAAACCGCCGCTTGCAGGCAGCCCAGCAGCGAGCTGGCTTGGGATCCTACCATGACATCTTTGCCGACGGCGCGGCAACGCTCCAGCATAAGGGCCGATTCCGAATAGCCCGTGCGCGCGGTTTTGATATTCAGGATGTCGAAGGTATCAAAGGCGATTTCGCGCGCCAAGTCGTCGACAGTGAAGGCCGAATCGTCGGCGATGATGGGCAAAGCGCAGTCACGCCGCAGCTGCCGCCGTTCGCGCAGGCGATGCGTTGGCAGCGCCTCTTCGCAGTGAATCACCCCTATCTCGCGCAGGCGTTCCAGGATTGCGGCTGCGCTCGCGGTTTCGAGCGTCTCGTTGGCGTCGACGTAGAACTGTGCGTCGCTATGGCCTTGTATCAGTCCGGCGATGGTCTGGATTTCGCCGGGAATGTCGCGCCCGATCTTGACCTTGAAGACGCGAATGCCGGCTCGATAGAGCGCATTCACATCCGCCGCGACTGCCTCAGGCGTGCCGGTGCTGACGATGGCGCTCAGCCGAATCTTGTCGCGCGTTGCGCCCAGATAGCTCGCCAGGTTCTGCCCGCGACTGTGCGCCAAGGCCTGATGCAGGGCCATGTCCAGCGCGCCCCTGGCCGTGTTGTTGTTCTTGATGATGGCGGCGCGCGTGGCCAGCGCTGACAGCGCCGCGAAGTTGTCGATCGTCTGGCCCAGCAGCAGCGGCGCCAGCTGCTGGTCAATGATGTGCACGACAGAGGCTTGCGTTTCGCCGTAGATGCTGGGGCGGGGTGCAGCTTCGGCAAAGCCGACGGCGCCGTCCGACAGCTCGGCGCGAATCAGCACATGCTGCAAATGCCGCAGTTCGTGGCCGCTACCCCAGGTCAGCGCGCCTTTTAGCGGTATGTTGCAGGGAGTCGCGCTTATTCGAGAAATGACGGGCATACGCTATTTCACTCCTCAGGTGCGCTGCAGGATATCGAATATCGCGTCGGCGACCTGCTCTGGCGCGCAGCCGTCGACATCCAGTCGCTGGTAATTGTCATACGCGTCGCCATCCGCGAAGGGATAGAGACCGTAGTTGGCCGCCTCCGCCCGCGTGATTGTCAGTGCTTTGTCGCTGATTTCGCCGGACTGGTAGAGAGCCGCCGCCTCTGTCCGCAGCTCCAGCGGCAGAAACGAGAGATCCACTTCGCCGGCTGCGCGGTCAAATGTATCGTTGCGGAGGCTCAAGCGGCGCAGGCGCGTCAGCGGATGCAGCGCCAGCTCAATGATCCGCCAGCGCGAAAAACGACTCAGCGCGTAGCGAATCTCGTTTTCGCCGCGGATGCCTTCGGAGAGCAGCGTACCCGCGTAGTCGTCCGCCAAATTCAGCCAGGAGAAGGCCGCTGCCATTCCGCCGTCCACGCGCCGGGCGAAGCGCCGCGTATACTGGAAGCGCTTGACGCGGTCGGGAACTGGCGCCAGCGCATCCCCAGCCCAATGCTGCGCCAGCGGAATGGCGATCCAGTCGGCCACTTCGCGGCGCGTGGGAATGACGCCGAGGCCGCCGCCGCCCAGCCGACGGCTGACGATGTCCAGCGCGGTCGACTTGCCCGTGCCGGTCAAGGCGACCAGCATCAGCAGCGCCTGCTCGCCCAGCGGCGCCCTCCCCGGCTGCGGCCTCAGGCTGACCAGCGGATAGCGCTCGCTCAGCGGCGGCGACAGCCTCGGGTAAACATCTCGCAGGTAGATTTCTCGCGCGTCCATATCGCGTCCTTGAACCGCGTTCATCATACCCGCTCGCGTCCGAGCTTCCAACAGTCGGCGCGCAGCTAAAGGTTCGACGCAGAAATGTCATTGTGAGTCTAATCTGCAATGATTTAGCCGAATGTAGGGGCAACACTGTGTGTCGCCCACGTTTTCCGCCGGGATTGTGCGGGCGTTTCAGCGAAACGCCCCTACATCGTCCTCCTTGTGGCCTACCAAGTGAACCCGCGTTCGATAAAGGGCGGTTCATCGTTATAATCTCACTCATGCTGAAATGTCGGAAGGAGATCACAGATGCCTTTGTTTGATATGCCCCTGGAAGCCATGCGCCAATATCGACCGGAACGCGAAGAGCCGGAGGACTTCGACGCCTTCTGGGCCGACACCCTGGCGGAAACCCGCTCGCACGATCTCAACCCGGTATTCGAGCCCGCTGACTTCGGCTTGACGACTCTCGATGTTTACGATGTCAGCTTTTCCGGCTACAACGGCGACCGCATCCGCGGCTGGTACATGCGCCCGCGCGGGGCGGCGCAGCCATTGCCCGGCGTGGTGCAATTCATCGGCTATTCGGGCGGGCGCGGCTATCCGCATGAGTGGCTGCCTTTCCCGGCGGCTGGTTTCGCCAGCCTGGTCATGGACACCCGCGGCCAGGGCAGCGCGCGCCGCGGCGATACGCCCGATGTGGTCGCAGCCATCAATCCGTCGGTGGGCGGCAAGATGACGCAGGGCATTCTCGATCCCAAGTCCTATTATTACCGCCGGCTCTACAGCGATAGCGCGCGCGCGGTCGAAGCGATCCGCAGCCGAGACGATGTCGATCCTGGCCGGATTGCTGTTTCCGGCGCCAGCCAGGGCGGTGGTTTGTCGATAGCCGCTGCCGGTCTGGTCCCCGATGTCGCTGTCTGCCTGCCTGATGTGCCCTTCCTGTCGCATTTCCGCCGCGCCGTCGAGATCACGCCCCATGGCCCCTATCCCGAGATCGCCAGCTATTTGCAGAACTATCGCGACCGCATCAAGCAGGTTTTCCAGACGCTGAGTTACTTCGACGGGCTGAATTTCGCCGCGCGTATGTCGGCGCGCGCCTTTTACTCGGTCGGCCTCATGGACACCGTTTGCCCGCCCTCGACCGTGTTCGCGTCTTACAATCACGCGCCCGGCCAGAAAGAAATCCGCGAGTATTACTTCAACAACCACGAAGGCGGCGGCGCGCAGCATCAAGTCGAGAAGATCCGCTTCCTGCGCGACTTGTGGCTGTCGTGAGCCGCTGAAACGTCGGGAATGGTGAGGGTAGTGGTCGTGTTGTCTCCAAACCAAAAGAGTTCTTTCTCTGTACCCTCTGCGCCTCTGTGGTGAATCCCTTGGTCAAGAATACGCTGTGAGAACAAAAGTCTCGAAAGGCGCAAGTGCGCAAGTCATTATGCTCGGCAGCGGCACGCCCAATGCCGAAGCCGAGCGCGTCAGCTCCGGGCTGGCTGTCGCCGTTGACGGGCGACCCTATCTGGTGGATTGCGGCCACGGCATCGTGCAGCGCGTCGTGCAAGCGCGGGCGGACGGTTTGATCGCTTGGGACACGACCGATCTGGATCGACTCTTCGTCACGCACCTGCACGCCGATCACACTGTTGGCATCCCCGACTTGCTTTATACGCCCTGGATTCACGGACGCGAGCGGCCGTTGCAAGCCTGGGGTCCGGCCGGGCTGGAGCAGATGCTGGCGCATATCCAATTGGCTTACGCCGAGAATATCCGCGAGCATCGCAGCGCCCATCCCAGCACGCTAAACGGCTACCGGGCGCGGGCGCATGAGATCAACGCCGGCTGCTGCTATCGCGACGAACGGGTCGAAGTTCAGGCGCTGCCGGCCGATCATGGCGATCTGGCCGCTTTCAGTTACAAGTTCATCACACCCGCCGGTATGGTCGTCGTCTCTGGCGATACCAAGCCGGTCCCGGCCTTCGCGGACTGGGCGCGCGGCTGTGACCTGCTCATCCACGAAGTGTATTCGGCGCGGCTGCTGCCCGACCGGCCGTCCGCCTGGCGCGCCTACCACTCACGGGTGCATACCTCGACGCGGGAGCTGGCGGCCTTGGCGAACGAGATTCGTCCCGGTCGTCTGCTGCTCTACCATCAACTGTTCTGGGGGCTGACGCCGGGGGAACTGGTTGCGGAAATCACCAGTGAATACGACGGCGAAGTCGTCAGCACGGCCGACCTGGACCTCTTTGAGCTTTAGCTTTGCAGCAGAAGTAGAACAATGTAAGTCATGCAACAAGTCTCGCTTCAAGCCCCCATCCCCCGGCCCCTCTCCCGCCATCTCTATGGCGGGCATCCCCAAAATGAGGGAAGGGGAGCAAAGCCGCGAATATGCTGAGCTTAAGCCCCCTCCCTCTTTATGGGATACATCCCCCGTGAGGCGGGGGACCGAGGGGGAACAGGGTTTGGGGGTGGGGGCAAAGTGTGGCATTTGTTGCATAACTTACTCGTATCTATCGAGGAGGGGAAACATGGCGCGCAAAGCCGTTTACGAGCCACTCGACTTCGAACGGTTGGATCAAGCGGAGCAGCAGCGGCGCTCGGATGAATTCCTGCAGCGCATGGTCAGACGGCGCAGCGTCCGCCACTTTTCGTCCGCGCCCGTGCCGCTCAGTCTGATAGAGAATGCCATCCGCGCGGCCGGTTCGGCCCCGTCCGGCGCCAATCAGCAGCCCTGGACTTTCGCGCTCATCAGCGATCCGGCGCTGAAGCGCAAGATACGTTTGGCCGCTGAAGCCGAAGAGAAGGAAAGCTACGAGCGGCGCATGACGCCGGAATGGCTGGAAGCGCTGGCTGTTCTGGGCACGGACTGGCGCAAGCCGCATATCGAAGACGCGCCCTATATCATCGTCGTCTTTCGTCAGGCCTACGGCATCCGCGCTGACGACGCCGGTCAGGACGAGCGCGTCATGCACTATTACAGTGAAGAGTCGGTCGGCATTGCGGTCGGCTTCTTGCTGGCGGCGCTGCATATCTCCGGCCTGGCCACCTTGACGCATACGCCCAGCCCGATGAAGTTCCTGGCGGAAATCCTGGGGCGCCCGGCCAACGAACGGCCCTTCGTCTTGATCCCGGTCGGCTACCCGGCTGACGACGCCGAAGTCCCGGTCATCAGCAAGAAATCGCTGGGCGAGATCATGGTGCGTCATTAGGTGTACTGCCTAGCGCGCGCCAAATACCGGTATCAAAGCGCCGTGGATAGCCGCGCTGGCATCAGAGGCCAGGAAGGCGATCACTTGTCCCAGCTGCGCCGGCGTCACGCCCGCATGTGGATCTTCAGCGTACTGGTCCTCAGTAGCGATGGTGGAGGGCAGCACTGCATTCACGCGGATGCCGCGCCGCTTGTACTCTTCGGACATGCTCTCGGTCAAGCGCAGCACAGCCGACTTGGACGCTGAGTAGGCGGCGTCGTTGCCGTTGGAGCGCAGGCCCGGCTTGGCGCCGATATTGACGATGGCGCCGCTGCCTTGATCCAGCATCGCGGGAAGCACCGCCCGGCTCATCATGAAGGCCACGGTCGCGTTCAGCCGTAGCATGGTATGCCAGGTTTCGGTTGCCGTTTCATGCACCGGCAGGCCGGCGTCCCAGCCGCCGACGACGTTGACCAGCACGTCGATACGGCCGAAGGCGTCCAGCGTTTGCGCCGCCAAGCCGGCAGCCGCCGCTTCGTCCGACAGGTCCGCGTTTTGCAGGCAGATGTGGTCGCGGTCGTCGCGCAAATCGGGGAAGCTCTGATACAGTCGATCGTCGCCGCAGGTCAGCGCCAGGCGCGCGCCACCCGCGCGGAATACCGGTATCACGCCCGAAGCCAGCAAACCGGACGCGCCCGTGATGATCACCACTTTTCCGTTGAAGTCTGTCATGTTTCGCCCCCGATTGATGCGCCTTACTTCAAGCATAGCATACTCCGGCGAGGCTATTTCCAGTCTCCCATCGGAACTGTAGGGGCGAGCCTTGGCTCGCCCGCCCTAATTCATTGGGCTGGGAAGGGTGAGATTTGCGCGACATTCACCAGGCCCGATTCGACTGAATTGTGGAGATTGTAAGCCGTCTATGGTAAACATAGACGCGGCGAGACTGCTAACCGCGCCACATCGGTTTGAAGCAAAGCGGAATGGATAATCATGCCCCAATACGATCTCTTGCTCAAGAACGGCCACGTCATTGACCCGGCCAACCACATCGACGCGCCCATGGACGTGGCGGTCAGCGGCGACCGCATCGCTCAAGTGGCGCCTGATATCGCTTCCGCTGAAGCTGAGAAGACTGTCGATGTCGCCGGTCTCTACGTCACGCCGGGTTTGATCGACATGCACGTGCATGTCTACCACACACGCGAGCCCGAGACACTCAGCATCATCGCCGATCACCACACATTCCGCTCCGGCGTCACCACTGTGGTCGATACCGGCACCGCCGGCGCCAAGCACTTCCTGCACTTCAA
>CAZWCV010000081.1:0-16527 GCA_964632725.1 uncultured Anaerolineaceae bacterium
CATCCATGCTCTTGTCGCCGGCGATGGCTTGTTCGGTGACGTAAAAGTCGATGACATGGGACAGCATGCCCAGGAAAACCGGCGCCAGCACCAGCAGGGTCAAAACCAGGACGCCGACCGCCGCCTGTGATTGATGCCGCCACAGCTCCGGCTTGTAATCGAAGAGGATGATGCGCAAGCCGTTGAAGGCGTGGTAGACGACCGCGAAGACCAAACCGAACTCGCCCAGCGTGAAGATCGGCGATTGATAGGAGGCGATGGCTTTGACGTAGAGATCGGGATAGAAGACGGCCCAGGACGTGTCGATGACGTGCAGCGCCAGGAAGAGCACGACGCCCACGCCGGTCAGCCGATGCAGCACCCAGCTCCATTGCCCGATGGCGCCGCGGTAGCGCAGCGTCTCGCGTACGGTTAGCACAAGAGAAGTCACAGGATTCCCTTTCTCAGTCGCGGTGGTCGAGTCGGCGTCTTCCGGTTGACCTGGCTCTCCATTCCAGCAATTGCGCTCATTATATCACGCGGGCAAAAGCGCGAAAGGGCAAGCCCGCGTCCTGCCCCTTTGCCAGGCGCGCAAATCCGAGTAAGCTGAATGTGGCTGAAGGCGGGAGGCTTGTGAATGGAAGACTTTGTTGCGCTGATAGACGGACTGCATGGTTTGAGCGTGGCGCTGGGATTGGGCGTCGGCTTGGTGGGCGGGTTCGTTTTCGCCATGCTGACTTACCGCTTCTACGGCAGGAACTTCCGCAACACTTTCGAGCGCTTGTCGGATGAGATGAAGAGCGCTTTTGACGGCTTGTCGTCGGAAGCCTTGAACAAGAATCAGGATCGGTTTTTGAATCTTGCCAACGACAAATTCTCGGACCAGGCAGAACGCCATAGCAGCGAACTCGAATCCAAGAAAGAATTGATTGATACGCAGCTGCAGCAAATGTCAGAGACCCTCAAGACCGTGCCCGAGGAATTGGAAAAGAACCAGACGAAAGTGGCGGCAGTCCTCGACAAATCGGCTGATCAAATTAAAGAATCGAACAAGAGCTACCTGGACCAGCTGACGGAAAAGTCCGAGACGCAGACCAAGGCGCACAGCAAGGAACTTGATGGCAAGAAGGAACTCATCGACCAGCGCCTGACGGACATGGACGTCAAACTGGGCAAGGTCGAGCGGCTGGTGCAGGAATTGCAGACCGACCGCAAAGCGCAGTACGGCGCGCTGGGGCAGCAGTTGCAGAGCTTGACGGCGACCGCGTCGTCATTGCAGAAGGCGCTGGCGGACAACCGCGCGCGCGGACAATGGGGCGAGCGTATGGCGGAGGATATGCTCAATTTCATGGGCTTAGTCGAAGGGGTCAACTACATCAAGCAGAGCGCCATAGAAGCAGGCACGCGACCCGACTTCACATTCTTGTTCCCTAACCAGAAGTCGCTGAACATGGACGCGAAGTTTCCGCTGGACAATTATCTGCGTTATATCGAAGCGGAAAGCGATGCAGACAGGAAAGAATTCAGCCAGAAATTCCTGCGGGATGTCAACCAGCGGGTCACAGAGATTCAAAAGCGGGATTATATCGCGGCCGGGACGCTGGATTGCGTACTGATATTTATACCTAATGAGCAAGTCTATCGCTTCATCTACGAAGAAGACCAGCGGATTATTGATAACGCGCTCAAGCAGAAGGTCATTATTTGTTCGCCATTAACGCTCTACATTGTGCTGGCGGTGATACGCCAGGCGGCGCAGAACTTCAATATTGAGCAGCGCTCGCAGGAGATTGTCGATGTCGTCAACGACATTCGCCAGGAGTGGGACAAATACACTGGGCAGATGGGCAAACTGGAGCGACGATTCAAAGGCATGCACGACGACTTTAATACGTTGATGGGTACGCGGACACGCCAACTAGACCGTAAGTTTGTCAAAATTGACAGCTTCACCAAGAGCACGTCGCTGCAAGCCGGCGACGGTATGAGCCCGTCGCAACTGCCGGATGACAGTGGATCTCCGAATAACGACATGCCTTTCTAGCCCGCCGAGCTTACCACCTCGCGCTCCGCCATTAACTCCATCAGCGTATTTGCGATCAACTCGGGGCTGTGCCGGATGGTGTCCTGCTTCTGCCAGAGCGCGCGCTTGCCCGAGCGCGTATCGGCGACATCGGCTTCGATCGGCCGCACATTCATCGTCAGGATATTGTGCACCTCATGCGGCGTCGGCAGCAGCACATCCACCTGCTCGCGCGCGTAAAGCGCCATCAACTCCGCGCTCGGCTCGGTCGCGTTGAGCACCACATAATCCAGCACCCCGATACCCAGATACGATATGACCCGCTGCACGTGATCAGACAAGGTGTAACCGTCAGTTTGGCCCGGCTGCGTGGTGGTATTGCAGATGTAAACTTTCTGCGCCCGAGACTGGCGGATGGCGTGCGAAATCTCTTTGAAAGCGAGAACGGCGATGATGGTGGTGAAGAGGCTGCCCGGCCCGATCGTGATAAGATCGGCGTCCAGCAAGGCGTCAATGCAGGGCTGGTAAACTGTGGCTTCGGGATTCTGCACGAAGATGCGCTTGATGGCGGCTTTGTCCAGGCGCCGCACGTTAAATTCTTCTTCGACGATAGTCCCGTCCACCAGCTCGGCGCAGATATGCGTATCCTCTTCGGTGACCGGATAGATATTGGCTTGAACATCCAGGAATTCGCTAATCTGGTCGATAGCCGTGACGAAGCTGTCGGACATTTGCGTCAACGCCGCGATGAAGAGGTTGCCAAAGGCCATGCCATCCAGCTTGGGGTCGGTGGGCGCGGCGATGCGATGCTGCATGACGCGGGCCAGCAGCGAGTCGCCATCGAGCGCCAGGGTGGCCAGCGCGTTGCGGATATCGCCCGGCGCTGGAATCTGCGCGAATTCGCGGACGATGCCGGTGCTGCGCCCGGTATCCGTGACCGCGATGATGCCGGTGAGCTCGCTGGTATGGCGCTGCATGCCTTGCATGACTTGCACAGCGCCCAATCCGCCGCCGATGGAAACAACTTTCATCCAGCGTAATCCTCGCGCATTGTCCACAATCGGTTTTCAGTATAGCGCAGAATTCTCAGAACGATTTGCGCAGCAGGCTGTATTGGCGGCCGGCGCGGTTAGGGTTCGCCACATTTTACGCGACCAAAGGTTCTGAGCGCGGGACTCCACTGTGGTTGGGCGTTATAGCTCGATACTGGCCAGCGCGAATTCGCGATCAAAGCTCTCCGACGTCGTCTGCACGGTACCCGACTGGCTTTTGCCCGTATCGAAATCATAGACGATCAATCTGACATCATAAGGGCCCGCCGGCAGCTGCGCTTTATCAATTTCGGCTATCGTCAGTAATTCAAGCGGGATCACGCGATCCTGCTGTAAGGCGCTTTGCCCGTCCTCGCCAAAGAACTGAATCGAAAACGAATAGTGTCGCGATGTTGTGTTCGTCCAGGCGAGATAGATGCGAATGACGTCCGCATTCACTTCCACCGAGGCGTTGCGCAGGCGAACGCCGTCCTGATAGCGAATATCAAGCGCGCTGCTGCTGTTCACGGCAGCGCAGGGAATGTCGAGCTGGACGTACGAGTCGACACCAAAGGTCGCGTCGCCGTAAATCTGCTCACAGAGCTTGAATCGCTCCTGGAACCAGGTGACATTCGCCTGGGTCAATTCCGGAGCGAATCCCAGCCGATCTTTCAAGAGCCATACCGCATTTTGGCGTTCCAGGTCAATCGACGCATTTGACCAGATATCGGCCGGTCCTTGCGAGTTACTGGAGACGACGACAACCGGCCGGTCGACCGGATCAAAGTGACTGAGGTATCGCGTGAAATGGTCGCCGACTGCTGCGGTCGGAGGCAGAATGACAAGCGTTTCGTGACCTTCACCAGCGATGGAAAGATTGTTTAGGGCATCGGCGTAGGCGCGGGTGAAATGGTGGCGATCGCCAAGTTCTCGCGGGCAACCATCACGCAAGTCGCCCAGACGGTAAATCGACACAAACGGGTCCTGATAGGCGGGCTGTATGTCGCGAAAGCTCTCGCTTATCAAGGGGGCCCGATGAAGGTCGTGATGATAGATGATGTGGCTGAAGCCGTCAGCCTCAAGCTGCGCCAGGCCCGCGAGAAAACGCGCCTGGTCACTCATATCGCAGTGGATCGGCCGGCTGGCGTGCCAGGCGCCTAACAAAAAGTTCGCTCCGATGTAGTCGTAAGCGCTGTCAGGCGTGCGGCTCAAGTAGCCTTCAACTTGGGGGTATCCGCTGAGTGACTGGAACCATGAATAACGCCAGGAATTGAATTTGCCAAATGGCAGATTGATGAGACTGATATCGCTCTGCGGTTCGCTCTCCAGCCAATCGAGAAAGGCAAGGCGTTCTTCGGCGTAATAGGCAGCCAGCTTTGGCGTCGCTACCGGCGGAATAGGGCTGTAGTATTCAAAGGCGACAATCACAGTGAAGGCCAGGACTATCAGCGACCTCCATTTTAAGGGCCTTCGATGCAAGAGTGTGGCCAGGCCCAAGCAGGCCAGGACCGCCACCGGCAGCCAAGCGCCCGACATAAAGAAAGGAGGCCGATAAAACGCCGCAAACACAGAGGGCAATAACTGATTAAGAAAGTGCTTTGGGAGCTTGATATCTTCATACTCGATCCCGTTAATACTCAGTGTTGAACCGAGGCTCAAGACCATAAAGACCAGCAACAGAATCAGCCAGGGCGCCATCTGTCGCCGCTTTCTTTTGTTGGCAAGCCCGAAACATATAAGCGCAATCGGCGCGAGGCCAATATAGCTGAATTCACTTGTTTTTGGCTTTTCTGAAATTTGCAGAATTTCTTTGGCGAGAGGCCCAAGAACCGGATTCTTTTCATTGACAAAGAAAGATAACAGATCGACCTGAGAATCGGTGTACCCGCTTGCCCGGTCGATTTGCTCCGCCTCAAGCAGCATAGGTACAACCCGCCACGCGCTGGCCAGCGTCAGCGCCATTAGCAAAAGCATGACGCGCCGCCAGAATAGGCGGTCTCGCCAGCGTGGAACCGCCAAGCCGCAGATGAATAAGGCTAAGGTTAAAATCATGGACACAAAGGTGTACAGCGCAAAATCGCTTGTCAAACCGGCGACGATTCCGCCGAATATGATCAGGGACGCGCGTTTTTCCTTAAAGCCACGGTGAACGCCGTAAAGCACCAGTGGCGCCGGCGCCAGCCACGCGTTTTGGGGAAAATTCGTCATGGTGACAACATAGGGGCTCAGGCCGAAGACGACAGCGCCAAAGAGGGCGAGCCAGCGGTCTTTAAACAGCCAATGTAAATATAGATAGGCTGCGCTGGCCGACGTGAATATGATGAAGAGATAAGCAAGCGAATAAGCGTTGGAAAGCGGCATAAACAGCTGCAGAGCAATGACTACAGCGCTGTAAAGTAAGCCGACCTGGTTATACGTTTGCGATACGCCTTCGGGATAAAAGATCGTGTTTGTGTAGTAGAGATCCGTTTGTCCGGCGAGGATCTGTTTCGTATACCATATATCCCAAAACTCAAGGAAGACATCACAGCAGTGTTTCGCCGGCAGCCAAAAGACATCAGTTCGGAAGACATAAACGATGGTTGGAAAGGTCATCACCAGCATGAGCGCGGTGGTGACCAGGATGAAGTGCAAGTGATTGCTCAGGAACCTACGCATGGCTGATCTCGTCATCCAACTGTTCTTGAATTCTACTCAATATCGGCCGTAACGAAAGTGGGGTCGTTTGAGTTGAGCGCGCATGGCACACTGTGCCCGTCGCCATGCACGCTCGACAGCAGGCGACCAGGCCGCGCCAAAGCGACAGTCTCAGCATAGCGGATTCGCCGCGTCTGACAAATCGCTCGAACTGTGCCATGATACGGGCAGCCAAACACAGTGAGTTTCCAATGCCAATTTCACCGCTGGAGAAGCGGCTCTTCCTTACCATCTTACTCTGTTATTGGATCGCCGGCGCGCTCTACGCCATCTACACGCCCGCCTGGCAATTGCCTGATGAACCGGCGCATTACAACTACATCCGCCAGTTGGTCGAGGCGGGATGCTGCCCGCGCATCGAAGCCGGCGACTGGTCGGGCGACTACCTGGCGCAATTGACCAGCGGCCGTTTCGCGCCCGAACTGCTGGGCGACCTGGATAGCATCCAGTACGAAGACCATCATCCGCCGCTTTATTATCTGCTGGCGTCGCCGGTATTCCGGCTGTCAAACGGCGACCTGATCTCGCTGAGATTCTACAGCCTGGCGCTGGGAGCGGGCGTTGTGGCGCTGAGCTACCTGATCAGCCGCCGGGTACTGCCCGCGCAGCCGCAGGTCGCGCTGGGCGTCATGGCCTTGGTCGCCTTCCTGCCGCAGCACCTGCACATGATGAGCGCGGTCAACAACGATGCCCTGGCCGAGCTGCTGGTGGGGCTGGCTTTACTCTGGCTGCTGCGCCACCTGGACGGCGACAAAACGCCGGTCTGGCAGCTGGGCCTGCTGGTTGGGCTGGCGCTCTTGACCAAGCTCACCGTCTATTTTCTGGCGCTGCTGGCGCCGCTGGGCCTGTGGCTGCGTTGGCGGCGGGACGGCGGTCCGCCGGGCGCGCTGCTGCGCACGCTGGCGGTCTACGCCGCTATCGCCGTCATCATCGGCGGCGTCTGGTGGCTGCGCAATATCAGCGTCTACGGTTTCCCGGACTTGCTGGGCCTGGCCGCGCATGACCGCGTCGTGGCTGATCAGCCGCGGACGGCCGACTACATCAGCCAGCACGGCGGCGGCGTATACCTGGCGCAAATGTCCGGCACGACCGTCAAGAGCTTCTGGGGGCAGTTCGGCTGGATGGCGCTGCCAATGGACGACGTGCTGGGCGGCTGGATATACCGCGGCTTTGCGCTGCTGACGCTTGCCGGCGTCTCGGGCGCGCTGCTGGCATTGGCAAGGCGCGGATCAGAGGGCAGCGCGCGATCGCCTGATTCGACTGCCGGCTGGGTCGTCTTGCTGACGACGCTGCTGATCGTTCTGCTGCAATTTGGCTATTACAATCTGGAGTTTCAACAGTGGCAGGGACGCTATCTGTTCCCGGCGCTGATTCCTGTAGCCATCATCCTCGTCCGCGGCGCTGACTACTGGCGGGCGCGGATGCTGACGCGCCGGGCGGCCGCGCGCTGGCTGACGCCGCTGGCGCTGTCGGGGCTGTTTGTCCTGGACTTGTACTTGCTGGCGCGGGTGATCGTGCCGGGGCTATCGCCCTGACTCGTGCGGGCAACCCAGCGGGCCGCCAATATCAATGGCGTAACAGGTTAGCGCGGGCGAGCCAAGGCTCGCCCCTACATGCGGCAGGCGACGCTACTTGCTCACGCGGGTGACGTAGCTCTCTTCTTCCAGGTTGATTTTGACCACATCGCCGACGTTGATGAACATGGGCGCATTGACCTCGAAGCCGCTTTCGAGCTTGATTCTTTTGGTCGGGCTGTTGGCGGTATCGCCGGCTACCGCGGCTTCCACCTCGATCACCTGATACTCCATCGTCTTGGGCAGCTCGTAATCAATGATCTCGCCTTCAAAGCTCAGCAGCTTGATGGCCATGCTGTCTTTGATGAATTTGAGGTCATCGCCAAAGATGGCGCGGTTGAGCTGCGGCTGTTCGTAGGTCTCGGTATTCATGAAGGTGACGAAGTCGTCATCGGCGTAAAGAAACTCGACCTGGTCGGCTTCGACGCGGACGTCCTCCACGCGCTCGCCCGAACTAAAGGTCATCTCAGTCGTCGAGCCACTGCGCAGGTCGCGCACGGTGACGCGGATAGTGGCTTTGCCGCGCCCGGGTTTATGGTGGCGGTATTCCATCACGCGGTAGAGGTTGCCGCTGTCGGTGAAGGTCGTGCCCTTGCGCAGTTGGTTGACATCAATCATTCTGGCGGATCTTCCTGTTCACATTCGTCGGACATGCAGGCAGCCATTGTAACAAATGACCGGCGGGCTGCGTAGACCGCTAATCGAGTAAACCACGTGATGAGGTAATTATTCTAGCAAAGCGACCGCCTCGACTTCGATCAGCGCGCCGATTGGCAAGCCGCCCGCCTGCACGGTGGTGCGCGCCGGCGGATCCTGCGGGAAGAACTCGCTGTAGACCGCGTTGAAGGCAGCGAAGTCGTTGATATCCGCCAGGAAGACGGTCGTCTTGACAACCTTGTCCATGCCGCTGCCGGCCGCTGCCAGCACGCCGGCGATGTTGTTCATCACCTGTCGCGTCTGCGCCTCAATGCCGCCCTCGCGCAAGCCCGATGTGCCAGGGACAAGCGGGATCTGGCCGGCGGTGAAGACGAAACCGTTCGCGATAATGCCTTGCGAATAGGCGCCGACCGCTGCGGGCGCCTTGTCCGTTGAGATGACTTGTTTGGGCATGTGCGTATCCTTAAGATTGGTTTCCGGAGTTGGCCAAAATTGGAGTTTAGTATTCTGGTGGATGCTATGCCGCGTCCACCCAACGCTGTCTCGCGCGGACTGCACCGCTGCGGTTCATCCTCAAGCGCGACACGGTTGCCCTGCCCACCGCAGACAAGCCGATTAACCTTGTGTTCTCGTCGTTCCAGCGAAAGTGATCTGTCCAGTTCTGCGTTCTCGGATTAAACAGAGCAGTTTCTACGCCGCTATCTGGATCTATAGCAGATACAAAATCACGCTTGAACATGTTACAGCCTACACAGGATAGGCATAGATTGTTCAGTGAAGTTTCGCCGCTTCGCGTCAACGGGATTATATGGTCGATTTCCATCTCTATTACGATAGATTCTTGTGCCTGGCAATACTCGCACTGTCCTCGGGCCCGTTCATTTACTTGTTGTCGCAGGCGTAATGGGATCCATGCCACGGGCTATGCCCCGAGTTCAAGCAGTTTGTCGATATTGTGCCCACGCCGTTTCAGTTGCAGCAACGCCTCTGATCGCAAAAGCACCTGATGATCAAACTTTGCGACCAAATCCTCCATTTCAACGATCTCTTCCTCAGTGACCCGCCCCAATTGACCGAGTTGCATAAGTTCTCGCAGTCGCGTATCATGCGGCCAAGCCAAGCGCCGATGTACGACAGCCAATAGTTGCTCGTCTGCGAAATCTTTCAGCGCCTCAGGTTCTAACGCCAAATCACCCGCCTCTCCAAACAGGAGAGACAAGCCATCCACGATTACGGATTCCGCCGAACGGCCGGTATCGTTTGCAATCGCTTCCGCGCGCTCATAAATCGCGGCAGGCACTTGCGGTTCTTTAGTCGGCTGTTCCATAAGCGCGACTCCTGAGTTTTGTCCACATTATTGTAACTGAAATTCGCCAACGCCGGCGCCGCCTACTTCCCCCGCCGACCGTGGCAGCGCTTGAACTTCAGGCCGCTGCCGCAGGGGCAGGGATCGTTGCGGCCAGTCCGCGCGAAAGCCCGCTCCAGCTCGGCGTCGTAGCGCGCCAGCTGCAGCATGACGTTGGCCGGCGCTCGCCGCCCCGCCAGCTCGCGCGCCATAAAGTCCATCGTCGGCCGCACATGGTTGAAAAAGGCGCGATATCCGGCGCAGAGATAATTCAAGCCCGGCTCGCCATCAGGCGTGGAAATGAAGCGATTCTTGGGGCAGCCGCCATTGCAGACGAACTTCACTTCGCAGTCCAGGCAGTACTGCGGCAGGGTATCGCGCTTGTCCAGCCCGAACTTGACCTGCTCGTCCATGACCACAATTTCGCTGAGCGGCACATCCATGATATTGCCCAGCTTGTAATCCGGCTCGACATAGTGATCGCAGGAGAAGACATCGCCGTTGTGCTCCATCGCCAGCGCCAGCCCGCAAGTCTCGTCAAAGATGCAGAGGCCGGGCGGCGCGCCCGTCCAGGCGGCCAGCGCGATATCGAAGATCTGCACAAAGACCTGGCCGACATCGCGCCGCACCCAGGTCTCGTACATGTCGATGAGGAACTGGCCATAGCCCTCAGCCGTGATCGAGCGCTCGGTCACGCGATCGCCCTCCTGATAACCGGTGTCGTTGTCGCGCTCGACGATGGGGATGAACTGCATGAACTTCGCGCCGACTTCATCGCGCAGGAACTCATAGACGCGGGCGCCCTGCCCCTCGTTGGCAGCGTGCACAGTCGTCAGGATGTTGTATTCAGCATCATGCTTTTGCAGCAGGCGGATGCCCGCCATCACCTTATGGAAGGTGGGATTGCCGCCTTTGTCGACGCGGTAGAAATCGTGCACATCAGCCGGCCCGTCCAGGCTGACGCCCAGCAGGAAACCGTTGGCGGCGAAGAATTTGCACCAGTCGTCATCCAGCGTGACCGCATTAGTCTGCAGCGCGTTGGTAATGCGCATGCCCGGGCGTTTGTGCTTCTGCTGATAACGCACGGCCTGCTTGAAGAAGTCCAGCCCCATCAGCGTCGGTTCGCCACCCTGCCAGGCGAAGTTGATGTCGTTCACCTGCTGCGCCTCAAGGTACTGGCGGATGTATTCCTCGAGCAAGTTGTCCGACATGCGGAACTTGCTGCCCGGATACAGCGCTTCTTTGGAGAGGAAATAGCAGTATTTGCAATCGAGGTTGCAGATGGCGCCTCGCGGCTTGGTCATCAGGTGGAAGGCGGTGGGTTGGGCGGTGGTCGTTTGCATAGTGGGGAGTATAGCTTAATTCGGCGCTAGGGCACAGATGCCCTTAGAAAATAAAGCGCTGACCAGCCGCAGAAACTAGAGTTGGCATATTCTTTATTATTACGCTAAAGTTAGTCGCTGCTCCGATTATTCGTAATTCGAAAGACACATAATATGGATCTGATCGAGAGAATGCGTGAGATTTCCAACCAGGCGCCGAAACAACTTGAGTACATTAAGACCGAAGAGGCTACGAAAAATGCCTTTGTTATGCCTTTCATTCAGGCGTTGGGCTATAACGTGTTCAATCCTATGGAGGTTGTTCCGGAATTCACGGCTGACGTAGGCACTAAGAAACACGAAAAGGTTGACTACGCAATTGTGCAAGATGGCAAGCCAATAATCTTGATTGAGGCAAAGTCGGCAACGTCTGATTTGAACCAGGAGCACGCGTCTCAACTCTTTCGATATTTCAGCGTGACTGAGGCGCGGATAGGCATTCTGACCAACGGCCTGGAATATCGCTTTCATTCCGATCTGGAAAAACCAAATCACATGGATGAGAAACCGTTTCTCATTATCGACTTGCTCAACTTCGACACGCGCCCGATAGCTCAGCTAAAGAAATTCGCCAAGTCAGCTTTTGATGTTGATAGGATACTGTCTAGTGCTAACGAGCTGAAGTACAAGCGTGAAATACGCCTTCTACTCGATGCCGAATTCAATCACCCATCCGAAGATTTTGTTCGGCACTTTACCAGACCAGTGTATTCCGGGTTGCTGAGAGCAAATGTAATCGCGGAATTTACCGAAATCGTAAAACAGGCATTTCGCGAGTTCCTCAACGACAGAGTCGCCGCTAGACTACAGGCCGCCATTGATTCTACAGCAAGCAGCAACGATGAGACAGTTGATGACACTACAGGCGAGGAAGAGGATGCAGCCCCGTCGAACGGTATCGAAACCACTGAGGAAGAACTTGATGGTTACTATGTGGTTAAATCAATTCTGCGTGAGACTATTGACGTGTCGAGAATATTCATTCGAGACGTCCGGTCTTACTGCGGCATACTTCTCGACGATAACAACCGTCAACCGATCTGCAGGCTTCATTTCAATAGGTCGACAAAGTACCTAAGCTTGTTTCATAGTGACGATGAGGAACGTATTCGGATCGAATCAGTCGATGACATTTACAAGCACGCCAGTGAGATAAAAGCAGCGGTCGCCAAGTATGATGCAAATGATTAGGAATTAGCTCAACCGCTCCATCGAATAGTGCAGACCCACACACGTGACCTTTGTGCCTTTGTGTCTTTGTGGTGAAAAAACCTCTGCGCCCTCTGTGGTGAATCCTCCGACAGAATTGACAGCGACGCTGCAGCAACCTACAATTGCGATATATAATCGCTAACATTACCCGATATGGAGAGAACGCATGGCAGCGCGAAGCAACGCCGAAGACAACTTCGTTCACGAGACTGTCAACCGTCAGGTCGCACAAATCGCCAAACTCGAGGCTAGCCACGAGCATATGGCCACCAAGGCAGATATTGAGTCTCTCCGCGCCAATATGGAAAAGCTGAAATCGGATTTGACCTGGCGGATCATCATTGCCATGAGCATTATGACGGCCATATTCGCCGCCATCGTAAGGCTGACGCCGCCCACCGCGTAAAACCTACCGCAACTTCTCCAGCACAGCCCGCAAGCCCACCGGCAACTCGCTCAGGAAGCGCAGCCGCTCGCCGCTCGCCGGATGCTCAAACGCCAGCTCGTGAGCGTGCAGAAACTGCCGCTTCAGCCGCACCCGCTGCTTGCGCCTGCCATAGACCGTATCCCCCACCACCGGACAGCCGATGAAGGCCAGGTGTACGCGAATCTGATGCGTGCGCCCGGTCAGCAGCCGCAGCCGCACCAGCGCCCGCTCGCCCTGAAAATCGTCATCCAGCACTTCAAATTCGGTCTGCGCCGGCTTGCCGCCCCGTTGGACCGCCATGCGTTTGCGTTGGCGCGGGTCGCGGGCGATGGGCGCGTCGATGAGGCCGGTGTTGGACGCAGGCCGCCGCTCCAGCAGCGCCAGGTATATCTTGTCTACTGTGCGTTCCTGGAATTGTCCCATCAACGCCAGCAGGGTCAGCTTGTCGCGCGCGACCACCAGCAAGCCGCTGGTGCCGCGATCGAGGCGGTGTACGATGCCCAGGCGGTCTTGCGTCTGCGGGTCGTCCATCATCTGGGCTAATTCGGGATAGCGCGCCAGCAGCGCATTGACCAGCGTGCCGGACGCGTTGCCCGGCCCCGGATGGACCACCATGCCGGCCGCTTTGTCGATGACGGCGAGCCGCGCGTCTTCGTAAACGATATGGAGGGGGATGTCCTCCGGCTCGACCGAGTGTTCTTCGCGCGGCGGGATGCGCACGCTCACCTGCTCGCCGCCTTTGAATTTGTAGCCGGTTTTGCGCGCTTCGCCATCCACCAGCACGCAGCCGTCGCGGATCAGCGCTTGCGCCTGCGCCCGTGAGTAGCCGGGTAGATGCGCCAGCAGAAACTTGTCCAGGCGCTGCCTGGGCTCGTCGGCGATGAGGGTCAGGAATTGTTCTGGCATGGGTAATTGCCCAGCAGAAACTCCTTATATCGTTGCAGGATGCGCTCTTCGTCATTCATTCGCATGACAATTGCCGCTGTACGTCCTTCAGAAGTCAGACCATAAACTGAAGCATCCCGGTTAATACGAAAGTGGTCATCCCAGATTTGCAAGCGCGGATGAAACAGCTTGCTTGGCTTGCCAGTTTCTGGGTCAATCGCTGCGACATTGACGCCTTTGAAGCTGTTGCACTCGATGCAAGCCAAGCAGAGATTCTTGTTAGAATCATCACCACCATGGCTTAACGCAATGATATGGTCAATGTGAAACTCAGCGGATTGTTCACCAGTACCGATACGACAATACTCACAGCATCCGCCCGCGCGCAAGCGAATCCTGCGTCGTTGCCCCTGTGAGATTGTCAAGCGCTAATGCCTCGCAGCCTTAGCCGAGTGTTCACTTTGAGACGAGCCAGCATCCTGTTGGCGCGAATGAAATCCTCCAGTTCGCGCTCTTCATCACGGGTCAACTCACCCTCACCGTTTCGATCCAGTAGATAATGCGCTCTCGCTTGCAAGTCATCGGAAAACTTATAATCGAGCAGTTCTTGGTCGCTTGGGTCGGAACCTAGAAAATCCGTTACTACATCAAGAACGTTTCGCACTGGCACCCTTATCATTCGAGTCACTCCTTGGTCCTTACCGCATTATACCGCGAACGCCCGCGCGATTCACCCAGCCCGCCTTACACCGCGCCCAGCGCTGAACTGAGCAGTCAGGAATTGCTCTGGCACGGGTAATTGCCCAGCAGCCCTTCTCCGTAGCGCTGCTCGACGCGCGGCGCTTCGTTCAGCCGCAGCACAATTACCGTCGCGCGTCCCTCCGGCGTCAATCCAGACAGCGAGCCATCGGCATTAATTTGAAAGTGCTCGCGCCAAACCTGCTGACACGGATTGAAGAGCCTGGTCGCTTCGTCAGTTAGCGGGTCAATCCCGGCGACTTCAGCGCCCTTGTAAAGATTGCACTCAGACCATGAAAGGCACAGATTGTCAACGCGATCATCTCCTCCATGTTTTATGGCGCGGATATGATCAACATGGAACGCTACAGGTTCCCTTCCATCCCCAACCAGACAGTATTCACAGCATCGTCCAGCTCGTTCAAATACATATCGGCGTTGTTGAACAGAGATCGTCACGCTTCCAAGCCCCGTATGCGAAGCTCGGTTCTGATTTTCAGTGTCGTTATCATGCGGTTTGCGCGGATGTAATCGTTGAGTTCATGCCGTTGCTCGCTGGTCAGCTCGTCTTCGCCGTTGAGATCCAGCAGATGATGCACACGTTTTTGTATATCGTCCGGCAGCTTGTATGCGAGCAATTCTTCATCTGACGGGTCTTCCGCCAGGAAGTCGGTGATGACGGCAAAGACGTCGCGTACCGGCGTTTCAATCATTTGAACTTCTCCTCTGCCCCGGCCGCATTATACCGCGAACGCCCGCGCGATTCACCCAATGCGCGTCAGGCCGCGCCCGCCGCCGAACCGAGCAATCAGGAATTGTTCTGGCACGGGTAATTGCCCAGCAGCCCTTCTCCGTAGCGCTGCTCGACGCGCGGCGCTTCGTTCAGCCGCAGCACAATTACCGTCGCGCGTCCCTCCGGCGTCAATCCAGACAGCGAGCCATCGGCATTAATTTGAAAGTGCTCGCGCCAAACCTGCTGACACGGATTGAAGAGCCTGGTCGCTTCGTCAGTTAGCGGGTCAATCCCGGCGACTTTAGCGCCCTTGTGCCGGTTGCAAGGCGCGCATGTCAGGCAAAGATTGTCGCTTGATTCATCGCCGCCGCATTTACGAGCGACTATGTGGTCGATTTCGAACTGAGCTAAACGCACATCGACGGATCTTCGACAATACTCACAGCATCCGCCAGCCCGCTCATGAACTTCCCGGCGCTGGCTGGCGCTCAGCGCCATTAAGCCACGCCCCGCTGCCGCAGCCTTATTTTGGTCTTGAGCAAACTGATCATGTTGTCAGCGTGTACGTAGTCATCCAATTCGGCATGCTCTTCGCTGGTCAATTGATCTTCCCGGTTTCGCTGCAGCAGATCGCTTAGACGCGCTTGCAAGTCTTCCGGCAAATGATAATCCAGAACCTCGTCATCGCTGGGCAGGGATACCAGAAATTCGATGATGACCGCAAATACATTGCGCTGGCGCTCTTTTATCATGGTTTACATCCTCTGCCCTGGCCGCATTATACCGCGAAGGACCGCGCGAATCACCCAGCTCGCGCTAAACCGCGCCCAGCGTCGAACTGAGCAGGGCCGCGATGGCGCCGGCGACCGCGATGGCCAGCAGCAAGATCAGCGCCATGCGCAGCAGCTTGCGCAGCGCCGCTCGCTCGGCCGCCGTCCATGGTTGCTTGCCGTCGCGCTCGTCCGTCATGCCCCCGCCTCCCTCTTGATTAAACCACAATTCGGCCGCGCCACATAATACGCGCGCCGCCCGGCGTCAGTTGCGGCAACTGTACTGTCAGCGACAAATGGGCTATAATCCGCGCTCGAAGGGAGAGTCGAGCATGAAGGTACTGGTGACGGGCGGCGCCGGCTATATAGGCAGCCATGTGGTGCAGATGCTGATCGAGCGCGGTTATGAGGTGGTCGTTTACGACAACCTGAGCAAGGGACATCGCGGCGCGCTGCATGCCGAGGCGGCCTTGATCGTTGGCGACTTGCGCGACCGCGAGGCGCTGGCGGCCGCCTTCGACGCGCACGACTTTGACGGCATCATGCACTTCGCTTCGCAGATTCTTGTCGGCGAGAGCATGCAGCAGCCCTTCATGTACCTGCGCGACAATCTCTACACCGTAATCAACGTGCTGGAGCAAGCCAGCCAGCGCGGCGTCAAGCGCTTCATCTTGTCGTCGACAGCCAATCTCTTCGACCAGCCGGAGCGCATCCCCATTGACGAAAACGAGTCGCTGAGCCCCGGCAGCATCTACGGCGAAACCAAGTACATGGCGGAGCGCCTGCTGGCCTGGATGGACCGGCTCTACGGCATCAAGTACTGTTGCCTGCGCTACTTTAACGCCTGCGGCGCCCATCCCGATGGGCATATCGGCGAGGCGCATGAGCCCGAATCCCACCTGATTCCACTGGTGCTGCAAGTCGCCCTGGGGCAGCGCGAGGCGATTGAGATTTACGGCACGGATTATGACACGCCGGACGGCACCTGCATCCGCGATTATGTGCACGTGCTCGACCTGGCGCGGGCGCATATCCTGGCGCTCGAGGCCCTTTCCCTTGACGATGCCGAAAGCC
>CAZWCV010000082.1:0-3771 GCA_964632725.1 uncultured Anaerolineaceae bacterium
TTACATTGTTTTTCTCTGTGCCCTCTGTGTATCCTCGTTTTCCTCTGTGGTAATGGAAAAACTTCTCGAGATGTGATTTGCATGACTTACTTTGTTCTACTTCTGCGCCGCTGTGGTGAATAATCTTTGCGCCAATTGTGGTGAGCAATCCCCCTGTACAGCCCAGCCCGCAGCGTTTACAGTCCCAATATGGCCGAGCCGAACTTTACCAATCGCACCGTCTGGGTGGGCGACAACCTGCACGTCATGCGCGGCCTCAACTCGGCCTGCATCGACCTGATCTACCTCGACCCGCCCTTCAACTCCAACCAGGACTACGCCGCGCCCATCGGCTCGATCGCGGCGGGCGCGGCCTTCAAAGACACCTGGACGCTCTCGGATATCGACGCTCACGAACACGGCGAGCTGGCTGACCGCAACCCGGCCGCCTACAGCGTCATCGAAGCGGCGCGCCACGCCTCGGGCAAGAGCATGATGAGCTACCTGATTATGATGGCCGTGCGGCTGATCGAGATGGAGCGCATCCTCAAGCCCACCGGCAGCATCTACCTGCACTGTGACGATACCGCTGTGCATTATCTGAAACTGCTGATGGACTCAGTATTCGGACCAAGAAACTATCGCAACAACGTCGTTTGGAAACGCGCGACGTCGCATAACGATCCGGCGCGATATGGCCGGATTTGCGATCATCTCTTGTACTACGTCAAGTCTGAAGCCGCTACATGGAACGGGGACAACGTGAGGATTCCGAGAACTCCTGAATCGTTGGAGCAGTCCTACAAGAGAAAAGACGCCAGGGGCAGATATAGAAGTGACAATATCACGGGACCGAAACACGGCACTAACCCAATGGCCGAAAGCGCCACTCCATGGAAAGGTTACGATGTGTTCGGAATGGGGAGAGTCTGGTCGGCGCCAAAAACCGGTAAATACGCGGAATACATAGAAGAGCGCTTTATTCCAGGCTATCGGTCAATCAAAAGCGTCCATGCGCGCCTGGACGCGCTAGATGCCGCAGGGCTGATATATCACCCGGAGCGAGGGCAGTGGCCCGGATTGAAACGATATGCCACCGCCGATCGTGGAACGCCTCCGCAAGACATAATCATGAAGCCGACAGGTTTCACAAACTTTAGCAGCAAGAAAGGCGAGCGAACCGGCTATCCTACGCAAAAGCCGCTGGCACTACTTAAACGAATCATCAGCATATCAAGCAACGAAGGTGATGTCGTGCTTGACCCGTTTTGCGGTTGTGCCACGACTATGGTTGCGGCCGACCAGTTATTTCGTGATTGGGCCGGCATCGACTTGTCGCCGCTGGCGGTCAAGCTGGTCAACGCGCGCATCAGCGAAGATCGCGGCGCGCTCTGGGGCGGCGCCAATGTGGTGGACGCCCTGCCGCAGCGCACCGACCTGGGCCAGCTGCCCAATTATCGCACGCATCGCCACCGGCTCTATGGCGAGCAGGAGGGCGTCTGCGTCGGCTGCGACACGCACTTCCCCTTCAAGGTTATGGAGGTCGATCACATCTTGCCGCAGTCGCGCGGGGGCAGCGATCACGGCGACAACTTGCAGCTGCTCTGCACGCATTGCAACCGCAGCAAAGGCAGCAAGACCATGGCCGAGTGGCGGGCGGCACAGGGCGCCTGACAGCCTCTGCAGCGCCCACGCCCGCATCCCCGCCGAAATCTGTAGGGGCGACCTACCAGGTCGCCCGCTATGCAAGGCGAGTTTTCGGGCGACTTAATAAGTCGCCCCTACAGCCTTATTCTCTGTGTCCTCGTTTTCCCTCATTGAACTCTGTGGCAAAAGCGTTTCTCACTAGCCCGCCACCAAGCTCCCCAGCGGCAGCCGCAGCGCTTCCAGCCGCTCGCCCGGAGCCTGCATTGCCTCCAGCGCGGGCCCGTCGGGGAAGACGTACCAGCGGATTTCCAGCGCCAATTCGGGCGTACTGGCCGCGCCGGCGGGAATCTCCAGGATGTAGTCGTCGCGATAGTCGACATGATGGCGCATCCAGGGGTGCGGGAAAGTACCCCAGCCGGGCCAGGTCTCGAAGCTGTGCAACGGCTCGCCATCCGCGTCCAGCAGGCTCAACACCAGCGCGTAAGCCAGCGGCGACTGCTCCTCGGCCCGCCAGTAGAAGCTGACGGGAATGCGTTCGCCGGCGCGCCAAACGTTAGTCGGCGGCAGTTCGTAGCCGGTCAGGCGCAAATCGCCCCACTGTACATCGGCGGCCCTGGCCGATTCCGGCAGCTGCTCGACCGGCGGCGGGTGGTCGTAATTGGGCATGATATAGGCGAAGGGCGCGGCCAGGCTGAAGGCCAGCAGCGGCAGCGCTATCAATAGCGGCGGGATGCGCCACGCGCGCAGACCCAGCGCCAGCAGCATGCTGATGGAAGTGATGTAGGGGAAGAGCAGCCGGCCAGTGCTGGCCCAGGTTTGCAGGCTCCACCAGAAGAGCATAAGCGCGCCGACAATCAGCAGCAGCGCCAGGAAGGCCAGCGCGGTCAGCAGCTTGCTGTCGCGCCGATTTCGCGCCAGAAATATCAGCAATCCGCCCGCGCCAAGCAGGCTGAGCAAGTCCATGATGTGATAGAAGGCTGCATGCGCGCGGATGTTGAAGGCGCCGAAGACCGCCCAGTAACTGACGCGCAGGCCCTCGAACTCCTCGACGATCAGGCGCCAGGGGCTGATCGCGCGCCGCCCGAAATGGTCCAGCATGGTGGCTGTGCCCAGCAGCTCGCCGTAGAGCGACAGATTGCGCAGATACCAGGGTCCGGCGATGAGCAGCGTCAGCGCCAGGGTCGCGCCTGCCAGCAGCGCGAAGCCGCGGAAATCTCGCCGCCGCAGCAGCGTCCAGAGCGCGGCCAGCCCCACGACCGCCGCCACCGTCAAGCCACTGAGCTTGGTCAGCGCGGCCAGCGCGATCAGCAGCGCCAACAAAAGACTGCGCCGCGTATTGAAGCCGTCGCGCAGCAGCAGCAGCATGCGCCAGCTTAGCAGCGCCGCCAGCAAGTTGATGAGCGCGTCATTGCTGACCGAGGCGCTGATGAAGAGGAATTGCGGGTTGAAGGCGGTCTGCGCCGCCGCCAGCAGCGCGACGCCGGGCTGATTCGGGACAGCAGTCCGCGCAGCCTGATAAACCGCCGCCACCGTGGCCGCGCCCATGCCCAGCGACAAGAACCGGATGGCGTAGAGCGCCAGCGACGAGCCGCTCAGGTCGGGCGGGTAGACCTGCTTGTAGATGAGCAGATTGCGGTTGCCCCAGCGCGCCGGCACGCCGATGGCGGTGAAGGGGCTGGGCAGGTAGCGCTGGTCGAAATCCGCGGTCTCGAAGGCACCCCAGACGGCCGCCATCAGCAGGTAGTAAAGCGGCGGCTGGCTGGCTTCCTGGCCGAAAAGCTGGGCGTGGTCGGGCGATTGCGCGGGCAGTTCGCCCCGCTCGGCGATCCACTTGATCACGCCGATATGCTGCGGGCTGTCCGAGGCCTCAAAGTTGGGCGCGGCGTAGAGATAGACCAGGCCGATCAGCAGGAAGAGCAGCGGCAGCAGCCAGCGCCAGGGCAGCCGCTCAAGCGAGCTGGGGCGGATAATCACGATGGAATCACGCGCTTGGTTTAACACGTCTCACATTTTATCACGGCGGGGCGATCTGACTCGCGTCTCACAGCGCGCCCGCAGGGGCGGCCTTGGCTCGCCCTCTGAGCCCTCAGTAAAACCATGTAAGCAATGAGAAACTTGCCGCAAACCCCCAACCCCCCAACCAAA
>CAZWCV010000082.1:3781-8683 GCA_964632725.1 uncultured Anaerolineaceae bacterium
CCTTCCCCCAAAATGAGGGAAGGGGAGCAAAGCCGCGAATATGCTGGTCTTAAGCCCCCTCCTTCTTTATGGGGGAGGGGGTTTGGGGGTGGGGGTAACATGTGACATTCTGTTGCATGACTTGCCTGCGCCCGCTCTGCGCCCTCTGCGGCGAACCATCCTTTTGCCCTTTGTGCCTTTGCGGTTACACTAGCGGCAGCGTCCACACCAATCGAAAGTGTGCTGAATATGAAGCTGATTATTGACACCGACGCCGGCGTCGATGACGCGCAGGCCATCATGCTGGCGCTGGCCGACCCGGCCGTCGAGCTGCTCGGCATCACCACGCTGACCGGCAATGTGCACATCCGCCAGGTCAATCCCAACGTGCTGACCATCCTGGAAATCATGAACCGCGATGCGCCTGTCTACGCCGGCATCGACCGCCCGCTCTTGCAGGAATGGGAGGACGCGGCCGAGTTCCACGGGGGCGATGGGCTGGGCGATTTCCGAGACCGGCCGACATTGACGCGCAGCCTCGAAGCCGAGCACGCCGTGCCCGCCCTGCTGCGCTTGTCGCGCGAGCACGAAGGCGAGCTGACGCTGATCGCGCTGGGGCCGCTGACGAACATCGCCGCCGCCGTCCGCCTCGACCCCGATTTTCCAGCGCGCGTCAAAAATTTCGTCTTCATGGGCGGCACCATCGCCGCGCATGGCAACACCCCCATCGTCACCGCCGAATACAATATCTTCACCGACCCCGAAGCGGCTTTTATCACGCTGGACGCCTTCCCGCACTCGACCATGCTCAGCTGGGAGACGACCCTGGCGCACGGCTTCGACTGGGACAAGTTCAATCGGCTCTGCGCCATCGACACGGTGGGCGGTCGCTTCTTCCAGGCGATTTCGCAAGCAACGGCCGAGCGGCTGCAGCGCGACTTTCACCGGCCCGCCTACCTGCTGCCCGATCCGCTGGCGATGGCGATTACCTTGCAGCCCGACCTGATTCGCCAAAGCGGCAAGTTCTATACGACGGTCGAGCTCAACGGCCGCAGCACGCGCGGGCAGACGGTCATCGACTACAACGGCATCAGCGGGGAAACGCCCAACGTCACCATCATCCAGCAGCTGGACACCGACGGCGTGTACGAGATGTTTGTGGCCGCGCTGTCGTCGTCTTGACCGCAATTAGTCAATCAAGCGAGCAATTCACATTTGCCACCGAGTACACCGAGTTAAAGGCGAGGAAAATGAGTAAAGCGATTAACGGACTATATGATGGCTGACTAAAGTATAAGAGCGTCAAAACCTTATGAAAACCTCTGTGTCCTCTGTGCCTCTGTGGTGAACAAACCTGTGACGACTACTCCCATCCCAAACCTGATCGCACACATCAGCGCCGACCCGGTCAGCGCCCCCGACGCGATCTACGCCCGGCTGACGCGCCTGCTGGACGCGCCCGCGCCCGCCAATAGCTGCGCGCTGCCCGGCGCGGTCGGCGAAGTCATCCGCGCCATCGCATCTGAGCTGGACCTGCCCTGCGCGCCCTTCGGCTCAAGCGGCAACCTGGTCATCGAGCTCGGCGACCCCGCAGCGCCCTTGGACTTGTTGGTGACAGCCCACATGGATCGGCCCTGCTTTCGCGTGCGCAACCTGGCGCAGGCGACCCTGTACCCGCTCTGCGCCATCCGCGTCCCCGGCGACGGTTATGACTGTGAGGCGCGGGCGCTGCGTTTTATCGACGGCCGCGTGAGCGTGAGCGCGAGTGGCCGGCTGCATTTCGCGGCGGAAGGCAGCGACTACCGCATCCGCTTCCTGGCGGACGAGGGCGAGCTGGCCGCCGGCGACACGGTCATGATGCACTGCGCGCCGACCCTGAGCGAAGGCCTGATCAGCGGCGCGGGGCTGGACAACGCCATCGGCGTACTACTCGCTTTGTTGAGCGCCCACGCCCTGCAAGCCCACGCCCCCGACGCCATCGCCGGTCGCCGAGTCCTCTGCGCGCTGACTGACCAGGAAGAGGGCCCACCCAGCGGCCTCTTCGGGCAAGGCGCCGCCCGGCTGGCGCATGCGCTGGAGGCGCCGCGGCTGGGTTTCATCAACATCGACGGCCACAATGTCGACCGCGAGGCGGGCCACGTCCTGGGCGTGGGCGCGTCGCAGGCCTTTGTCTCCGGCGACGGGCGCGGCTCGGTTGTGCCGATGAACTACCAGGCGCTGGCGGAAACTCTGGCTGCTGAGGTCAACCGCGAGCGCGCCGGCACGGTGCGACTGAACTACGGCTACGTCTCGCGCAGCGACGACATGCTGCTGACGACCTGGGCGCGCTGCCTGGGGCTGGCCGGCGTCATCGTCGCGAACGCGCATACGACCGAGGAGACGGCGGCGCTGGGCGATATCGTGGCGGCTTCGCGTTGGGTTCCCGCCCTAATCCAGCAGATGCTTTAGGGGCGATTCTCTGAATCAAGGACGGCTTGTAGAGCTTAGCCTACTGGCTCCACATTGTCTCGGCGACGATACATGCCAGTAAGCATGGCGGTCAAATCAATGCCTTCATCCAGCTCATCCCAATAGATGTTGAGACCAAACATCTCATAGTTCTTTCGCTGCGAATCGGTGGCATTCTGCAAGCGGGGATAGAATTTCAACGGAAGGCTAATCACTCGACCGTCCGCGAGTGTAATGCGGGCATACTTCTTGGTGAAAGATACTTTTTTTGCGGCGCACCGGACAGGATTCACCAGTGGCATCATATCCATGACATGTCTTTCCCTTCTTGTACCCCCTGCTGCAAGCAGCGCGATGATACTCTATTCAGGTCTGTAGGTAAAATCTATTGGACTTCTGTATTAAAGCACCCAACAAAAAAGAGGAGCTAATAGCCCCTCTAATCATCGTCACACATCAGACTAATCATCAGTTGATTACGGGTTGCAGCCACCCAAGATTTACTGCCAGATTTCCAAAGCCAATGACGAGTGACAAGACAAATCCGATACCAACTGCTACGCCGATTGCTTTGGTCTGGGTACTTTTTACACCCTTAATCTCGGCAGTCAGTAGTCGGGTTTGTTCGTCGATTTTCTCAGCTACATATTCTTTGGTTGCCAGACCTTCCAAGCGTCCTTCAATGTAGCCAATTGCTCGTTGTTCGTTGTTGGTGTTTTCCGGCATATTACACCCGTCCCCTGCTCCAAATCAATTGTACCAGATAATCGCTCAATATCCAGTCTTGACGCCTCGCCTTCCGCCAACCATTTTGCCTGATCTTGTTAGGCCAGTTACCCACAAAGTCTCCACTTTTCTGTATAAGTTGAGCAGTTTAACCAACTTTACTACCTTGCCGCAACGATTCCGTACACAACATTCCCAAGTTGTCATTAGAGGATTCTTCAATTCTCGAATGAATTGATGACGAAGGTTGCGCTTTGCGGAAATCCGAAACTCGCCGAAGCTCTCTCTAACTGCAATCGGCAGCGATTTGCGCGCATATTATGCGAATTGAAATCACATATCGCAACATCGCCTCGTCGCAACCCTGAAAAGTGCATTTCTCTGCGCCCTCACCATAACTCGGTGTCCTCGGTGGCAAAGAAAAAATCTCTGTGCGCTCTGTGCCTCTGTGGTGAATTATCTTTGTACCTTCCCGCCCTTTGTGGTACAAATCCTCCCATCCCCAACCCACCCGCAAAAAGGAATCCCGCCCATGCCCGCACGCTCCCCCATGCACCAGCAGATCGACACCTTGCCCGACCTCATCCGCGCCATCGTCCAGCCCTTTGACGCCGCCGCCCGCAGCGCCCTCGACTTCCAGACCTGCACCTCCGTCAAGCGCATCTACCTGGTCGGCTGCGGCGACAGCCACCACGCCCCGGTCGGCGCCGAGCTGGCTTTTAATCAGCTGACCTGCGTGCCAACGCAAGCGCTGAGCTCGCTGCCATTCAGCCGCTACACCGCCGGCTTCCTGCCCGCCACCGGCCCCAGGACCAACCTCGTCATCGGCGTCTCGGTCTCAGGCAAGGTCAGCCGCACCATCGAGGCGCTGGAGATGGCGAATCAAGCCGGCGCAACCACCATCGCGCTGACAGGCAATCCGAGCGGGCCTTTCGGCCAAGCCGCGGCGCAGGTCTTCGAGACGGCCGTGCCGCCCCTGCCCGATGAGCTGGCCGGCATGACCGTGCCCGGCATCCGCTCCTACCTGGCCTCGCAGATCGCCCTGCTGCTGGCGGCCCTGCGCATCGCCGAGGTGCGCGGCGCGTTGACCACGCCGGCGGCCGATGCCGAGCGCGCCCAACTGGCCGAGCTGGCCGATGTCATGGAAGAGACTATTCAAGTCTGCGAGCCTGCCGCCGACAAGCTGGTTAAGCGTTGGCGCGAGGCGACTCAATTCGAATTCGTGGGCTCGGGCCCGCTCTACGGCGCCGCCATGTTCAGCGCGGCCAAAGTGCTGGAAGCCAGCGGCGACCCGGCGCTCGCGCAAGAAACCGAAGAGTGGTCGCACCTGCAGTATTTCACCGCGCAAACCAATATCCCGACCATTCTGCTATCAGCCAACGATTTCGACGCCGACCGCATGGCCGAGGTGGCGCGCGCCGCCCGCAGCATCAACCGTCCGCTGGCGCTGGTCTCCACGGAAGACGCCGGCGAGATCCGGCAGTATGTCGGCGATTTGCTGCCCATCCCGCGCCATGTGCCCGAGCGCTACGCCTCGATAGTCTACAGCATCCCGGGCGAGCTGCTGGCGGCGGCGCGCGCGCAGACGCTTGGCTCGGCCTACTTCTGCAACTTCGAGGGCGGCCGCAGCGTCGATTGGGCCGATGGCGCCAGCGCGATCTACGACAGCCGCCGGATCGCGGAACTCAAACGCTGAGCCAGACATTACAAAGGCGCGCTCATGGGCAAGGCGATAGTTAAGAACGGCTG
>CAZWCV010000082.1:8783-15970 GCA_964632725.1 uncultured Anaerolineaceae bacterium
TGGGTCACCAGCGCCATGAATATCCGCGAGCAACCTTCCGTCTCCGCGAACAAGGTAGGCGTGGCGCAAGCCGGCGCCTCGTTCACCGTGCGGGATTCGCGCCCCGGCGCCGACTACTGCTGGCTGAAAACTGACTCGGGCTGGATAGCCAAGACCGCTTACGTCAGCGCCTCACAGCCACAGCCGACTCAGCCGAAACCGGCGGAGAATGTGGCGCCACGCGATGTGCAGCTGGTGTTGGCCGCTTTGGATGGACTTGCGGTCGCGCCAGAGAATCGCTGCTCGCCGTACGATTCCGATGACTATCCCTATCCGCAATCGGTTGAAGCAGGCATCGTTAGCCGGATGGACGGGCGCATTTACGGTCCCTACACGGGAACGACATTCGGCAGCACCAAGGAAACGGACATCGAACACATCGTGGCGAAGTCCGAGGCGCACGACAGCGGCCTCTGCGGCGCCGGCGCGCAGACACGAAAGTCTTTCGCCAGAGACCTCTTGAATCTTACGCTGGCTTCGCCGAGCGTGAACCGGCATCAGAAGAGCGGCAAGGATTTCGCGGAATGGCGACCCGCGCTGAATCAGTGCTGGTTTGCCGACCGGATAATCAAAGTCAAAGTAAAGTACGGGCTGACGATCGACGTACACGAAAAAGCGGCGCTGCATCAAACGCTCAAGTCCTGCGCGTCAGTGGCCATGCAATGATGCGCGGCGCGCCCGGGCCGGTGGCGCCAGCGCGATTTACGGCAGCCACCGCATAGCGGAGTTAAGGCGATAGCCAGTGCGCTTGAAAGGAGTAAATCATGACTCGCTTCATTGGCGATACGCAGCCTGCGCGGGCGATTAAATCTGGTCGCGCGAAGGCCAGGCGTCTCTTCCTGTTTATGTTTCTGGTGATAGGCATGGGCGGCAGTCTCGCATTTGGTTTCGCGCTTGGCATTGGCGCGGGAGCGCTGGCGCCCGCCAGAGCGGTCGTCTTAACATCCATAGCCTCACTGTCCACAACCATTAATGTACAGTTGGCGTCGCAGCCGACTGTTGTTGATTCTCAAGGGGGGGGGGGGGGGTAGGATTAAGCTCGCCTCCGACTTCGCGACCTCTTAATGCAAGGGCCGCCTCATCGCCCACATCGACCTCTATTCCGTCTACACAAACGCCCACTCCAACTGACACACCACTTCCACCCACGCAAACACCCGTGCCAACTGATACGCCAGTTACGCCTTCGCAAACACCCGTGCCGACTGATACGTCAATGCCACCGACGCGGACGCCTTTGCCCACGGCAACCGCACTGCCGCCTACGCCTACGACCGCGCCAACGGTAGCCGCGCGACCCTGCTATAGCGAAAAACAAGCATGGGTCACAGGAGCAATGAATATCCGTGAAAGGCCCAAGGTAAATTCAACCAAAGTAGGAAACGCGCTGGCGGGCGAGAGTTTCGAAGTGCTGGAATCGCGTCAAGGCGAAACTTACTGCTGGATTAAGATCAGCCGAGGCTGGATGGCGAAGACGGCCTTGGTCAGCGCGACGAAACCACAGTTGCGTATTCCGAGCACAGCGGGCAATGACGTGCGGCAAGCCTTGCTGAACTTAAATACACTTGTGGTCGCGCCGGAGAATCGCTGTTCGCCATACGATCCAGATAGCTATCCCTACTCGCAGTCTGTAGAAGCGCAGATTGTGGCGAGAATGGGAGGGCGCATTTACGGTCCGTATACGGGCGCCTCATTCGGCAGCACCCGTGAAACGGACATCGAACATATCGTGGCGAAGTCAGAAGCCCATGACAGCGGTCTTTGCAGCGCTGGCGCGGGAGCGCGCAGAACATTCTCGAATGACCTCCTGAATCTGACGCTGGCATCCCCGACCGTAAATCGCCATCAGAAACGTGGACAGGACTTCGCGGAATGGACTCCTGCCCTCAATAAGTGCTGGTACGCGGATACAATTATCAAGGTCAAGTTTAAGTACCGCCTAACGGTCGATAGTCGGGAGAAATCCGCCCTTGAACGCACGCTCTTGGGCTGCAACTCAGTGCAAATGATTTTCACCAGCGCGGTACGCCAACAAGCTCAATCTGCACGCCAACAAGCGCAACAAGCGCAGCCGGCGCAACAGCAGCAGTCGCAGCCCGCTGGCGACAATTGGCGGCAATGGGATACAAATGGCAACGGGCGTATCACATGTAAAGAAGCGCGAGCGGCGGGGATTGCGCCCGTTCGTCGCGGACATCCGGCATATCCACGCATGGACGATCGAGATAACGATGGAGTTGTCTGCGAATAAGCCAGTACGATTTGCGACTCGCTGAGTCACCCCTGCATTATTCGACGGCGCGGCATCATCGTTTGCCCTGAGCATAGCGACTGGCTATAGTAATATGTCTCTGTGCCCTCTGCGCCTCTGTGGTGAATTATGTCTCCAACCCGTTACATAGCCGTCGGCAGCGTCATCATCGACGACATCGTCTATCCCGACGGGCGCACCAGCATGGGCGTGCTGGGCGGCGGCGGCACGCACGCGGCTTACGGCATCGCCCTGGCCGGCGAGCAAGCGGCGCTGGTCGGACTGGTCGGCCATGACCTGCCGGAGGAGATCCGCGCCCGCCTTGAGCGCGATTTCGATACCGGCGGGCTGGTCTGGGTCGAGCATTCGCAGCTGCGCGGCTGGCAGATCTTCGAGTGGAACGGCGTCCGCAACGAAGTCTTCCGCGTGGACGTCATTGAGCCCTTTATGTACGGCCCCGATCCCGATGACAGCGGCATCCCCTTCGCCGCCGCCCGCGGTTTCACCTTGCTGCGCGGGCCTGAGCATGTCGCCGGCTGGCGGGCGCGCTTTCCCGGCGCCACGCTGCTCTGGGAGCCCGTGCGCGTCTTCATGCTCAGCGCCGACCACGAGGCTTTCCTGCGCGGCATCCCGCACGCCGATATCGTCTCGCCTAACTTGCACGAGGCGCAGACCATGTACGGCGTCGACGATGAGCTTGAGCTGATGCGGCGGCTGCTGGCGGATGGCGTCAAAGTGGCGGCCCTGCGCATGGGCGAGCGCGGCTCGCTGGCGGCGCGGCAGGGCGCAAACGAAGCCCACTACATCCCGGCTGTCGCAGTCGCCGATCTGGTCGACCAGACCGGCGCCGGCAATGCCTACTGCGGCGGTTTCCTGGTGGGCTTGTGCAGCACGCGGGATGTGGCGCTGGCGGGTTGCTATGGCGCGGCGGCGGCCTCTTTCACGCTGGAGTACGTCGGCTGCGCCTTGATCCCGGCCGATCGCGAGGCCGAGTGGGCGCGGCGGTTGGCCGAGGCGCGGCGGGGAGTGCGAGAGGTGGCGCTTTGAAGCCTCATGTAAAGGACGACCGCGCAGTACGACTTGTGAAGAATTCATCCATTGAGAGTCTGATAGTCTCTCTACATCACTATCTGTCGAATCTTCAATTGACCGTGACTTATGTGTGTGGCTCGAATGGCTTCCAAACGTTGCGCTGCTGGAAGCATCCAACAGTTCTTTATACAGTTCGGCTCGCAATTCTGCGGAAAGTTCGCGGCGCAGTTGCTCGTAAATCGCCTTACGGGCGGCGCGAAGATCATCGCTGTTTTCCTGCCGCGCCATATCTACTTGCTGGCGAACCCAGACGAAGAATGCAAGTACCCCACTTGCGACGCCTACAAGCGCAGCAATTGATGTGAGTACTACGAGATCCACGTATTTCCGCTCAATAGAAAAACACTCAAGGCCGCGAACAAAATGGCAACGTAAAATGACAAGATGATGACTAATGCGAAAACAACAGTTGGAATTTGTCTGCGACGTTTGTCAACAGAATTGTCAATATCCGCCATTGAATTGTCCTCTACATTCTTGCCCTGATCTTACCACAGAAGTCGAGCGGCGTTCAAGAATCTGGGCCCACGTGTTGCATGTTGGGAAGAGCAGCAGCGCCGTTTCCGCTTGTATCTTTGTCTCTGCGTCTCGTTGCGCTCGCGTTGTCTATCCACACGGAAGCAGTTACACTATCTACACTCAAGGCAATGGTGAATCAGACGGACAAGACATGACGGCATCAGAGATGGAAGCTGTCAAATCAGAGCTCAATCACAGAGTGTCGAAAGAAGACTACGCGCATGACATGGGCGACATCAAAGTGATCCTCATGCGTATAGAAGGCAAGTTAGACAACTGGCGCTGGACGCTGATTATCGTGCTCGGAATCGCGACGCTCATCATTGGCTATCTCCTGTCGCGGCTGCCAGCGCTTCCCTGACATTCAGCGGCATCCTCACGCCCTAACCGCTGTGCGCAGGAGCGAGCCTTGGCTCGGCCTCTTTCTGTACTCCGTATCCCAGCAGTACCGACTTTGTCACGAGAAGTCACAAAATAAGTCGAATCTTAGGGGCGACTAATCAAGTCGTCCGAATTCTCGGCCTGAAAAAGCGGGCCACCTGATAGGTCGCCCCTACGCGCAGCCTTCTGATTTTCGCATCATTTGCTTGGAACTACATCTGTGGTGAGTTTATGACCCATCCACGAATTGTCTATGCCATTCCTCCAGCGTCAGCAGCGCCCAGAGCTGGCGATTATGATCGCGCCGGCCCGATTCGTGCTCGCTGATCAGCCGCTCGACGACTGACATCCGCAGCAGGCCCCGCTCGCGCGCGCGCCGGCTGAGCAGGAGGTCGCGCACCGGTCCCATATCCCGCCGCAGCCAGGCGCCCAGCGGGATGCCAAAACCGTGCTTCTTGCGCTCGATGATATTATCCGGCAGCAGGCCGCGCGCCGCCTCCTTGAGGATATGCTTGGTGGTCGCGCCCTTGAGCTTGAGATTGAAGGGGATGGTCGCGGCGAATTCGGCCAGCTCGTGATCCAGGAAGGGCGCGCGCGCTTCCAGCGAGGCCTGCATGGAGCAGCGGTCGGCTTTGATGAGCAGGTCATCGGGCAGGTAGGAGTACATGTTGGCTTGCACCAGCCGGGCTATTGGATCAGCTTGAGACGCTTCCATATACCGGTTGATATAAGGCGGATGTTGCTCCGCGCCCGGGCAGATCTCCGCCAGCAGTTCATCATCAAAGACGCGAACCAGGTCAAAATAGGCGTCTTCAAGCCTTTGACCCGCCGCCCGCGTGAAGCGCCGCGCCCGCTTGACCGGGTCGTAATAATCCGTTCCCTCCGGCAAATGTCGCAGCAAAGCGGCCGCCCAGCGTTTGACAGGCGCCGGCACAAAACCGAGCCTGCGCATCAATTCAGCGGCGTAGAAGCGCTCGTAGCCGGCGAAGAGCTCGTCGCCGCCATCGCCGGTCAGCGCAACGGTCACACTCTCGCGCGTCAGCTTGCTCACCAGGTAAGTCGGAATGGCGCTGCTGTCGGCGAAGGGCTGGTCGTGATGCCAGACCAGAGCGGGCAGCAACTCCAGCGCATCGGCTTTGACGCGGAAAGAGCTGTGCTCTGTTCCCAGATGCCGCGCCACCTGCTCGGCGTAGGGCGTTTCATCGAAGCTGTCAGCGCCTTCAAAACCGATGCTGAAGGTCTTAACGGACGTATTGCTGTGCTTGACCATCAGCGCGGCGATCAGGCTGCTGTCGAGCCCGCCGCTCAAGAAAGCGCCCAGCGGCACATCGCTGACCAGCCGCAGCTTGACCGCTTCATCCAGCTGCTCGCGCAGTTCGCCGATATAAGTTTCCGCCTTGGCGTGTGGATCGGGCGGGGCGAGCTGAGGCGAATCCCAATAGTAGTAGAAGGGAACTTCCAAATAAAACTCACCATCATGGTCCGAGGGTTCGACACGCGCTTCAGTTGCCGGTTTTAGCATCCAAATACCGCGGAAAGCTGTTTGTCGACCCTCCACATAACCGAAGCTCAGGTACTCCGAGAGCGCGCGCCGGTTCTCGCCTTCGAAGCGCGAAACCGCCGGCACATCCGGATGCGCCAATATCGCCTTGATCTCGCTGGCAAAGACGAAGACCTTGCTGTCTATGTAATAGTAAAGCGGCTTCTGCCCGAAGCGGTCGCGCGCCAGCAGCAGCCGGCGTCGCTTGGCGTCCCAAAGCGCCAGCGCAAACATGCCGCGCAGACGCGACACGGCGTCAGCGCCGTAATCTTCGTAGAGATGGACGATGGTCTCGCCATCGCCCTCGCTCCGGAAGCGATGGCCGCGCTGCTCCAGCCGCCGGCGCAGCTCGCGGAAATTGTAGATCTCGCCGTTGAAGACCAGCGCCAGCGAGCCGTCTTCGTTATAGAGCGGCTGATCGCTGCCGGCGATGTCGATGATCTTGAGGCGGCGCATGGCCAGGCCGACATTGCCGTCGACAAAGTAGCCCTCGCCGTCTGGCCCGCGATGCCGCAGCCGGTCGTTCATCGCCCGCAGCAACTGCTGTGTGACGGGTTTCCCGTCGAAGTGAATTACGCCGCAGATTCCGCACATACGTCTATTCTAGCACTGGCTCCACGCTGAACATGCTACAACTATTTGCGCAGTCTCCCTTGAGCTTGCGAATAAAGCGCATCTAGTCTGGAGAATAATGACTTTGGGACGGGCGACTCACAGAGTCGCCCCTACACATAGTTCGCTTCGGCGAACGACACAGGGAATCCACGCGCCGCCCGTCTCGGTGTGCTCAATTTACTCGGTGTACTCGGCAGCAAAGAATAAAACCTACCCCGCCACATCAGGCGAGCGCAAGTGCCAGTCAGTGGCCGCTTGATAAGCCGCGCCCAGCCGCAGCAGGCGCTCCTCGCTGAAGGGCGCGCCCAGCAGCTGCAACCCTATGGGCAAACCCTCCCCATCAAAGCCACAGGGCAGGCTCAAGCCGCAGATGCCGGCCAGATTGGCCGAAATGGTCAGCACATCGGCCAGGATCATGCGCATTGGATCCTGCGTCACTTCGCCGAATTTGAATGCCGTGGTCGGCGCGACCGGCGCCAGCAGCGCGTCCACCTGCTCGAACATGGCGTCGAAATCCTGCCGGATCAGCGTGCGCACCGCCTGCGCCTTGCCATAGTAGGCGTCGTAGTAGCCGGCTGAGAGCGTGTAGGTACCCAGCATGATGCGCCGCTTGACCTCTTCGCCGAAGCCGGCGCCACGCGTCTTTTTGTAAGTGTCGATCAGGTCGGCGCCTTCGACCCGCGCGCCGAAACGCACCCCGTCATAGCGCGCCAGATTGGCGCTGGCTTCGGCCATGGCGATGATGTAGTA
>CAZWCV010000082.1:15980-16409 GCA_964632725.1 uncultured Anaerolineaceae bacterium
GCCGGCAGGCAATAATCGGCGTGCTCGAAGCTGAGCTCGCGCACTTCCGCGCCCAGGCTCTCCAGCTGCGCCGCCGCCGCCCGGGCAGCCGCCTCAACTTCGGGCTGCATGCCCTCGGCGAAATACTCGCGCGGCAAGCCGATGCGCAAGCCGCGGATATCGCCGCGCAGCCCGGCAGTATAATCCGGCGCGGCGTTCGGCATACTGGTCGAATCCAGCGGGTCGTGGCCGGCGATGACGCCCAGCACCCGCGCCACGTCTTCCACGCTGCGCGCGAAGGGACCGGCCTGGTCGAAGGACGATCCGTAGGCGATCAAGCCGTAACGCGAGACGCGGCCATAGCTCGGTTTGATGGCGCTGACGCCGCAGAAGGAGGCCGGCTGGCGGATGCTGCCGCCGGTGTCGCTTCCTAGCGCGGCCAGGGCCATA
>CAZWCV010000083.1:0-1566 GCA_964632725.1 uncultured Anaerolineaceae bacterium
CGCCCGATCGGGCTCTGATCGATGTTGATAATCTTGTCGATCTTGTCCGCGCCGATGATTTCGTCGTGTGGGCCCGCTCGTTCGCGACTGCGGTTGATCAACTGCGCCAGGCGGCGATAGAGCGTTTCCACCACCAGCGACGACTTGCCGCTGCCGCTGACGCCGGTCACGCAGATCAGCTTGCGCAGCGGGAAGTCGACATTGATGCTCTTTAGGTTATTGGCGCGCGCGCCTCTGATGGTCAGCGACTCTCCCGACCCTTCGCGGCGACTCTCCGGCAGCGGAATCTGGAATCGCCCGGACAAGAAGGCGCCGGTGCAGCTCTCCGCCGACTGCTCTACTTCCTCGGGCCGGCCGGCCGCGATGACTTCGCCGCCATGTTCGCCCGCGCCCGGTCCCAGGTCAATCAGCCAGTCCGATGAGCGCATGGTGTCTTCGTCGTGCTCAACCACCAGCACGGTATTGCCGATATCGCGCAAGCCGGTCAAAGTGCGGATCAGGCGTTTGTTGTCGCGCTGATGCAAGCCGATGGATGGCTCGTCCAGCACATACAAGACGCCGGTCAGCTGACTGCCGACCTGCGTCGCCAGGCGAATCCGCTGCGATTCGCCGCCGCTTAGCGTAGCCGCGCTGCGCGAAAGCGACAAATAGTTCAGTCCGACATTGCTCAGGAAACCGACTCTTGATGTCAGCTCGCGCAGGATCTGATGCGCGATCTGCTGCTCGCGCTCATTCAAGATTGCGCCGTCGCCGCGCAGCGAATCCACCCAGACGCTCAATTCATCAATAGGCAAATGTGTGATGTCATGGATGGTATTGCCGCCGATGGTGACCGACAAGGCTTCCGGGCGCAGCCGCTGGCCGCCGCAGGAGCGGCAAGGAATCTCGCGCATATACTCCTGGATCTTGCTGCGAATATACTCCGATTCCGTCTGCCCGTAGCGCCTCTGAAGATTGGGGATGACGCCCTCGTGCCGCGTTGACCAACTGCGCTGCTGGCCGTTGGAGTGGTAGTAGGTGACGTCAAAGCGTCTTTCGCCCGAGCCATACAGGACCAACTCCTGATGTTCTTTGCTCAGCTTCTTCCAGGGCGCATCCAGCCTGAAGCCATAAGCCTTGGCCAGGCTGGTGTATACATTCCAATTCCAGCCGCGCTTGTCTTCCACGCTATGACCGTTGGCGTTGATCGCGCCATCCGCTATCGAAATATCCTTGTCCGGAACGATCATGTCCGGGTCAATCTCCTGGCTGAATCCCAGGCCCTGACAGGTTGGACAAGCGCCGCTGGGCGTGTTGAAGCTGAACAAGCGCGGTTCCGGCTGGGGGACGCTGCCGTGGCCATTTGGGCAAGCCAGGTCTTCGCTGAACAAGTGATCGACAGAATTATCGCGGTCGGTCACATCCTGGATGATGATGCGCCCGTCGCCCAATTCCAACGCAGTTTCTACCGCGTCAGTCAGGCGCGTCTCAAAGGCGCTGGCTTCCTGGTATTGGTCGTCGTAATTGCGGATTATCAGGCGGTCAACCACGATCTCAATATCGTGGATGACATATCGATCCAGCGCG
>CAZWCV010000083.1:1576-8740 GCA_964632725.1 uncultured Anaerolineaceae bacterium
TTCGTCCTGGTCGCGCACGACGCCGTCTACCCGAACGCGCGCGAAGCCTTGCTTGCCGATGTCGTCTAGCGCTTTGACGTGATTGCCCTTTTTGCGGTGGATCACCGGCGCCAGCACCTGGATCCGGCTGTCGGCTGGCATGTTCAGCACCTGATCCACAATCTGTTGCGCGCTCTGCGCTGATACCTCGACGCCGCAAACGGGGCAATGCGGGATGCCGACGCGGGCATACAGCAGGCGCAGATAATCGTAAATCTCGGTCACCGTACCGACCGTCGAGCGCGGATTATGGCTGACGCTTTTCTGGTCGATCGAGACCGCCGGGCTCAATCCCTCAATCTGGTCGACATCCGGCTTTTCCATCAAACCCAGGAACTGCCGCGCGTAGCTGCTCAAGCTCTCGACATAACGCCGCTGGCCCTCGGCGAAAATCGTGTCGAACGCCAGCGATGACTTGCCCGAGCCCGACAGCCCGGTGATGACCACCAGCTGATTGCGCGGGATTTCCACGTCAATGTTCTTGAGATTGTGCTCGCGCGCGCCGCGCACAATGATTTTGTCTTGCATCCAGCTTTGGGTCCCTTGGCGACTTGGGCGAAGACTGCCCGTCGGCGCGTCATGCGAATCTGCGCGCAAACCGCGTCATCCACCATGGCTGAAACCACCGCCGTATTATAACCAGTGGCGCCAGCCATTTGAACTGACAATCCCATTCGGGAGCGCGTCAGGCAGAATTGTTCCAGCGTACAAATCGGCCGGCGGAAACGTTATGATTGGGCTGGATCGACGACTACCAGACGAACGAGGCATGGATGACGAATCAGTTTCAGTGGGACGACCCCTTTCTGCTCAACGACCAGCTGAGCGACGAAGAGCGAATGGTGCGGGATGTCGCCCGCGACTATTGCCAGGGCCGGCTCATGCCGCGCATCCTGGAGGCGAATCGACACGAGGTTTTTGACCGCGAGATCTACAACGAAATGGCCGAGTTGGGCATCCTGGGCGCGACCTTGCCGGAAGGGCACGGCGGCGCCGGCCTGAATTACGTCTGCTACGGCCTGATCGCGCGCGAGGTGGAGCGGGTGGACAGCAGCTATCGCAGCGCCATGAGCGTGCAGAGCTCGCTGGTCATGTACCCGATTTACGCCTACGGCAGCGACGAGCAGCGGCGGAAATACTTGCCCAATCTGTTGTGCGGTAAATGGATCGGCTGTTTTGGCTTGACCGAGCCGAACCACGGCAGCGATCCGGGCGGCATGGAAACCAGAGCGACAAAAGTGGAGGGCGGCTGGACCCTGCATGGCAGCAAGATGTGGATCACCAACTCCCCAATCGCCGATGTCTTCATTGTCTGGGCCAAGGCCTTCGGCGTCGAAAACGAGGGCGTGATCCGCGGCTTCATCCTGGAGAAAGGCATGCCCGGCTTGTCTGCGCCCGCGATCGAGGGCAAGTTCAGTTTGCGCGCCAGCAGCACCGGAGAGATCGTGATGGATGAAGTCTTCGTGCCGGACGACAACTTGCTGCCCGGCGCAATCGGCTTGAAGGGGCCATTTGGCTGCTTGAATCGCGCGCGCTACGGCATCGCCTGGGGCGCGCTGGGCGCGGCCGAGTTCTGCTGGCAGGCCGCCCGCCAATACACGCTGGATCGCCAGCAATTCGGGCGCCCGCTGGCGGCCAACCAGCTGATTCAATTCAAGCTGGCCAATATGATGACGGAGATCACGCTCGGTTTGCAGGGCGCGCTTCGGGTCGGGCGTCTGCTGGATGATGGCGCGGCCACGCCGGAAATGATCTCCCTGGTCAAGCGTAACTCCTGCGGCAAGGCCCTGGATATCGCCCGGACGGCGCGCGACATGCACGGCGGCAACGGCATCTCGGACGAATTCCATATCATCCGCCACGTCATGAATCTGGAGGCGGTCAACACCTATGAGGGAACCAGTGACATCCACGCGTTGATATTGGGACGTTCGCAGACAGGCATTCAAGCCTTCATGTGAGAATGCAGATCGGGACAGACCTTTGTCCAGCGTTGGAGTCCAGGCTCAGCATCAGTCATAATCCTGCGGCGGTTGGCGCTGATGCCAGACTTGCGTCTGCTCATAGGAGAAGGCGATCCGATAGAGCGTGGCCTCGTCAAATGGCCGGCCCGTCAACTGATAGCCAATCGGAAGACCAGACCCCGTGAACCCGGCCGGCGCGCTGAGAGCCGGCTGCCCGCTCAGATTGGCCGGATAGACGTGATGAATAAAGCCATCCGTCGGCGTCTCCCCGTTTTCCATGTCATGCCTGGGTTTGCGCACGTCGCTCAACAGCGGGGCCGGCGCGGGAATGGTCGGAGAGACTAGCGCCGTCAGGTTCTCGCGCTGAAAGAGCGCCTGCACGGCCGACCGAAAACGCTGGCGGGCGCGCAGCGCGGCGACATATTGCGTCCCCAGCACAGCCTGGCCAATCTCCAGCGTAGCGCGAGTGCCGGGACTGTATAGGTGTCCCTTTTCACGTATAAGCTCCCGATGATAGCTGGCCGATTCCACCATACGGATAGTGGTCAGCGTCTCGCTGGTACACTCGAGTTCGGGCAGGCTGACCTCGACGATCTCCGCGCCCAAATCCGCCAGTTGGTCAATGACGGCTTCCGTCGCCGCCCGCACTTCGCCGGTAACGCCGGGATACAGAAAGTACTCGCGCTCGATTCCAATTCGCAGTCCGCGCGCGCCCGAATCAATCCTGGCGCTAAAGTCCGGTACCTCGACGCGAGCGGAGTTGGCGTCTCTGGGATCGTGACCGGCAATCGCGCCCAGCATCAGCGCATTGTCGCGCACGGTGCGGGTTAAAGGTCCGACATGATCAAGCGACCAGGCCAGCGGCACAACGCCAAATGCGCTAACCCGACCGTAGGTGGCCTTCATGCCAACCAGACTGTTGATCGAAGCTGGTATGCGGATCGATCCGCCGGTGTCCGTGCCGATGGCGCCGAAGGCTGAGCGCGCCGCCAGCGCCACGCCGGAGCCGATGCTGCTTCCGCCGGGAAACCGCTCGATGTCCCAGGGTGTGCGCGTCGGCGGTTCGCTGCCCCCGCAGGAGAATTCGTGGCAGCGCGTCTTGCCGATAATGATAGCGCCGGCCGCGTAGAGCTTTTCAACCACCGCCGCATCGTAGTCCGGTACAAAGCCCGCTAGCACTTTCGATCCCACTTCGGTCAGGATGCCTTTGGTATAGCAATTGTCCTTGACGCCGATTGGGATGCCGTGAAGGGGGCCGCGATCGCGCCCCTTCGCCAGCTCTCGGTCAGCCCGTTCAGCGGCCGCTAGCGCCAGGTTGGCCGGCGTCGTGGCGTAAGCATGCAGCGTGGGCTCGGTCTGTTCGATGCGCGCAAGCGTAGCCTCGGTTAGCGCGACCGATGTCGTGTCGCCCCGGCGCAAGGCGGACGACGCTTCACAGATGGACAGATTAATCAAGGCGAGCCAATCAGTCATGCCAGCCGGCGTCCATTCTCAATATCGGCGGATAATCCTGCAGCTCGTCTCGCTCCAGGGTTTCAAGCGCTCGCAGCTGCTTCGCGAGCGCCGCCAGTTCCTCCGGGCCGATATCCAAACCCAGTGTTGCTGCAAGCCAGGCGAGCCGATCGGCGCTCGCGTCCGGAAAAAGATTTTGCCTTGGCTGCCGCATAAGTGTTGTACTCCCTGGACTTGCTTGCCTGGAATACTGGCGAGTAAACATGACCAGAACTTAACGAATACTCGCCTGATGCGCCAGCTTCTGTATCGTTGGTCGCGATATCAGACGACGTTTGCATTGCGACAGCATGTTCCTCTGTTTTGCGTCGCTACTCGTTGGTTACAATATAGGTGTCAGATACAAGGATAGAGCCATGACCAGCAAGACATTTGAAGTGCCCAACATCGGTTGCGCCGGTTGCGTGCAGGCGATTAAGAATGAGCTTGGCGATCTCGAAGGCGTCGGCAGCGTCAGCGGCGATGTCGGCAGCAAGACGATGCACATCGAGTACGCGCCGCCCGCGACCTGGGAAGGCATCGTCGAAACGTTGAAGGACATTGACTATCCGCCGGCCGCCGGCTAGGCGATTCGCGCGTAGACTATGCGCCTCAGGGCTGCGCGCCTCAAGGACAAGGCGCGCGAACTCGGATTCAATCTCTGCGGGATAACGCCGGCGCGGCCATCGCCGACCTTGCTTGCGTACATGCGCTGGATAAAGCGCGGCATGCACGGCGCCATGGGCTACATGGCGCGTCCGGATCGTGTGCGGCGGCGGCAAGATCTGCGCGCAATCATGCCCGGCGCCAGGACGCTGATCCTGGTCGGCATGGACTACTACGCGCGCTACGCTGCCGAAGAAACGCTGAACGATCCCGCGCGCGGTCGCATCGCCGCCTACGCTTGGGGGCTGGACTACCACCGCGTGCTGGAGTTGCGGCTGGAAACCTTCGCCGAGTGGCTGGCGGAGATGAGCGGCGGCGCGCCGGCGCAGACAGTCTATGTTGACACCGGCGCTATCCTGGAGCGCAGTCACGCCCAGCAAGCTGGCCTGGGATTCATCGGCAAAAACACCATGCTGATCCATCCGCGGCGAGGCAGCAGCTTCTTCATCGGCGAGATCGTGACCTCGCTTGAGTTTGACGATTACGATTCGCCCCATCGAGAGACTATGTGCGGGACTTGCACACGCTGCCTGTCCGCCTGCCCGACTGACGCCTTCCCCGAACCCTGGGTGCTGGACGCGCGGCGCTGCATCAGCTATCACACGATTGAGAACCAGGGCTGGATCAACCGCGAGCTGCGCCCCGACTTCGGCAACTGGATATTCGGCTGCGACATCTGCATGGATGTTTGCCCCTTTCAGCGCTTCGCTGAGGAGACCGACGAGGTGGCCTTCCTGCCGCTCGAACTGGACCGGGTGGCGCCCAAGCTGACCGATATCCTGATGTCCAACGAGGCCTCCTTCCGGGCCATGTTCCGGCGCACACCGGTCGAGCGCGTGAGGCGCGAACGCATCGTGCGCAACGCCTGCATCGCCGCGGGCAACTGGCGGAGCGAGCAAGCGATTCCGCATCTGATTCAGCTGCTTTATGACGCCAGCGCGCTGGTGCGGGGGCACGCGGCCTGGGCGCTGTGGCGGACGATGGGGCTGGACAGCAGCAAGCTGCTGAGCGATCTGCATCGGCGCGAGGACGACGCGCGGGTGCGGGCCGAGATCGAGGCGCTGCTGGGGTAGATCTTCGCCCCCGCCCCAAACCCCTTCCCGACCGCCTGTGTCTGCGCGGCGCATAAAGGGGGAGGGGCTTAAAGGGCGAGCCAAGGCTCGCCCCTACAATTCTCGCGTGTAGTTGCGGGCGACCAGATTGGTCGCCCCTACACCGACACGCTGTCATCGAGGTCAGGCTGCTGGCGATGCCAATCGGTGGCGTCCTGGTAGGCTTTGGCGACGGCGAGGGTCTCGGTTTCCATGTTCAGGCCGCCGACGAAGGTGATGCTTGTAGGCGTGCGCTTTTGCGTGAAACCGTTGGGTATGACCACGGTCGGATGTCCTGTGAAGTTGGTGATCTGCATGGTCGCCCCGCCAAAGCTGGGCGAGATGAAAACATCCACCTCGGCCATCAGGCGCGCCATGTCGGCGAGGAGCTGGCTGCGGACGCGGTTGGCGTTGATGTATTCGACCGCCGGGATGAAGCGGGCGGCGCGGAAGACGTTGGGCCAGGCGTCATCGTCCTGTCGCGTCAGGGAATCAACCGAGCCATCGCGCGTGATCTGGTCGAAAGCAGCCGCGGCTTCGGCGGCCACAATCACCCAGAGCCCCTGGATTTCGGTATCGGGCAGCTCGATCGGCGTCAGTTCGAAACCGGCTGCGCGCATGACATCAAGCACGGCGGCGCTGTTGACATCGTTGACGCGCTGCAGTTCCTCTCCGGCGGGGCGATGGTGCGCGCCGGTATCGCCCGCATCGGCAGCCGCAAAGGCGTCCGCGACATAGCCGACGCGCAACTGCCGCGGGTCAAGCGCCGGATCCCAGCGAAAGGGCTCGGGGGTCAACGACATATCCAGGCCATCGGGCCCGTAAATGGCGCTGAAGACGAGGGCGCAATCCTCGACCGAGCGGCACATGGGGCCGATCTTGTCCATGCTCCAGCTGAGCGCCATGGCGCCGGTGCGGCTGACGCGGCCGAAGGTGGGGCGCAGGCCGCTGACGCCGCAGCGGGACGATGGCGAGACGATGCTGCCCATGGTCTCGGTGCCGATGGCGAAGCCGACCAGTCCGGCAGCGGTGGCCGCGCCCGAGCCCGCCGATGAGCCGCTGCTGCCCTCGGAGGTGTCCCAGGGATTCTTGGTTGTGCCGCCGTACCAGACATCGCCGTTGGCCAGCGCGCCCAGGGTCAGCTTGGCGATCAGCACGGCGCCGGCGGCTTCGAGGCGCTGGACGACTGTGGCGTCCACATCACGCTGCTGCCCTTCGTAGGGCTTGGCGCCCCAACCCGTGGGATAGCCGCGCGTGGCCAGCAGGTCTTTGGCGCCCCAGGGGATACCGTGCAGCGGGCCGCGATAGAGCCCGCGCGCGATCTCGTCATCGGCGCGTTTAGCCTGCTTAATGGCGAGCTCGTCCGTGTAGGCAGCCACGCATTGCAGCACAGGATCGTAGCGGCGCAGGCGGGCCAGGTACATCTCGGTCAGCTCGAGCGAGGTGATCTGGCGCGTGCGGATGAGCTCGGCCAGTTGGGTGACCGGATAGAAGGCGGCCGCTTCCAGATCGGCGGGGCGGGTTACGGGCGGCTGAGCGCTCATGGCGTAGCTGCGCGGGACGGGCGCGGGCGCGGGATCGGCGGCGTTGACCTTGAAGTGCAGCGAGAGCGGGATGCTGTTGTCGAGCGGATTGGCGCGCAGGGCGGCGAAGTGCTCCAGTCGGTCGGCGAGGGTCTTGCGCATCTGCTCGCGCTGGGCGGGCGTGAAGCTCAAGCCGAGCAGGGCTTCGGCGGCGGCGATTTGGTCGCTGGTGATGGCGGGTTCGGTTTCGGGCATGGGGCGGGTCCTTGGCTTGTGCGGGCTGGTAGTTGGGATTTTAACCACAGAGACCACAGAGAGCACAGAGGGATTGCCGGCAGTTGCCGCCGGGGGAAAAGTTTGGTCGGCAATTTGGCAATTTGGCACAGTGGG
>CAZWCV010000083.1:8750-16086 GCA_964632725.1 uncultured Anaerolineaceae bacterium
TTCGGCTGGGGGGGTTTGGGGCTTAGTTGTGTTGTTTTTTTTGCTTTGTGGCATTGGGGCGGGCGCGGGGTATGGTGTTGTTAAGCAGCGGGTGTTCAGGGACAGGCTAGCATGGGTGGGGTGGGTATGGGTGAGTGGATGGTCGCGGTTTGGCGATGCATTCCCTGTAAGCCAATAGTGGCAACGTCTAGACGTCGCGCTTTAGAAAAACTCTACCCTTGGTAGGTATCGTACGATTCGTGTAGTAACGGCCGTTCAGTTCGTTCTCACCAATGTCTAATATGACAGTACCTCTATGTGAATCCATCGTCTCGACACCGAGTTCTTCTGGTTCATTATTGTACTCGTAGTGCAAGACGCAACTGGATTTGTCATGACGGACAATCGATGCGACTTCACTCGCCGAAGACGATTCGTCAGTTCTCCAGCTGATCCTTATGTGTGTCCAGGTTTGAGTAATCCTCACTTCAACTGGTTTCTGGTCGGATTCCTCTAGCGTCTGTCCCGGTTCATTCGTGAAGGACGAGACAAGGTGCCCTTCCCAACGTCCCTCAAGATCCGGCACACTGACTATGCCGAATTTCTGCATCAGCTTCTTACGCCATAGGGTATTCACAAATAGCTTGTGTAAACCCGCAAATATAGCCATAGTGGATGGCGGTTGCACAGTGAGCAGCCAACTAAATTGTTCCCCAGCTGAAGCTATTATCCAATTTAAGCCCCCAACTGCTGCGATACTAATGAGAGTTAGCCACACGGTCCATTTGCGACGTTCAACAGAGTTGTACGAGTATTCGTGCATCGTCAATAGCTAAGCCACAAGTATTGTAAACCGATAACGAGCCTCTCTGCATCGTCTGGATTCCATTGTGTGGTGTCCGAACCAAACAGGGATGACATTTGGTTTTGGCAGGTGAACCCTTGAGTCGAGTGCGATCGAAATTGTTCGTAAAGCCAATCTGCCGTCGACTTAAACCGCTCCCCTAGTGTCCCGCGAAACTGCAGATCTGGTACGTTATACAGAAGGCATTCGACGAAGTAGGAAGGAGCCGTCGATTCGGAGATTTTGCCAAGTTGAATTAGCTTGTTGCGGGCATTCTTGATCATCCGAATAGTTGGCTTGTAGTTATTACGCGTTCGGCTGTATTCGTTTTTCGCACTGCCATTGGCAAGATGCAATTTCGGAAAATTGTTGACCCATCGGCGGGTTTCTAGGTCTAAGAGGGTGATTCCAAGACCGGACTCAGATATCTTTGATGAATAAGAGCGATTACGATGACGATATCTAAGGCAGACTACGACATCGGCAGGTAGGCGTCCACCGCCACCTATCACGCGAACGCAACGATTTTTAGGGATAACCGCCTGCGTTCCATAATGATTCTGTAGCGCCTGAATGACGCTATTACGAAATGCTGTCCAAGTGTTGAGTGCCGTACTATGTGGACTTTGGGGATTCGGGTTACTGAACTCGGGCGTGGTGAGTTCGGCAACGATATCTACGTCGCTGTCACCACGGATGTTCGTTGTATTGGCATAGGAACCTTGTAGGTATACGTCGTAAGAACTTCCGCTCATTTTGAACGAACTGTTGAGCGCATTCTTGATCGAAGCATAGGTATTCTGTGACGATTGAGTAGCGCCAAGATTTGACCACGTTTGAAGTTGAGAATCTGGGATAGGCATTCTGCTGCCCTTTAGCGTTAGATGAGTACACGATCTTCACTCTACAACGGAAAAGTGCGTTGTAAAGTAATTTGCTGATTTTCTTACGGGAATCTATTATTGCGGCATGCCGAGGCGAAGAGATACTAGCGTACCGCTATGAGAATTTCTTCCCCCGCAACCGCAGCGAGTTACTCACCACGAAGACGCTCGAGAAGGCCATGGCCGCGGCGGCGAACATCGGCAGCAGCCCGCCCAGCATCGCGACCGGAATCAGCACAATGTTATAGATGAAAGCCCAGAACAGGTTCTGGTGGATCGTCCGCAGGGTGGCTTGGCTGAGCGCGATGGCGGCGGGCACGGCGTTCAGGTCACCGCGGACGAGGGTGATGTCGCCGGCTTCGATGGCGATATCGCTGCCCGCGCCGATGGCGAAGCCGACATCCGCTTGCGCTAAGGCGGGCGCGTCATTGACGCCGTCGCCGACCATGGCCACGCGCGCGCCCTCCGCTTGCAGCAGCTCGACGGCGCCGGCTTTATCGGCCGGCAGGACCTCGGCCATGACGCGCGTGATGCCGACCTGGCGGGCGATGGCGCTGGCGGTCTGCCGGTTGTCGCCGGTGATGAGCGCCACATCCAGGCCGCGCGCTTGCAGGGATTGAATTGCCGCTTTGGACGTGCGCTTGACGGTGTCGCCGATGGCGATGGCGCCGGCGAGCGTCGCGTCCAGCGCCAGCAGGACAACCGTATGACCATTTGCTTGCAGGCGGCTGATGTCGTGCTCGAGTAGGCTGATGTCGATGGCGTTTTCGCTGAGGAAGCGCGGGCTGCCGATGAGGACGGCGCTATTTGCGATTGCCGCGCGCAGGCCTTTGCCGGGCTCGGCGGTGAAGCTGTTGACCGGCAGCAGGGGGATGCCGCGCGCTTTAGCGGCCGCCACGACGGCTGACGCCAGCGGATGCTCGCTGCTGGCTTCGGCGGAGGCGCTGTATTGCAGCAACGTATGCTCGTTTGTGTGGGGCGCGGCGACGATCTCGGTCACGGCGGGTTTGCCTTGCGTGACGGTGCCGGTTTTGTCGAGCAGGACGGTGGTCAGGGCGCCGGCGCGCTCCAGGGCTTCGCTGTCGCGGAAGAGGATGCCGCTTTCCGCGCCGCGTCCCGTGCCGACCATGATGGCGGTGGGCGTGGCCAAGCCGAGGGCGCAGGGGCAGGCGATAACGAGCACGGCGATCATGTTGAGGATGGCTTGCGGGATGCCGGCGCCGCCAAGCATAAGCCAGCCGATGAGCGTCACGGCGGCCAGCAGAATGACGACTGGCACGAAGACCGCGGCCACGCGATCGGCCACAGCCTGGATGGGCGCTTTGCTGGCCTGGGCGTTTTCCACCAGGCGGATAATCTGCGCCAGGACGGTGTCGCGGCCGACGCGCTGCGCTTCGATGACCAGGCGACCGTGCTGGTTGATTGTACCGGCGATTACCTCGGCGCCGGCGGATTTGTCGACGGGCAGGCTCTCGCCGGTGAGCATGGATTCGTCGAGCGCCGAGCTGCCTTCGGTCACGATGGCGTCGACCGGGATGCGCTCGCCGGGTTTGACCAGCAGCAGATCGCCGGACGCGACTTCGTCGATGGGGATCGACTTTTGGCGGCCGTCGACCAGTAGAATGGCGGTCTTTGGCGCCAGGCCCATGAGCTTTTTGATGGCGGCGCTGGTGCGGCCTTTGGCGCGCGCCTCCAGCAGCTTGCCCAGGGTGATCAGCGTGAGGATGACGGCGGCGGATTCAAAGTAGTCGGATTTGCCGACTAGGTCCGATGAGTCAAAGACGATGCCCAGCAGCACGATAATGCCGTAGATGTAGGCCGCGAAGGAGCCCATCGACACCAGCACGTCCATATTGGCGCTGCCGTTGCGCAGCGATTTGAGCGCGCCGCTGAGATACTGCTTGCCGAGCAGGGCGACGACCGGCGTGGCCAGCGCGGCGAAGATGAAGAGCCAGCTGTCGGCGGCCAGGAAGGCGATATTCTCCATCAGCACGGGGACTTGGTGCATGAAGTGGCGGGTCATGCTGAGCAGGGTGAGGGGGATGGTGAAGGCGGCGCCGATCTTGACCAGGCGCGTCTGGCGGTCGATCTCGGCTTGGCGGGCGGCCGCTTCGGCATCTTCGGGCGCGTCCTGGTCGGCTGAGTCGATGACGCCGTAACCTGCGCCTTCGACGGCCTCGACCAGATCGCGGCGGCGGGCGACGCCGGGCAGGTAGGTCACGCTGGCTTTTTCGCTGGCCGGATTGACCGCCGCGTCGATGACGCCATCGACTCTGCTCAGGCTTCGGTTGATTTTCTGGACGCACATGGCGCCCATCATGCCGGTGATGGGCAGGTCGAGCGAGGCGCTGGCGACGCCGTAGCCCGAGCCGTCGATGCGCGCGACCAGGTCGGCGGTTTTGAGCTGGCGGTCATCGTATTGGACGGTGGCTTGCTCGCTGGCCAGGTTCACGCTGACCTCGGCTACGCCCTCGGCTTTCGAAAGGCTGCGCTCGACATTTTTGACGCACATGGCGCAGGTCATGCCGGTGACCGGCAGTTTGATTTCTTTGATGGTCATCGGTCGCTCCCAAAGTTAGCTGTTAATCAGCTTGAGGATTTTCTGCAGCTCGGCTGCCGCGGCGGCGGGGTCGTCCGCCAGCTTGCCTTGCAGCGTGTTTTCAATGTAGCAGTCGAAGAGATGGTTGATCAGGCTGGACATGCCTTTTTCGATGGTGCGGGCGCGCAGCACGCGCTCTTCACAACTGCCCTGGTCGGCGATGATCAGTTCTTCCAGCGCAGTCAGCTGGCCCTGAATGCGGCGCAGGCGGTTGACCGTCTTGCGGTTGTAGTCGTAGCGTTCGGCATTTTGGGTTGGGACAAGGACCTCAGCCATGGTCGCCTCTCTGCAATCCTAGTATACATATACCCCTATAGGTATTGAAGTCTTGACTACGGCCATTCTTACGCGCCAGGCCCGAGAGTGCGAAGGGCGAAGGGCGACTCAGGCGCCGGGCCGGATCAGCGGGATGACCTTGCAGTTGCCGCCGAAAGTTGTGGCGTCGATGCGGACCCAGACGCCCTCGGCGAGTTTCCACCAGGGCAAGCTGTCCGCGCCGATGCCGCGCGCGCTGGGATGGGCGCTGTCGCGGTGGGCCATGACAGCGATGATCGGCGCATCGGGATCGGGACGCGAACGCAGGTTGGCGCCGTCCGGACCGGCCACGACTTTGCAGGGGTCTTCCGAGCTGATGTAAGCGAGCGGACTGCCGCCGTCCCGGGGCGCGGGCGTCGCCAGGGTGTACAGCGCGAGGCTGACGCGGCCGGGATATATCAGCGTGTGGATCGGCAGCCTGAGCAGATGCTGATAATCGTAGGCGACCGGTTCTGTCGGCGCTTCAGCCGCGGCCAAACGGTGTTCGTCGCTCGTCTCGATGGGCACGCTGGTTTGGAAGCCGCGCCGGACGACCTGTGTGACATCCGCCGCGGTGACGCGGGCTGAGCCGTCGATGATGTGGATGAGCGTACCGCTGCTGAGCTGCGCTTGCAGCCAGGCCGCGCCGCTGAGCAGGAGGCGAATGCCGTTGACTTCAAAGTAGGTGGGCGCAATGAAGTTGGGCGCTTGCAAGAGTATGCCGCTCTCCCAACTGCCGGCGCAGGGCGCGTCGGCGATGCCGCTGTGAAAGTCGAAGGTCTGCCCGGGCAGCCAAAGCGGAATCATGTCGGAATCGGCGCCCAGGACGGGCAAGGCCTCCCCGCTGCTGGAGACAACTGTCTGGCTCATCCAGCCGCGCTGATCGGGCGCTGCGTAGACAAGGAGCCAGTTTCGATTGGGGCTTGCGCCGAAAGCCTTGATGCGGGTGCGGACAGCCAGCGGCTCAATGATATCGGCGTCGAGTTGCGGTCGGGCGCGCAGGTAGGCGCCGCGCGCGGCGGTGACGGTCAGGTTGACCAGCGGCGATGGCGGCTCTAACGGCGTCGGAAAGTACAGCGCTACGTTCCCATAAGCGACTAGTGCCGCTTCATGCGTGTCGAGGCTGTCAGCCACGTAGGCGGGGAAGACGGCGCGCGCTGCTCCCCAGCTACCTGCTTCCGTGCTGACCGCAAGCCAGTCGACGGCGACGATTGGAAGGGTATCGCCGGGCTGCTGCAGCGCCGACGCGTCCGGGTCGGGCGAGCGGCTGATGGCGGAGACGGTGGGATGACCCAGGCAGAGCGTTCCCGGATCTTGCTCGGCGCAGCCGTAGACGATATTCGATAGGGCCTCCCTCTGCAGGGCGGGGCAGGCGGAGTCTTGCGCGGCGGCGACGGCGGCGAGTGAAATGAAGACCAGCACTGCCAGGCAGCGCCACATTCGCTCACTCCTCTGGAATAGTCGCGTTACGCTCGTACAATTCGAGCAGGACGCCGCCGGTACTGCTGGGGTGGAGGAAGGCGTAGCGCCGTCCGTCGCGCTCGCGCGGCGTTTCGTTGATGAGCTCGCAGCCGCTGTCTCGCAGGTCAGCTAGCTTGGCGTCCAGGTCGGGGACATCGAGGCAGAGATGGTGCAGGCCGGGTCCGCGTTTCTCCAGGTATTTGGCCACACCGCTGTCGGTTGTAGTGGGCTGAATCAGCTCAATGCGCGCCTCGCCGAGCTCGATGAAGGCGATGTCGACCGCTTCGTCCGGGACCGACTCGACCGCGCCCGCTTGCGCCAGGCCGAGGCTCTCCCGCCAAAAGCGCAGCGCGGCCTCCATGTCATCCACGATGACGGCGAGGTGGTTGAGTTTGATGTCGGTCATGCCGCATTCATCCGGGGGACTTTTTCACCACAGAGGAATGCGAGGATACACAGAAGACACAGAGATTTTCTTTTTGACAACCTGAAAACATGGTGGCCTCGCGATTTGCCCTGCCCGGTCGAGATCGAACGCAAAGTTATACGTCACTTGAATGGTATAATGACAGACTGATTGCGAAAAGTGATTTGGCTATGATTGCGTTGCGTATACGGTATTCTGATTCGCGAGCGCTGACACTGTCTCCCAGGCACTCTCCTCGGGGTGCGCCCAGGCAAATTAGCGCAAGGAGAGTGACTAACCTTGAATTGATTGAAGTATATCGCTAAGTCAGTGGCGAATATCACCAGACGCTTTTCACTCGGTGTACTCGGTGGTAAAGCATTTGTCGAGAACTCGCGCTGCGACGCAGTCTGTAGCAGGAGGGAAGATATGATAGCGACTCAGCAGGCGCGCCCGCTCTGCCTGGCGCTGACGGAAGAGCACGACATGTTGCTGACGGCGGTCCGGGATTTCGCCCAGCGCGAGATCGCGCCGGTGGCGGCCGCGTACGACGAATCGGGCGAGTTCCCGCTGGATACGGTGCGCAAAATGGGCGAGATGGGCTTGATGGGCATTGAGATGCCGGAGGAATATGGCGGGGCGGGCATGGATACGCTGGCGCATGTGCTGACGATGATCGAGATCGCCAAAGCCGACGCCAGCCACAGCACCATCCTCAGCGTCAATAACTCGCTCTACTGCAACGGCATCCTCTGGTTCGGCACGGAGGCGCAGAAGCGCGAGTGGATCACGCCGGTGGCCAGCGGCGAGCAGATCGGCGCTTACAGTTTGACCGAGCCGATGTCGGGCAGCGATGCCGGCAATATGGC
>CAZWCV010000084.1:0-15997 GCA_964632725.1 uncultured Anaerolineaceae bacterium
GGCGGGATAGGGGGCCGGGGGGTGGGGTAAAATCAGTCGGCGGCGACTTTCAAAACCTGTCCTGTCGTCAGCTTTATGGGGGCAAGGGGCCGGGGGATGGGGGCTTTAAGGACGACTTAGTTGCATGACTTAGTTGCGTTTACTTCCGTGCCTCTGTGGTCAATTATCTGCTTTGAAACCTGCCGGCAGAATTATGTCCGGAAGTCTTTTCCATTCTTGGAACAGTCTCCACTACGGTATGAGCCGGGCTTTCTGTACCATGCTGCATACGTAATAAGCTGCGAGGACCATAAAATGCCACAACTGAAAGACAAATCCGCATTGGTCACCGGCGCGGCGTCCGGCATCGGGCGGGCGAGCGCGCTGGCCCTGGCCCGCGCAGGCGCCGTCCTGTGCGTGTCCGACATCAACGAAGCGGGCGCCGAGGCGACCGCCCGATTGATCAGCGACGGCGGCGGACGAGCGATCGCCCGGCGCTGCGATGTCACGGACCGGGCCGATGTGCAAGCCATGGTCGAGGCGACCCTGTCCGCCTTCGGCCAGCTCGACGCCGCGGTCAACAACGCCGGCATCTCCGGCCATTTCTACCAGCGCCTGCACGAAGCCGACGACGAGACCTTCGAGCGCGTGATCGACGTCAACCTGCGCGGCGTCTGGCATTGTATGAAAGCGGAACTGCCGCCCATGCTGGCGCAGGACAGCGGCGCAATCGTCAATATCGCCTCGGTCGCCGGTTTGATCGGCGCGCCCAAAGCCGCTGACTACACCGCCAGCAAACATGCCGTCGTCGGCCTCACCAAGTCCGCCGCGCTGGATTACGCCAAAAGTGGCATCCGCGTCAACGCCGTCTGCCCGGCATATACCGATACCGCCATGGTGCGAGGCGCCGTCGCCGGCAACCCAATCATGGCCTCCATCATGACCCGCGCGATTCCCATGGGCCGGCTGGGCCTGGCCGAGGAAATCGCTGAAGCGGTGGTCTGGCTCTGCTCCGACGCCTCCTCCTTTGTCACCGGGCATGCGCTGGTCCTCGACGGCGGCCTTGTTGCGATCTAATGCGGCGCAATGCGCTCTTTTGACAGCCCGCCTCTCGCCTGCATATACTAGGGTTGCCAGTCGATGGTTACGATTCTAAATCGTCGTCAGCACGGCTTTGATGTCAGGATGTACCCGGCCGATCACGATCCGCCGCATGTTCACGTCTGGAAGGGCGGCAGGCAAGTGAAGATTGACTTGGAGTCAATGGAAGTGATTTCTGCCACTCATAAATTCCATAGTCGGGAAATCAGGCAGATCGTTAATCTATTGAGAGAACATGAAGGCCTGCTGTTTGGCGCGTGGAAACGTTTGCAAGGCTCATAACTAATTGTGAATACCTGCCATCGGAAAGGCTCCGTATGAAAAAGACGCCATTTGTGAATGACGACCGCTGCGCGCCTGTCGCTGTGCGCTTCACTGACTCAGAGGTGATGATCGAAATGGCTGATGGGCGTACGCTGAGCCTGCCGCTATGTTTCTTCCCCTGGTTGCAGCACGCCACCGAGGCGCAGCGGCAGAATTATCAACTCAATTACTACACTGTTGACTGGGAAGACATGGACGAAGGCATAGACATGGTCGCTATGCTGACCGGTCTTTACATCAAGGATATGCCACGCCCGGAAGCAGTCGTCGACACCACAACCGCCGCTTCTTGACCAGCCCCGCCCGCCGCATGTCGGGCAAGTTCACGCGATCCCGCAGCGCCATCGCCGGCAATCCGGCCAGGGCCTCCATCATGACCCGCGCGATTCCCACGGGCCGCCTGGGCCTGGCCGACGAAATCGCTGAAGCGGTGGTCTGGCTCTGCTCCGACGCCTCCTCCTTTGTCACCGGGCATGCGCTTGTCCTCGACGGCGGCCTGGTGGCGATCTGATGCGGCGCAATGCGCTCTTTTGACAGCCCGCCTCTCGCCTGCATATACTAGGCATGCCAGTCTATGGTTACGATTCTAAATCGTCGTCAGCACGGCTTTGACGTCAGGACGTACCCGGCCGACCATGATCCGCCGCATGTTCACGTCTGGAAGGGTGACAAAACTTAAAGATTGATCTTACTACATTCCAAGTCGACAATAATCGCGGATACAATACGCGAGAAATCCGAGCGATTCGCAGACTTGTGATCCAACATCAGGACTTGCTGCTGGAAGTTTGGAGTTCAATTCACAAGCCGAGAGAAAGACCAGGCTAAAGATGGCGGAAGACACTGGTTTGTATCTCGAACCGGTCATCCATGACACGCGCAACGAACCCAGGAAGATCAGCTTCACCGATACCCATGTCATGATTGAATTGGCTGATGGCAGGGTAATCGGTGTGCCACTACGCTTCTTTCCCTTGCTTGAAGCTGCCAGCGACAAAGAGCGACACAACTACCTGCTTGGCGGTCTCGAGGTGTATTGGGAAGACATCGACGACGGCATCGACCTGACAGCCATGCTATCCGGCCTCTACCTGGAACCGAGCGAGGCCCGCCAAAAGCTACTGAGAAAGCTCACCGCCGAGCGCCAAGCGAAGGCCGCCGCTACTTGACCAGCCCCGCCCGCCGCATATCCGACAAGATCAGCCGCTCCCAGGGCCGGTCCGTCTCCAGCGGGAAACATATATGGCTCGACAGCAAAACAGGAGCGACCTGAACAATGGCCGAAAAAGTTCAAGCGCCATTCATTCACCGAACGCGCAACAAGCAGCAAAACGTTAGATTCACCGAAGAATTCGTCATTATCGATCTGGCCGATGGCCGCGCCATTTCAGCGCCCTTGCGCTTTTATCCACGCCTTCAAGCAGCCTCGGACTCGCAACGAGCGAATTACCAACTCCACCACGTTAGCGTCAATTGGGAAGAACTCGACGAAGGTATTGATTTAATCGCAATGCTAACCGGCCTTTACCGGGAGTCGGTTCCCGAATCGAAGTCGCTCGCAGTCGGCGCCGCCGCTACTTGACCAGCCCCGCCCGCCGCATATCCGACAAGATCAGCCGCTCCCAGGGCCGGTCCGTCTCCAGCGGGAAATAATGCGCGCCGCGGCGCATACATTCATCGCGAATCTCCGTTCGCCAGGCGGCCAGCCGCTGCTGGTATATGCCCAGCATGGCGCCGTCCACCGTCACTTCCTGCTGCAATTCCGTCTCCACATCGACCAGGCTCAGATCCCCCGCCACCGCCGGCCGCACTTCTTCCGGCGCCAGCACATGCGCGAAGACCACCTCGTGTCCGCGGCTCAGTAAAGCGTGCAGCCCATCCAGATAGCCGCCCTCACGCGAAAACATATCGCTGACCACCAGCGTCAGCCCGGGACGCCGCGCCCGCAGCGCATAATCCTCCAGCGCCACGTTCAAGTCCGTCACGCCAGCGGCCGAAAGTTCGCGGATGAATCGCAGCATGGCGAAGCTGTGGCCGCGACCGCGCACAGGCCCAAATGTCGCGCTATGACGGTCGTTGATGGCGGTCAGCGTCAGCCGATCGCCGCTCGTCAGCGAGACGTAGGCCAGCCCCGCCGCGACCCGCTTGGCGTAGAGCAGTTTGTGCTGATCCGGCTCGCCTTCGGGCGGGAAGTCCATACTGGCCGAAACGTCCAAAATCAGATGCGCCGCCAGGTCTTCTTCGTCTTCCAGCAGCTTGATGTAGGGGCGCTCCAGGCGGGCGTAGATATTCCAGTCCAGTTGACGCAGGTCATCGCCGGCGACATAGTTGCGATAATCGGCGAATTCCACGCTGGCGCCGCGTTTGATGGAACGCCGGTCGCCCTTGATCGCGCCCGCCCGCACCTTGCCAGCGACCAGCATCAGCGGTTCCAGACGGCGGCGAATCGCCTCCGGCAGCAGCGCTGGCGTCCCCGGCTCTTGCGCCATCGTTAGTCAGCCCTCTTGTCTGCGTCGCCGTCATCATCTTCACTGTCCGTCGCTTCCGGCAGGCCTTTCACTTTCTCTTCGTCAGCTTCGTCGTCTTCAAATTCGTCTTCTTCTTCAAACTCAAACTCCAGCAGCGTCACATGCCGACCGCGGAACATTTCCTCGCGCTCCTTGAAACCCAGCTTGTTAAACAGGCCGCGCGCGACTTCGTTGTCTGGTTTGTAGCGCGCGATGACCATTTCGCTGTTTTCGAAGTCGTGCACCATGTCAATCAGTTGATCAGCTACAGCATAGCCCAGACCCTGCCCCTGATGGTCGCGGTCGATGGTCAATCGGTCGATGATCCACTGCGTCGGATTCTCCGCATGGATCAGCATGACAAAGCCTGCCAGCTGCCCTTGCCAGTGGATGACGTAGGTCGTGACCGCCGGATGCCGCGTCTGCAAGTAGGTGATAAACGCATTGCGGGTGAAGCGCCGCTGCTCCGGCTTGACGCGCACAGCCGTCAACGCCATAAACTCGCGCAGACTGCTGATTTCCTTGAGTTCGAGACCCTTCATGGCGAGACGGCTTCCGCTACGCGCGAATTGAATGCTGTGAGTGTGCCACAAACAAACGGATTGTCCAATGATTTTCCGTGCAAGTACGGCGCGCTCCTGTAGCTAGGCCCGCTGGACACGGTAGACAAGATTGCGTAATATAGTTCATATAGGCGTCGCGGCCAATCAAAATGCCATTTGAAATCAGGCCGCTGACTTTGTAACCATCAAGCATTCAGAGGATACGAAAATGACCCGGAGGAAGCAACTCACCACAGCGCATGGCAGCCCAATCGGCGATAACCAAAACTCCCTGACAGCGGGCGCGCGCGGTCCGCTCCTAATGCAGGATTACCAACTCCTGGAGAAAATGGCGACCTTCAACCGCGAGCGCGTGCCCGAGCGGGTCGTGCATGCGAAAGGCTCAGGCGCCTATGGAACCTTCACCGTGACCAATGACATTACTCCATACAGCAAGGCGGCTATCTTCTCGGAAGTAGGCAAGCAAACGGACTGCCTCCTCCGCTTTTCAACCGTGGCCGGCGAGCGCGGCGCGGCCGATGCCGAACGCGATGTCCGCGGCTTCGCCGTCAAGTTCTACACCGAAGACGGCAACTGGGACATGGTCGGCAATAACACGCCGGTTTTCTTCGTGCGCGATCCCTATAAATTCGGCGACTTCATTCATACGCAGAAACGCGATCCCAAAACCAATATGCGCTCCAGCACCGCCATGTGGGATTTCTGGTCGCTCTCGCCCGAGAGCCTGCACCAGGTCACCATTCTGATGAGCGATCGCGGCCTGCCCCAAAGCTATCGCTTCGTAAACGGCTACAGCAGCCACACCTACAGTTTCATCAATGCCGACAACGAGCGCTTTTGGATCAAGTTCCACTTCAAGACCTTGCAGGGCATCAAGACCTGGACCAATGCGCAAGCGGCCGAAATTGTCGGGAGCGATCGTGAAAGTTCGCAACGCGATCTTTTCGAAGCCATCGAAAACGGCGATTTTCCCCAGTGGCGCGTCTGCGTTCAGATCATGCCGGAAAAAGACGCCGAAACTTACCATGTCAACCCCTTCGACCTCACCAAAGTCTGGCCGCATGGCGATTATCCCTTGATCGAAATCGGCATCATGGAGCTCAATCGCAATCCGGAAAATTATTTCGCCGATATCGAGCAGGCCGCCTTCGAGCCGTCCAACATTGTGCCCGGCATCAGCTTCTCGCCCGACAAAATGCTCCAGGCGCGCATCATGTCCTACGCCGACGCGCACCGTTATCGCATTGGCGTCAATTATGCGGCCTTGCCGGCTAACAAACCGCAATGTCCGGTGCATACCTATCACCGCGACGGCAATCTGCGTTTTGACGGCAATTATGGCGGCGCAGTCAACTATGAGCCGAACAGCATGAGCGGTCCGGTGGAAGACCATCGTTACGACGAGCCGCCGCTCAAGGTATCCGGCGACGCCGCCCGCTATGACCATCGCGACGGCAACGACGACTATACCCAGCCGGGCAACCTGTTCCGACTGATGAGCGAGGGGCAAAAGGCGCAGCTGTTCAGCAACATAGCCGAGGCGATGGACGGCGTGCCGGAACGCATTGTAGCCCGTCAGCTCGCGCACTTTTTCCGCGCCGACCCGAGCTACGGACGTGGCGTGGCGGAGCTTTTGGACATGGATATTGAGGGGATCGCGGCGCTTGCCGAGCTGTCCCTGGGCGACTTGATCGAGCATACAAGTGAAGAAAACTTCACTGGCCTGCCAACCAAAACGGGCGAGCCAGCGCCAGGCGCCTGAACGCGTCGATCACTGATTTAGCGCGTCAAGCACAAGCTCAACCGGGTGCTTTGCGGATAGACCCGCGTCGTGGATCTGCGCCCGACACGACGTACCCGGCGCTGCGATAGCGGCGTCGGCGTTCTCGCGTATCGCCGGCAGCAAGCGGTCTTCGGCGATCTTCATGCTCAGTTGGTAATGCTCATATCCGAAGCTGCCCGCCACGCCGCAGCAGCCAGTATTCATCTCCTGCACCTCAGCGCCGGGGATGGCGCGCAGCAAGCGCAGCGAATCCGCCGTGCCCCAGAGCGCTTTCTGATGGCAGTGGCCATGCAATAAAATCCGTGGCGATGCCGACTGCCAAGCGAGCGAATCGGCCCGCGAGGCCAGCGCATCAGCGAATAAGGCTTCAGCGCTGATACAACGCTCGGCCACGGACTGCGCGGCCGATTGCAGCTCCGGATCCACCAGCGTCAGATAGTCGTCGGCGCAGGCGCTCATACAGCTCGGCTCCAGGAATACCAGCGGGACCTCGCTCTGCGTTTCACTCAAACCCGGTACATTGGCGCGCGCCATATTCGCAGCCTGGTCCAGCAGCCCCTTGCTGATAGCCGGGCGGCCGCAGCAGCCCTGGCCCGGCAAGCGCTGAACATTGACGCGCAGACCCAACCGCTGCGCCAGCGCCAGCGCCGCCCGCCCCACTTCCGGGTAATTCCACTCGGTGAAGGTATCCACGATCAAAATGGCGTCCGGCGCATCATGCTGCGGATGGCGCCCGGCTGAAAAGCGCCGCTCGGCGAACGTGGGCAGCGGACGTTCGCTGGGAATGCCCAGAAGGCCCGCGCCCCACTGGCCCAGCGCGCTGTTCATCGCCAGGTTGCTGAGCCGCGGCAGCCTACCCGCCACTTGATTGAGCCGATGAATATTGCCGAAAATCCGCGTGGCTGGGTCTACACCGTGCCGGTCGTGCCAGGACGCCAGAAACTCGCTCTTCAGCTTGGCCACATCCACCGCCGACGGGCACTCGCTCGCGCAGGCTTTGCAGCTCAAACATAAATCCAGCACCGCCTTCACCTGCGGATCGCCCAGGTCTTGCGGCAGCGCGCCGCTGATGGCCGCCCGCAGCGCATTGGCGCGCCCCCGCGTCGAATGCGCCTCATCCAGCGTCGCCTGGTACGAGGGACACATCACGCCCTCGCCCTCTTTGCGGCAGACGCCCGCCCCGTTGCACATTTCCACCGCCCCGGCGAAGCCATTGTCCGCCGACCAATCGTAGCGAGTCTTCACCTTGATTACTTCATAGTCCGGCGAGTAGCGCATCAGCTCGGCGCTGTCCATGGGCGGCGTATCAATGATCTTGCCGGGGTTCATCATATTGCCGGGGTCGAAGGCGCGCTTGACCGCCCGGAATGCGTCCATCAACTCGGGACCAAAGAGGTACTCGCTGAATTCACCGCGCACCAACCCCTGACCGTGCTCGCCCGTAATTGTGCCTTGGTATTTCCTGACCGTCTGCGCCACGGCGTCGGCGATGGCGCGATACTGCCCGCGCCCTTTCAGCGACTTGAGATTGAGCAGCGGGCGGATGTGCAAGCAGCCGGCGCTGGCGTGCGCGTATATGGCGTAGGTCGTGTCGTTGTCGTGGATAATGCGCTCGACATCGCTGATGTAGTCGGCCAGCTTCTCCACCGGCACCGCGCCGTCTTCAATAAATGAGACCGGCTTGGCTTCGCTGCGTTCGCTCATCATCAAGCCCAGGCCGGCTTTGCGCACGGTCCAGACATCGTCCTGCTGCGCCGGCGTCTCGGCTACAGTAACCGCGCCGCGGAAACCCAGCCGCTGCAGATGCGTCTTCAAGTCGTCGACCTTGGCGCTCAGCTCGCGCTCACTGCCGACAAACTCGACCACCAGAATCGCTTCCGGATCGCCGTCGACAAAAGTCAGGCGGTCGCGATAGCCGGCGGCGGCGCGCGTCTTGTCCAGCAAAAACTTGTCCATCAATTCGATGGCGGCCGGCGCCAGCTCCAGGATGCGCGGCGTCGCTTCCAGCGCGGCGCGCAATGTATCAAAATGCGCCAGCGCCAGCCGCTTATGCTCGATCTTGGGGCGCTCCACCAGTTGCAGTTCGGCCCGCACCAGCGTCGCCAGCGTGCCTTCCGAGCCACAAAGCAGCCAATTCAAATCCACATCGCCCGGGTCGATTTTGTCCAGCGCGTAGCCGGCCACCGTGCGCCAGGTCTTGGGATAACGCGCTTGAATCTGCGGCGCGCGCTCCGCGGCCAAATCGCCCACGACAGCGCGGATTCGATTCAGCTCGGCCGTCGACTGGTCCAGCCAGACCAGATCACCCGCTGCCGTCACCACTTGCAAGCGCGCCACGTGATCGGCGGTCATGCCGTAGCGGATGCTGTGCGCGCCGGTGGCGTTGTTGCCGATGACGCCGCCGATCGCCGCCCGCTCGGCGCTGGCCGGGTCGGGGCCGAACATCAGATCCAGCGGCGCCAGCTGCGCATTCAGCGAACCCAGAATCAGACCCGGCTCGACATCGACAGTCCGCGCCTCGGCATTGACGCCCCGCACCCGCCGCATATTGCGCGTGAAGTCCATGATGATCGCTTCGCCGACGGCCTGCCCGGCCAGCGCGCTGCCGCCCCCGCGCGGCAAGACCGGCGCATTGAACTTGCGCGCCACCTCGTGCACAGCCACCACATCATCGGCGTCGCGCGGGTAGGTCACCGCCAGGGGCATGATCTGGTAATTGCTGGCGTCAGTGCTGTAGAGCAGGCGCGTCATGCGGTCGGCGGCGGCCTGATCGCGCCCGATGGCGCGCTGTAGATCATGCAGCATCTCGTCAATTTGCATGGACTTCTGGGCCTGTCGTATTGGCAAACCTTGGTGTGATTGTAACGACTTGGCGCGATTTAACCACCGAGGACACCGAGGAAACGGAGTACACCGAGACGATCCTCTGTGTACTCAAAAAAACTCGCTGTATTCGGTGGTAAAACTTGCCGCCTACGCCCCGCTCAAATCCACCTTCAGCGCCCGCAGTTGAGCGACGCAAGCCCGCACCGCCTCATCCGACGCCGGCCGCAGCGGCGCGCGCACGCCCCCCACCGGCAACCCGCGCTCGGCCATGATGCCCTTGACCACCGGCAGCCAGCCCCCGCTCGCCACCACCGCGCTAACCGCCTGCTGCTGATGCTGCAGCTGCCGCGCCCGCGCCAGGTCGCCCTCTTTAATGGCTTGGTACAAACCGACGATGATCTCGGGAATATAGTTGAGACTGCCCGATACAGTCGCGTCCAGCCCCATCGACAAGCCGGCCAGGATCAATCCGTCCGGTCCGATGCAGGTATTGAAACGCCCGCCCTGCAAGTGATTGGTGGCGAACATCATAGTCAGGTCGCCGCTGCTGTCTTTCAGCCCGACGCAATTCTCGTAACGCCGCGCCAGCCTCGTCACCAGCGCCGCCGACAAGCAATTGTTCGCCATCGCCGGCAAATTGTAAAGATAGACCGGAAAGTCGGGCGCGGCTTGGTAAACAGCGCTGTAGTGCGCTTCAAGCGCCGCCTCGTCCAGCGGAAAATACCAGGGCGTGATCACCGAGGCGGCCGTCGCGCCGATGTCACGGGCCTGTCTCGTCAGCTCAATGGTCTCGCCCGTGGTGATGGCGCCCGTGTGGATGATGACGGGGACGCGCCCGCCAACCGCTTCGACCGTCGCCGCGGCCACGGCTTTCCGCTCTGCAGTGCTGAAGAGCGGCCCCTCGCCCGTCGTGCCCAGCGGATAGATGCCGGCCACGCCCTTGTCGATGAGGAAGTCGGCCAGCGGGCGAATCATGTCCAGCTTGAGCTCGCCATTTGCCTTGAGCGGGGTCACTGTCGGGCAGATGACGCCCTGGATGGGTTGGTAGGTCATCGGTATGCAAACTAACTTTGGGCGGTTTCGCCGCTGGCAGGCTCAGAAGCGGGCTCGGGCGCAGGCGGCTCTACTCCGCGCCGCGGTGGATAGATGCCCATGCGACCTTCAATATTGGCTAACCGCTCGCGCACATCATTGAGGTGCAACTTTATCTCGTTGTGCGCGAGTTGAGAGACCGCTTGACACTTGCAATTGCTGCATGCCACCTGATGACGCCAAACAGGCGCGCCAACTGCATCCCGCCGGACAATTGCGTCGCTGCTTCCAGGATATTCCCTGCGTGACCGTCCAGAGCAAACTCTCACAAAGATATAGTAACAGACGAGACATAAAGCAATGACTGATTTACCTATGTTTCCCACATCGTTTGCTATTAGCCACTCTAACAATTCCACACATAACCTCCAGTTTGAACATGCTTGCAACCTATGACGAGATTATACCACTTCGCCGCTAGTTGTAGCTAGCATTCGCAGCAAACGCAGGCAGGCTAAAATAATCCGGCAGACCAACGAATTCCACGGGCTCAAACGCCCGGCACACTTACAGGCTAACAACTTCTTTAGAAAAATGTCGTGGCGCTCGAGCCGCAGCGGCGAAACGCCAATCTGAAATCCGATATCCGTACCGCGTCATTACGATTCATTACCCCAAACTGACGGCGATTTTGCGCTCCCGTTAAAATGCGTTATAGTCTAAGGCTGGATCGTCATCAAACTCCCACTCCATCTCCATAATCCGGCAATTTTGTTCGCTTGGCCGGCTAGTGAAGTAGTTTCGGAATTTAGCGACTTTGAAGGCGACCGCGCTCTTTACACCAGTCACCTTTACCAAAGCTGATTCCACTCTTAAGCCGCCCGTAAATCATCGTTAACCTGCGAGCGCTACAGTTTGCCGCGCGTAAGACTAGCGATGTACGGAAAGGACACCAATCTGAAAGCAAATCCGTTTCACCGCTACGCGTAACACTTTTGTCTACCCATTCGGAGAAATAACCATGTCTATCAAAACTCGAGCTTTGCGCCTGCTGCTGCTATCCTGCTGCCTGCTCGCGCTGATCGGCGGCGCCGCGGCCCAAGATGTGATCACGCTGCAATTCTTCTACCCGGTCGGCGTGGCCGGCCCGCTCGCCCAAGCCATCGACGGTTACGTGGCCGAATTCAACGCGGCGCACGAGAACATTCAGGTCGAGCCGGTCTTCACAGGCAACTACGTGGAGAATATGGCGCGCACGCAAGCGGCCATCCTCTCCGGCCAACCGCCCGATGTCGCCATTCTGCTCTCTACCGACCTCTACACCCTGGTCGATTTGGAAGGCGTCATTCCCCTGGACGGCTATATCGACTCGGATATGGGCCTGGACATTGACGACTTCTTTGACGCCTTTATGTCCAACTCGACCTCCGCCGGCCAAGTTTGGGGCATACCCTGGCAGCGCTCAACGCCGATCCTCTATTACAACAAGGACGCCTTCGCCGAAGTCGGCCTCGACCCCGAAGCGCCGCCGGCCACCTGGGAAGAACTGGTGGAGTTCGGCCAGCAGCTCGTCATCCGCGATGGCGACAACGTCACGCGCTGGGGCGTGGAAATCCCGACCTCGTTCTGGATTTACGCCAACTTCGCCATTCAAGCCGGCCGCCATATCGGTTCGGTGGAAGACGACCCCTGCGGCGTCTACCTGGACACGCCGGAAGCGATAGCAGCCCTCGACTTCCTGCGCAGCCTGCAGGTTGAGCATGGCATCATGCCCGACGGCGTGAACCAGTGGGGCGTCGCGCCGGCTGACTTCATCGCGGGCGCCACCGCCATGATCTACCACTCCACCGGCAGCCTCAGCTCGCTGCTGCGCGATGTGCCCTTCGAGCTCGGCACCGGCTTCATGCCCGGTGGCCCGGCCGGCTACGGCGCCAATGTCGGCGGCGGCAACTTCTACATCATGGCCGATATCGGCGAAGACCGCCAAAACGCCGCCTGGACCTTCATCAACTGGATGGTCCGTCCCGAGCAGATCGGCCAGTGGGGCATCGACAGCGGTTACGTCGCGCCGCGCAACGCCGCCTGGGAGACCGACCCCTTGATGAGCTACGCCGCGGACGTGCCCCAAGCCTCGACCGCCCGCCATCAGCTCGAATACGCGGTCAAGGAATTCCCGGCCACGCTGGCCGGGCCCGAAATGGCCGTGATCACCACCCAGGCCGTCGAAGCCGTCTACACCGGCCAGGCCTCCGCCGCCGAAGCCCTGGCTGTCGCGCAAGAGCGCTCGGACGAGCTGCTGGTCCAGGCTGGTTGTGAACTGGATGGCTAGTGAGCTAAAATAGCCCCATGAAGTTGACGCAATCCAGTGAGTCCAATTCGGGGGAGCGAGCTCCAGCAGCTCGTTCTCCCGCTCTACTGGACTCACTCAGCAGCAGCGGCGCGGTAGCCTACCTGTTCCTGCTGCCATCGCTGGTCTTTCTGGCCGTGTTCACGCTCTGGCCGATTGTCTCGGTTTTGCGAACCAGCTTTCTATCGCGCCGCGGCCGCCGGCAAATCTTCGTCGGCCTGGACAACTACGAGCGCATCTTCTCCGACCCCATCAGCCAGCAGGTCATCCAAAATACCCTGGCTTATGTCACTGTCGGCCTGGTGCTGTCGGTCGCGGGCGGCCTGCTGCTGGCGATCTTGATGAACCAGGGCCTGCGCAATATCGGCTTCTTCCGCTTCCCCTTTCTCGCCACCATTGGACTGCCGATGGTCAGCGTCGCTTCAATCTGGCTCTTCCTCTACAGCCCGCGCGTCGGGCTATTCAACGAGGTCCTGGGCGGACTGGGCCTGCCCCGCTCCAACTGGCTGAGCGACCCCGATCTGGCGCTGCCGGGTCTCTTCGCCGTCTATCTGTGGAAGCAGCTCGGCTATTTCGCCCTCTTCTACCTGGCGGCGCTGCAAGCCCTGCCCATCGACGTGCTGGAAGCGGCCAGGCTGGACGGCATCACCTTCTGGCAACGCCTGCGCCATATCATCTGGCCCCTGGTTTCGCCCACCACCTACTTCGTCTCCACCATCGCCGTCTTGAATTCCCTGCAGCAAGTCGACCACATCTTCGTCCTGACCGAAGGAGGACCCAACAACGCCAGCAATATGTCGCTCTATTATGTCTATCAGCAAGGCTTCAAGTGGTTCAAAACCGGCATCGCCTCAGCCATGACCGTGGTCCTGCTGGCGGTGCTGCTGACCATGGCCATCCTGCAGTTCGTCTACCTCGAGCGCCGAGTGCATTATGACTAGGCAACCGTCCGGAGAAACCACCGCATGACCGCCAAGCGCTTCAACTGGCGAGACACCCTGCCCATCGCCGCGCTCGCCCTCTTCGGCATCGTCTGGATGGTGCCGCTGATTTGGACGCTGCTGGCCGCCTTCGTGCCCACCACCGAGCTGCTCAACGGCTCGCCCCTCGTCTGGCTGCAGAGCCTGCACCTGGGCGCCTTCGCCGAAGCCTGGGAAGTCGCGCCCTTCCCCCGTTTCTACCTCAATACCGTCATCTGGGTCTTCGGCCTGCTCGCGCTGCAGCTGGTCACCGTCTCACTGGCCGGCTTCGCCCTGGCGCGCCTGGACTTCCGCGGCAAAGACCAAATCTTCTTCCTCTTCCTCACCCAGCTCATGGTGCCGGCCACCGTACTCATCCTGCCCAATTACCAGACTCTGGTGACGCTGGGCTGGCTCGACTCCTACCAGGGCATGATGGCGCCCTACATCGCCTCGGCCTTTGGCGCCTTCCTCATGCGCCAGGCCTTCAAGCAGGTGCCAAAAGAGCTGGAAGAGGCCGCCCGCAGCGATGGCGCCAGTTGGCTGCAAGTACTATGGCACGTCTTCCTGCCCGTCACACGCGCGCCCCTGCTGGCATTCAGCATCGTCTCGATCACCTACCACTGGAATGAATTCCTCTGGCCCCTGCTGATCACCAGCAGCGTGGAGACGCGCCCGCTGACGGTCGGGCTGGCCTTGCTGGTTCAGTCCTCGGAGATCGGCGCGCAGTGGGACCTGCTCTCCGCCGGCACGCTGATCGTAGCCGTGCCCATCCTCATCCTCATTGCCCTGCTGCAAAAGCAGTTCACCAACAGCTTCCTCAGCTCGGGGATAAAGTAGGGGGCTGCGCTCCAACAACGCGCCATTTGATGACCGCAGCCGGCGCGTGTATAATAGGTGTTGAGTATTCCTAACGATGACGAAAAAGGACTGGCGACCCTAATGGCGACTCAGGTCAGAACCGAAGGCGAACGCATCGCCAACCTCGAAGGCCAAATCGCTCACCTGGCGACCAAGGCCGACATCAGTACGCTTGAGGCCAAGTTGAATACGCTCATGTGGATTTTGGCGATTGCTGTTCCAGCGGCCATTGCTATCACAGGCATTATTGTGGGAGTCGTTGTTCAGTTGCTGAATAATTCGCCGGGATAATGATAACCCATTGAAAACCGAAGCGGCGACACCAACCCGAACCGAAGGCGAACTGCTCGTATTCATAGAAGGGCAAATCCCATACCTTGCAACAAAGGCGGACGTTGCTCGAATCGGCGGCAAGTTTGATGTGCTGCTTGCGGAAGCGCGCGCACTCAAGTGGATCATCAGCATCGCCTTCCCCGCCGCCATCGCCATCACCGGCATCGTCGTCGGAATCGTCGTGCAGGTCTTGAATAACTTGCCGGGTTAGTTGGTGGGTCACAGGTCGAGCGGTGACATGATCATATGCGAATCTAAGCTGAGGTAGGATGACAGAGTTTGAACTGGAGAGATGCGTGTTAAGTCGGAGAAAATGAACAAAACGTGTACTTTATGCTTCCACGATACCGATACAAGCGATTACATTCGGGTCGGTATTAGCTTCACATATAGAAAGAAAGTAATCACGCGTTATATGGACACTCAGTGGTTTAACATCAAGTGCATTGGTTTTGAGAAATCGTTTGCCGCGAGCCTCGAAATGTAGCCTGCTAATTTCTTCTTCGGATTTCCGCTCGTCACCATTCATGTATATATCAAGCAGGACGAAAATGTCCTCGTTTTCCAACTCATGACGAAGTTCCCGATATTCTTTCGACGACATGGTAAGAGGGAACTTTATCCGCCTTCGTTCGGGCGGCAAATCATAGTCTTCCCTGTTATAGAACAGCAAAGCCTCTATGGTGTCAGTCTTTTTCAGATTGTCCATCACTTCTCCTCTAATTTAGGTATTCTGAAGAGAACCATTTTCAGCATTAACATCTTAATAATTCTACATCTTTTATCTACACAATGCAAGTGAGACTACACTCACAACAAGCCCTTACTCATATAGCCCAGTTTCTTATTCTGCCTGCGCAACCCGCTAAGCGTGTAGATGTTGCTCTTCAGCCGATTACAAGGCCCGCATAGCAGCACCCGATTCGAGATATGATTCAGCCCACCATCCGAGCGCAGAACATTGTGAGCCAATTTTTCGCTCACTAAACCATCAACAATTCACTGTCAATATATCGGCATAATTATGGACTTACAGGCTGCGCGAATCCGCATAGCGCGCGGAACAACCAAGACAACATCTTCTGTGCTCCTTCGCCAAAAGAAAAAACTCTGTGCACTCTTCTCCACTCGGTGTACTCTGTGGCAAAAATGTGACCATCCACACACCTATCCACCCTTCGCGCCCTTCGTGTCTTTGTGCTCTTTGTGCCCTTTGTGGTAAAAAAACCTCTGTGCCTCTGTGCCTCTGTGGCAAAAGAAAAAACTCTGTGCCCTCTCTCGTCTCGGCGTCCTCGGTGGTAAAAAATCCCCCCAACTTACGCTACAATACCCCCCATCTCCACCCACCAACCCAAGGAGCCACCCATGTCCACGACCAACGG
>CAZWCV010000085.1:0-1090 GCA_964632725.1 uncultured Anaerolineaceae bacterium
AGGCGGGTTCAGGAAGTAGTCGCGGACGCCCTCTTTGCGCGCGACTTGCTCAAGGCGGGAGCCGGGATCGGTGATGATGATGAACTGCTCGCCCTTGCCGCCGGTAAGCTCCCAGAAGTAAAGATCCAGCGCCACGGTTTCAATGGTGCCGCCCGATTTGCTGGCGACGACGAAGAGCGTGCTGTCGATGTCGATGGCGTTTTCCACCTGTCGGATGCGCGCCGGGTCCGTACTGTCAAGCACGATCAACTGCGGGAAGCCCGCCTGCGGGCCGAAAGTATCCGCCAGCACTTCCGGCGCCAGCGAACTGCCGCCCATGCCGAGCAGCACCACATGCCGGAAGCGTCCACCGCGCATGCTCTCTTGCAGCGCCGTCAGGCGCTCGCGGTCGATGGTGGCGGCAAAGTCGAGCCAGCCCAGCCGGTTGACGATTTTCTCCATCGTGGGGCCGTGGTTCTTCCACAGGCTGCCGTCTTTATTCCAGAGGCGCGGATTGGCGAAATCGGCCGCCAGGCGCTCCACCGCCCGGTCAACCGCCGCGTGGTAGATGCCCAGCGCCAGTTTGGTGCGCTCCATGATGCCGCTGCGCAGGAGCGTACTCTTGGCCGCCACTTGCGATATCAGCGTCTCGAAAGCTTCGATAAAGGCGTCAACGCCGTCGTCTTGCAAGCGCGCTGTGACCTGCCCCAGGTCGATGCCGACTTCAGCCAGGCGGTCGAACACTTCGTCGGGCGGCAAGAACTGTCCGCCGCCCTGGGTAATGGTCTCGGCCGCCACGCCGTGGTCTTTGAAGGCGGCCAGCGTCGCCGGCGGCAAGGTGTTGACCGTATGCGCGCCGATCAAATTGTCGACATAAAGCGTATCGGAGTAAGCCGGGTTCTTGGCGCCGGTGGAGGCCCAGAGCGGGCGCTGCGCCTGGGCGCCGGCCGCGCGCAAGTCTTCAAAGCGCTCACCCTCGAAGATGCGCTGGAAGGAGCGGTAAGCGGTTTTGGCGTTGGCGATGGCCGTCTGCCCCAGCAGCACCCGGTTGGCGGCGATGCGCGCCGTATCGGACTGCACCTGCGCGGCGCGGATATTGTTCTCCAGGATC
>CAZWCV010000085.1:1100-15920 GCA_964632725.1 uncultured Anaerolineaceae bacterium
TGAGGAAGAAGCTGGCCACCGAGGCCACGCGCGTGACGTCCTGCCCGGCCGCGCGCCGCTGCTCCAGCCCGCGAATAAAGGCTTCCGCCACTTGTTCGTAATTGTCGATGGCGAAGATCAGCGTGACGTTGACGTTGATGCCGGCGGCGATGGCGGCTTCAATGGCCGGGAGTCCTTCAGGCGTGGCCGGGATCTTGATCATCAGATTGGGACGGTCGACAGTTTGGAAGAGGCGCTTGGCTTCGTCGACCGTGCCCTGTGTATCGCGGGCCAGCAGGGGCGACACCTCCAGGCTGACGTAGCCGTCGCCGCCGGCTGTGCGCTCGTAAATCGGGCGGAAGAGGTCGGTGGCGTTCTGAATGTCTTCGATGGCCAGCGCCTCGTAGATATCCTGCGCTTCCAAATCCAGCATGGTCAAGATGGCGCCGTCGTAAGTATCCGAGTCGCCGATGGCCTTCTGGAAGATCGACGGATTGGAGGTCACGCCCAATACGCCCTCTTCGTCGATGCGGCGCTGCAAATCGCCATCGTTCAGGTCATCGCGATGGATGTAATCGAGCCAGGCGCTCTGGCCGAATTTCTGGATCTCCAGCAAAGGATTGCTCATCAGGGTCTCCCGCAGTTGCTTGGATCGCTGCTATTTTCATTCTAGCAGGCTTGTATATGCCTGGCTAGACAACTGTAGTTGGGGAAACCGCTTGGTGGAGCAACGCCTATTGCGGCGAATCGGCGATGGTGTCTACCATGTCTTCGCGGGCAAGAATAATACCTTCGACGCGCGCCAGACGCTGATTGCAGTCATCCACTTTATCCTCGACACGCCGCATATCCCTCCGCAACTCGGCGATGTCGCCTTTTAATTCCGTCCGCAACTCCGCGTTATCATCCTTGAGTTCAGTGCGCAATCCGGCGATATCGCCCTTTAGCTCAGTGCGAAGCGCATTGAGCTCCCCGCGCAGGTCGGCGTTGTCACCTTTAAGCTCAGTGCGAAGCGCATTGAGCTCCCCGCGCAGGTCGGCGTTGTCGCCTTTAAGCTCAGTGCGAAGCGCATTGAGCTCCCCGCGCAGGTCGGCGTTGTCGCCTTTAAGCTCAGTGCGAAGCGCTTTGAGCTCGTCGCGCAGGTCGGAGTTATCGCCCTTGAGCTCCGCGCGTAAATCAGCAAACCGCCGGTCGAATTTGCCTTCCATACGCCAAACAGCGGCGAGAATCGCCAGAATCGTAACAACAAGTTCCAAGGACAGCGTTGTATCAAATTGCACTCATAACCTCCGCCTTGCTGATGACCTTAGTGTACCGACAATTGACGAAATCGCCAAATTACCCAACGCACGACTCCAAAGCGCCGGACGACAGCTAACCCGCCTGCCGCTCCATGCGCCTTATCGACGCCAGCACCAGCAGCGCCGTGACCGACAAGTACGTCAGCGTCAGCAGCACCCAGGGCGAAAGTATCGGGATGGAAGCGCCGTTGCTGGACAGCGTCACGCGCATCGTCACCAGCTGCTGATGGTCGATGAGCATCTGCTGCGAGCGCAGCGTCGCCATAATCGGATTGAGGCTGGTGGCGATCATATCGAGGTAGATCGTAGTCGCTTCGACAGTGGGATTGTCGCTGACGCCGGCCGCGATGTTGTTGACCACATTGCCGTAGGCGTTCTGGAACAAGATCAGCGCCAGGACGGGCAAGCCGACTGTGATGCCGATGGCGACGGTATAAGAGCGGATGGTCGCCGCCAGCGTCCGCTCGGTGATGGACGAGAAGAACATGCCGAATGCGCCCAGGGCAATTGCCGAGACCAGCAGCACCAGCAGCGCCAGCAGCATCTCCTGCTCGCTGACGCCGCCAAAGAGGAAGGCCGTGCTCTGCAGCGGGATGGCCGACAGCAGCAGCAGCACAATATAACCCAGGGCCGATTGCATCTTGCCGACCACGAAGGTCGCCTTGCTGATCAGCGTGGTCTGCAGCAAGTCGTAGGTCTTGCGCTCGCGCTCGCTGGTGATGGCGCCGGCGGTAAGCGCCGGGACGATGAAGATGATCAGCATTAATTCGATGAAGAGTACGCCAATGAAAAGCTGCCGCCCCAGCTCGCCCGTGACGACCACCCCGCCCTGCGGTATGCGCAGCAAGTAGAGCAAGAGCGTGAAGAAGCTCATCAGCGTAAGGAATACGGAAATAATGGCGAAACCGCGCACGCCGCGCATGCGGCCGCGCAACTCCTTGACCATCACCGGGTTGAGGCGGAAGGCGCGCAAATCCCGCAGCGTCATCAGGCCCACCAGGGTCAGCGGCACAATCGTCAGCAGCGCCGGAATAAAGCCGAAGGCGATCAGCGCCGCCAGATTAAGCGCGGTCAAGAGCCAGGCGGTGAAGACCGTCCACAATTCCTGCGCCAGAATAACGACCGACAGCACCAGCAGGATAGCCATATTAGCCAGGATGCCCGCGGCCAGCAGCAGCGCCGCCGCGTCCGCGCTGATGGCGAAATTGCGCAGCAGCGCCGCTTGCAGCTCGAGGAATAGCGCCGGGTCCTGATTGCCCGCATGCACCGCCAGCGCGATGACACCAATTCCGGCAATCAAATTGACAAGCGCGCCCCAGAGCATGATCAACGAGCTGCGACGCAAGAGCAATTCGCGCGCTGTCATCAATTCAGGCGGGACGCGGTCCCAGGCCTGCTCCACGGGCACGTTGTCGCCGAAGAGATTGGCGATGAGTCGGCGTATTGATTTGAGTGTGTCTAGCATGGGTTAGTTCGGGATCTCCAATATCTTGGATGTTTCTAGCCACGCGGACTTATATGCCGCCACTCATGTCGGCTGGCTTGAAAGTCAATTGCGCCACACTTCAAAATAGTTCGGGGAACGGTAGAAGCAGACATTGAGTTCCATTAAGCAATTAGCCTGCCCGAACAGCAGCGGACCCGAGTCGCTTTCCGCCCAGGCAAACCACAATGGAACCTCAATTGCCCCAATCACAGCTGGCTGCGAGCAAGTTACAGCGAGCGCTCGTGCTTCGACATCGGCAAGAGCGCCCGCCAAGGCGCCCAATGTTGCTTGCGTCTCCCAGACGGCGCCTAACGCCACGCCTGCCCTGTACGGCGAAACGCTAATGGGAGCGCCGGTGTCAAAAATACCCGTTACCTGGACAGTCTTGTCGCCAATTGAGAGACCCAGTGAAAGTCGCGGCATCAGACTGCCCGGAATCGAAGGCAAGGAAGTGTACGGAAATCGCGCCATTATTCGATATTTGACACGCTTTTCATCGTTTCCTCCGCCATTACTTCCATTAGTTTCGCAGCGATCTCATGGCTGCCGCGAATTCCCATTGGGTCGAAGGCGTATTTTGCCATCACCGGATCATTCAGCAGCATCCGCAGCAGATACAGCTTGTCCTCTTCATTGAGACACATGACTTCGTCCAGCAGTTCCTTCGAAACCATGATACAGACTTCCCGGTCTAGCCCGATTCCCTGCCACTGCTCCACCTGGATTTAACTGGCTGCCTGGCGCGTATCTAATTATACGCCATGACGCGCTAACAATCACCAGTCACTATCGCGGGCGCCAGCTCGACCCGCAGCGGCATATCCTCAGGAGCAAGCGCCGGCGAATAACTGTCGATCACGGGCGGGATCCGCAGCCGCTCATCCCTCAGCAAACCCGCCCATTCATCGCCGCGCGTTTCATCAAGCGTTGCCCGCGCCAAGTTATCGAGAAACTCATTGTCCGCTCTGCTTAAGCCAAGCGAATTCGCCGCCATGCCCCAAGAATCCCAGCAGAGCAGCTCGCGCCGATTCAGCGCCGCCAAATCCAGCAGCGTCTCCGTGACAAGTATCGGCCAGCCGCGCAAAGGCGACTGCGAGCCCAAGCCGAAACGGTTCGGGTCGGCGGCGCCATCACGGCAAGCCAGCCAGCCGGCGCCGCCGCGCAGAAATTGATCAGCCGGCAGATCCAGGGGATCGAAGCGTATGTTCAGCGTGCGAATGTCCTTGGGACTGAGCTGGCTGTCAACGCCAACCCAGCGCTCGCCATCCCAATACTCGATGATGACGTGATCGTGAAAATAGCCCGCTTCAAAATAAGCGGCGGCGCCAAAGCGCGCGCGAGCGGGCACGCCCTTGTGGCGCAAAACGGAAACAACCAGCACAGTCAAATCGCGGCAGCAGCCAACCAGGCGCTGGTTCAGCCGTCGTTCTTCAGCCAAGGGGCGTTCATCAAGTTCCATTATTCGCCGCAGCATGACCGTCATATAGCGGCTGTCGATCTCAGGGAGTCGTTCCGCCTCCGGCCCGCTACCGTCTAGCGCCGAATAATGCGCGATCAGCCCCCGCGCAATCCGGCAGAGCCCGGCAATATCATCCGGCAAGTCAGCGTAAAGCGGCGCGTGCTCGCCCGGATCGGTGACCGCGCTCTGTTCAAGGTAAGTCTGCAATAAGGACACTTCTACTCCTCCCATCCATCGGAACTTGCAAGATTGCTACAGCAGCATCTCGCCGCGGCGCGCCAATTCGGCGATCACCTGCCGATCGGCTTTGCCAAAGCTGTAGCGCCCCAACTCCCCCTCGCAGACCCAGGCCCAGTCCAGCGCTTCCAGCGCCTGCGGCTCGCTGTATGGCGGCAGCGCGCCGATATAGCGGCAGTCGAATACGTGCAGCGTGATCTTGAAGTGGGTGAAGGCGTGCTTGACCCGGGTGAAGCGCCGACCCACTTCCACCTCGATAGCCAACTCCTCGCGCAGCTCCCGCCGCAGGCAGTCGGGCAGGCTTTCGCGCCCTTCGCGCTTGCCGCCGGGGAACTCCCACAGGCCGCCCAGCAGCCCATCCAATGGGCGCTGCGCGATCAATAGCCGACCCCGCTCGTCACGGATGAGGCCGGCCGTCACATCGTAGTGTGGCGTCGGCGCGCGTTTCCCGCGCAGGGGACGCGCAGCTTGCGTGCCGGCAATAAATGCGCGACAGTTTGTTCGCAGCGGGCACTCGCCGCAAAGGGGATGCCTGGGCCGGCAGACTCTCTGCCCCAGCTCCATCAGCGCCTGATTGTAGTCGCCCGCCCCCTGCGCTGGCAGCCACTCGGCGGCGATTCGCCACAGCCTGGTTCGCGTCGCGCTCCGGCTGATGTCGTCCGGCATATCCAGCAAGCGCGTAAAAACGCGGATCACGTTGCCGTCAAGCACAGGCGCTGATTGACCGAAGGCGATGCTGGCGATGGCGCCGGCGGTGTAGCGGCCGATGCCGGGCAGCTTCAGCAGTTCGCCGACCCGGCCGGGCAAGGCGCCGTCGTACTCCGTGACCAGCAAGCGGGCGGCGCGGTGCAGGTTGCGCGCGCGGCTGTAATAGCCCAGGCCCTCCCACTGTTTGAGCACGGCGTCCAGCGGCGCCGCGGCCAAATCGGCGATGGTGGGAAAGGCGGCCTGGAAGCGCTGGAAATAGGGGATGACCGTATCGACTTGCGTCTGCTGCAGCATAACTTCCGACAGCCAGACCTGATAGGGGCCGGGGTCGCGCCGCCAGGGCAAGTCAGCGCGGTTGCGGCGGTACCAGCGCAGCAGGCTGGCGATGGAATCGGGGTTCATGGCGGTCAATTACGGTGGGCAGCGGGCGAGCCAAGGTTCACCCCTACAAGGCTTGACTGATATTACGAGACCGGCATGAAAATGTGGCAATATACTGCGTGACAAGTCGTAGAAACGAGATAATAACACGACTTGCGTACCGTTTCGCACCAAGCGACGCTCCCCTTCCCTCATTTTGGGGAAGGGGCCGGGGGATGGGGGTAACAAATCAGCCGCTTTTCGCTAATACCAATCAAACCCTACAGATACGAAAGTTGAGAAAACTTATAAGCTGCCGGCTGGGACTGGCGAACACGACCGCGTTCAAAGCAGCGACAAAGCGTGGCGGTAGACATCCAGCGCGGCTTCCAGTTTCCCTTGCCGCATTAGCGCATCGCCCAGCACACGGCGCAGCGAAGGAATGCGCTGGTAGCGCGGCTGCGCGATTAGCTCGCGCATATCGCTGACGACCCATTCCAGGCCGGCGCTGGTGGTCAGCAGGGTCTCGTAATCCAGCAGCGCGGCCGGCAAGTCGTCGGCCTTGACCTTGCCGCGCGCGGAATTAATGGCGGCAGCCAAGCCGGGCGGCGGCAATTTATTCGGTTTGACGAAGGCAGGCGGGTCCGGCGCCTCGTTGGCGCGGTCGCCGGGGGCGGCGATCTCTCGCAGCCGTTCAGCATACCAGGCTTCCAGATCCGCTTCGCGGCCCTGCAGCAAGAAGGCGCGCGTCAGATGATCGGAGCGCTCGGCGGCTGGCGCTGGCGGCGCGGCGGGGGCGCTCTCTTCCAGCGCGGGCGCGGCGGCGGGCTCGCCCTCCGGCACCGGCGCCATCGACTGGGTGCTGTACTTTTCCGCCTCGCGGTCAACCAGGCCCAGCAGCGAATTGAGGATTTCCTGCGAGCGTTCCGCGCCCGACTGATACAGGCTCTCGTCCAGCAGGTCGTCAAGCTGTTCGTCGTCTTCGTAGGTTTCGTCGAAGTCGGCGCCAGCTTCGCGCGAATTGTGCGGGTTATTGTGCCCGGGATTGCCGCCCGGCGTTGGTTCCAGCCAATCCACCGGATCGTCAGTTTCGCGCGCGGCGAGCTCTTCTTCCAGCGCGTTCACCGGCTGCTCGCCCGGCCGCAGCTTGTTTAGTTCGGGCAGGTCGTCCCCCAAGTCGTCGGCGGTAAGCTCGTCCAGCCAATCCATGGAGGCGGTCGCAGCGGTATCGTCATCGTGCAGCATGGTCATATCCACCGGGATATCACCCTCGAAGCCGGCATCTACCGTGAAGCCGCCAGCGGGCAAGTCGGTCAGCGGTTCGGTGTCCTCCAGCCAGTCTGACCATTCGTCTCGCGGCTCGTCTTTGCCGTTCGCTTCCCGTCCGCCAGCGTAGTGATCGATAAACTCGGAAGCCGGCTCGCTATGCCCCTTGGCCAGCTGTTCCAGCCACTCGATCAACTCTTCCTGCGACATGGAGTCGAAGTCGGGCAATTCAGGGTCTTCAAACATCGGGCATGTCTTTCATGCTGCGGGAGCGCTATTCGGATGTGAAAAGGAATCAGATTATAGCGTCGAATCGCGGTTGCGGCGATCAAAATCAGACGAATCGTCGTCGCCATTCGAGTCGTCAAATTTCAGCCAGGCAGGGCTGTCGTTATCGCCCGAATCAATGCCCAAACCGACATCATCAAACAGGTCGCTGCCGGCATCCAGGCGCTCGGCGCCCGCAGAGCTTTCGAAATCGAAGTCGTCATCGTCGATGCCCAACTCGTCAAACGCCAGGCCCGCGGCGCTTTCATCAAGCGAGATAGCGATGGTCTTTTCGGTGGGCGACTCCAGGTCGAAATAGTCGTCCCAATCCAGCCCGACGAAGCTCAGCTTCTGCGTGTCTTCGTCCAGGTTGATGACATCCATCTTGTCCGTGGGCGTATTGAAGTTGAAGTAATCGTCAAAGGTCAGATCGTCCAGGTCGAGCGCCTGCAAGTCCTCGTCCAGGCTGAGGGCGGCGACGCCGGCGACTACCCCGCCGTCGCTCGCGTCGGCTTTTATGCTCAGCAGCCAGGCCGGCTGCTTGCTGAAGCGGAAGTAAGGCGTCTCGCTGCTTTCGGACGGGTCGACGGCTGCCATCTGGCCGGTTTCTTCCTCCACCAGATCGCTGACCCAGCCGAATTCCTTGCCCGGCGCCGCCATCGGCCTTGCATATTCATCGGGATCGTCTGTCGAAGCGTCGTTCTCGCGGTCCAGCCCGGGCACAACGGCGTTCATCCAATCGGGCGAACCGTCGCCGGCGCCGCCTTCTTCGACGAAATCGGCCAGTTGGCCGGCATCGTCCAGGCCCCAGGCCCGCGCCTGCTCAGCCGAGTCGCCGCCGGTTTGCGGCAGCGCCAGCGCCTCATCGCCGGCTGCGTCCGAGTTGGGCGCGCCCGCCGCGAAGGCGCCCAGGTCGTCGCTCAACTCGTTGGGGTCGTCGCTCAGCCAGTCGACATAGGGGTCGTCGTCATCGTCATCGTCGCCCAGTTCCGACTGCCAGCTGTCGATCAAGTCGGCATTGAGCTGGTTGGGATCAGCCGCGGCGGCGTCCGTCTCCAGCCAGGATGTCGACGGCGGCGCATGCAGCAACTCGTCGTCCAAATCGAGAGCGCTGTCGTCGGCCGCGCCGTCCGCTGACTCCGGCTCGACATTCAGCCAGTCTTCGATATCGCTGGCTTGAATTGGCTGCGTATCGGAAGCGCGGTTGAGCAGATTCTGCAGCTGTTCGTCATCGCCGAACAAGTCGAATTCGCCCGATTCATCTTTGTCCATTTGCTCGCGCATGGCGGCCGAGAGCCAGGGCGCGCCGGCATTTTCGTCGTCGGCGCCACCCTTGACCCACTCGCGCTCGAAGTCGTCCAGGTATTCCAGCGGCTCGTCGCCGTCGTCCAGCGCCGGGCTGCGCGGCTGAATATCCGCCATCCAGTCGTCATCGTCATCGGCATCGTCCAGCGCTTCCAGCAAGCTTGCCAAGTCGCTGTCGGGCGACTGAACTGACTCGGGGCCGGCGGCGGGCGCGTTTTCGTCGTCAATTTCGTCGGCGCTCATCTGCGCCATGAAGGTCTCTAGCTCGTCGTCCTCGTCCTCATAGTCGGCTTCATCGACATTGGCGGCGGCGGTAGCGGGGTCCAGGAAGCCGCGATCTTCCATGTCGTTCAGCATCTGCTCCAGCTGCGCATCCGGCTGGGCTTCGCTGGTCGCGGCCACCGCTTCGCCGATGACCAGTCTACTGAACAGCTGGTCGATCTGCTCGTCGGAGAGCATGTCGTCGAGGTCGGCCGTAACGCTTTCCTGGGCCGGGGCCGCCGCGCTGTCGAGGCCCAAAATCGCGTCCAGGCTGCCGGTGTCCTGGTCGACGCCGTCCAGCCAATCGGGATCGACGATGTCGGGCGCGGGCTGCGCCAGAGAGCCGGCGTTAAACTCCTCCGTCATCAGCAAGTTCTCGGGCGGCGCCTCGCCCAGGGCGATCTCGTGCGCCAGATAGGGGTCCAGGTCTTCGATGCGCTGCAGGTAAGTCTGCGCATCGGCCGGGCGCCGCTCGGCCAGCCAGAGTTCGGTCATGATGCGATTGGCGTCGATGGCGTAGGGCAATTTCTCGAGGACATCGAGGGCGGTTTCGGCGGCGTCCATACGCTGGCCGTCCAGCCAGAGCGTCCGCGCGCGCAAAAGCTGCAAGTCGATACGCTCGGGGTTGCGCCCCAGGGCCTGATCCAGGGTCTCCAGCGCCTCGGCCAGCAGATTGCCGCGGATATGCTGCTGCGCCAGGGCGCCTGCGGTCAATTGCAAGCGGTCAATCTCTTCGCTGCGATGCCGGCGGTAGAGGTCGCGAATCAGGCTGATAGTCGCTGCGTCATTCGGCGCTTGATCCAGCGCGCGCTCGGCATGCCAGATGGCGCGTTCGTATGCGTCCAGGCGTTGATACGCTTGCGCCAGGCGCGAATGCGTCTCGAAGTCTTGCGGCATGGCGCCCAGCAGCCGGCGCAGCACATCAGCCGCTTCCGCCCAGCGCTCCGCCGCCATAAGCGCGCCGCCCAGCTGCTGATAAGCGCGCAAGTTTTTGGGGTAGGACTTTAGAATATGCCGCGAATGCGCGATGACTTCGGCGTGTTTGTTCTCCGCCGACAGCTGTGACAACTTGTCCTGGTAGGCGCTCAGGCTGATTTCCGCCATGTTGGTTCGGTCTGCTCGACTCGGTGGGCAAATCAGTAGGAATTATAGCATAGTTGCGCCGGGCGCAATTGTGTCCGGGCGCCTTGATCCACTGCAACTTAGCGTGCTATTCGACTTACAGTACTTACGAGTAAGGACCCAAGAATCTGTCGCCGTCGAAGTGGATCAAATGATCAGGTGACTCCGCTATCCAGACTTCGGTTTCCCAGGAGATTTGCCGCAGGTGCTTGGTCATTGCTCGTCTAGTTTCGAATGCAGTTACATAGACCAACCCTGCAGAAGAACCTGCGAATAGCTGTCGCAACTCGTTTTGTCTCTTCTGGTCAATTGGGCCATGACTTGTGACAGCCTCAATCAAAATCAACCAGCTTTTGGATTCCACATATACGATGACATCCGGTTTTTTTCCGTGTCTATCAAGCGCAATACCCAAGTCCTTCAATCTGCGAATCTGGTCTTCACGTAAACTGTCGCCAGCGTCTCCTAAGTATAGAACCTCGCCTCCCTTGGCAAATCTCGGACAAAATTCTTCTACAATGCGCTTGATTAGCGCGTTTTGCCCTCCCGCAAAAATAGAAACGATGCTGCCGTCAGGAAATATGACGGGAATCTTCTGCATCGACCGCGTTCGACCATCTAACGCTTTCAAATTGACATCCAGTTCTATTCGGAATCGAGTTAATTCGCTATCCCACGACGGACTCGTGAAGTTACGAACGAGACGCAATAATGGTTCGGTTATCTGATAACAATAGTAAGGACTATTGGTCGGCCGGTCAGGTTTATCAGGATTATGAGATACGAGACTCATTTGCCAGAATTGATGGATCGTTTGGCGTCGTACCGTCTCTCGGGTGTTTGGCGCGTATGTCGTTCCATAATGAGAACTGAAATACTCCATCATTTGGGTAATCGTACGTAACGGCGCCGACGCCGCTGACCAATTATCGTTTGGTCTGATGTTGACAAGAGCGAGTAGCGTTAGCGCAGAACGCTTGTTTTGCTGTTCGCTTGGAACACCTATTGCGCGGAGAATTTCCAAAGATTGATCGATTTTCGCTTGTATGGACGTTAGGGCAGGTTCTTTCATTTCCAGTTCCTCTAGCATTATCTGATCAAGTTTCGTTTGAATTGGAAACTCATCTCCAACTCTTGCTCCCATTCTCTGTAATCTGGACATATCCGGATATTTCAGATTCGCAAGGTCGGTTGCATTCACTTGAGTATGTCCGCTAAATAGTCGGAAATACTGATCAACGACTGAGGAATTAAGATAAATCGCGAGCCCCTTTGCCAAATCAGGCGCTAGACCCGTCCCGTTTCTGTGGAAGTAGTTCAGATGGTTTTCGATTCCGACAAATCCAGACTTAAAGTTCTTCGGTTGCAAGACTGCGGCTGTCAATCGCCGTTTCTGTTCCTTAGACGAAAAACGCTTCACTAACACGTAATTGTCTGTCGGTACAAGGAGTCTGTCCTTGCTACCCTCAAAGTCTATTGCGCTCAATTTCTTGGACCGCGGAACTGGCCACTGCACGTATCCATTGATTAGATTCGATGGCAAGAGAAGCGGAACACTGCCTGCTTCATTTGGTTTTCTCAACAAATGTCTCGCCCTAAAATCAACGACGCGTCCTGTCGAGACATTAATCTCCAGATCGTGCAGGCTGCATTTGAGTGCGTTCACAAGTCGACTAATTTCACGTTCATTGTTATTGCGAACTAAGTGAACAACGAGATTCTGATCACTCGTATGTACGAGTTCATCGTGATTAAGAATCTGAGTACATATATCCTTGTCGAGCGGACCGTCACTCGAAGTAACGCTGACTTTATCGCGCTCCGGACTTTTCTGTGCACAAAGAATTATGTTTTCCTGAAGAACGCCGTCGTCGCCGAAGGCTTTGTTTCGTGATGTATACACATGGACGTGGCTTAAGGACATCTGAGACATGAACGCCTTACGAAAAGGAAGAAAGTACGGCCCATTGCAGAAGCTGCGCGGGGTTATGGAGACAAGGCGACCATCGTCCTTAAGTAGAATTGCGCCCAATGTCATAAACGCTGCATACAAATTGCTGGTTGGTAGTCCATATTTCTTTAGCAAACGCCATTGCTTAGACCCGGACTTGAGCCTTCCGTAGGGCGGATTCAGGATTGCCAGATCGAATTTCTCCGCTGAATAGAGACAGGACGTTGCAGCCTTGATGAAGTCAACCATATGAATCGTATATTTGAATTTGATACCTTGTCGCGCGCTCAGTGAGGCACACATCTCCAGAGTCTTTCTTAGGTAAGGGAAAACGTTAGCGTCAACTTCGTACGCAACAATTTCTATTTCTTTGATACTTTTTTTGTGAGACGAAATAATGCGCGAGAAGACCGCGGCCGACAGGATGCCCGCGCCGGCGCCCGGATCTAGCACACGGACCTTTTCCGGCAGTGAGTCAATCGGCTGCAGCATCTGCTCAGCAACTTCGATAGGTGTAAAGAACTGTCCCAAGCTCCTGCGATGAGCCTTCGCTTCCCCATTTAGGGACATCTCAATTCGAAAATTATCCACATATTGGAGTAAGTTCTCGTGATTAAGGACTCCAAGAATCGGCATTGAAGGATTATCCACGGTGTGCGCAATTCCAAACTCTGAAGCAATTATACTACGTTACTGGCTCGCGATCTTTACCGTCGGTCTTCGCCTAAGTCAGCCACTGCAAGCGACTAAACGTAATCTTGCATGCCGTCCTCAAATTCATCCGCGTCATCATCGCGCAGGGCGTAGAGCGCCTGGATCAGCGCGTAGTTGCCGCAGTAGAAACGCGCCCGCGGCAGGTGGGCCCGCAGCGCCGGATAGCAGTGGAAGACGCGCTCGGCGAAATCCTCGCCGAAGCTGGCGATCAGCGCGCCCAGGTCTTGCGCCGGGTCGCCGACGCCGCAGAAGCTGAAATCGATGATGCCGCTAATGCGCCCCTGCTGAAACAGGATATTGCCCGTACCGAAGTCGCCGTGTATCAAACAAGGGTCATAGCGCCACAAGTCGGTATCGTTGAGCGCGGCGGCGAAGTCGCGCTCGACGGCTCGGCGCGCGTCGGCTCGCATGTGCGGGAAGAGCCGCTCGCGGAAGTCTCGCAAGTACTGCGCCCAGGCCGCGCGGGCATCATCGCCGCGGTCGTCCAGCCCAAGCGCCGCCGGCGGGATGGCGTGCAGCGCCAGCAGAAATTCCGCCAGGTCGCGGGCGATGCCGGCGACGACGCTGAGGTCAGCCGCCAATTGGGCGTAGCGCTCGCGCAGCAGCGGCTCGCCGGGCAGCATGGCGTAACCCATGAAGAGCACGTTGCCAGCCGCATCGCGGGCGCTATACGTCGGCTCGGGAATCGGCAGCGGCAGTCTGCCCGGCAAGCGCGGAAGCAGCGCCAATTCATGCGCCAGATCCGGGGCGGCCTGCGGGCTCTTGGGGAAACGAAAGATCCAGCGCTCGTCCAGGCAGAGCACCGTGTTGAACTGGCCGGTAGCGGGCAGGATGCGCGCCTGTGTGTAGGCGAAATCCGGCAGGTGGCGGGCGATCAGTTTTCGGTAGGGGGAGGCGTCGGCTTCGGACATGCCCGCATTGTAATCCATACGCGCGTGATGGTCGTCTGCCGTCTGGACTCGATTGCCGGGACAATCACAAGCCGGGCGAGTCAGGCGGTGTGCGACGGACGGTTATTTCATATGGACAGGTATCTCATGATCGCCGCACCGCCGCGATCGACAGGGTACCGCTCTCATCCGCCACCGCGATACAGCGGTCATCCGGCGACCAGGCCAAGCCGGCTATCGGCGCTTTGAACACAGCTTCCGCCAGTAAGGCGGGTTTGTTCTTTTTGATTTTCCAGATCGCCAGCAGACCGTCATTGCTACCGGACGCCAGCAACATACCCTGTCGCTGAAACTTCAGATGCTTGATGAGGCTCTGATGACCTTCCAGCATTAGCGGGCGCGTGTTTTCCGGCCCCTTGCCTGAACAGTCCCAGATCACGACCTGGGTCCCGCCGCCGGTCGCCAGATAGCGACTATTGTAGCTCCAAGCCAGTTCCAACACCTTGGTTTCGTAGCCCCACATCTGCAGGTCCTTGCCGGTCGCGGTGATCCAGAAATGCACCGTCGAGTCTTGATCGCCGGTGGCGATATACTTGTCATCGGGACTCCATTCCAATGTGAGCGTCGAACCCTGCCATTCGAAGCGGCGCAGCGCTTCCGCGCATTCAGGGTCGTACAGCACGACGCCATTGTAGGCGGAGATGGCGAACTGCAAGCCATCATGGCGCCACTTGATATCCGTAATCGTGCTGTTGGCGTCGGGATATTCGCGGAGCAATTCCCCGCTGCTGTTCCACAGCCGCAGTTTGCGCCCGGCGGCCGTCGCCAGCCAATCGCCCACCGGGCTGAAAGCGACGCGCTCCACCCAGCTCTCCCCGCCCGTCATTTCAGAAGTCTGCGTTCCAGTCTCGGCATCCCAGAGCCGCACCTTGCCATCTTGCCCGACGCTAGCCAGAAGGCGGCTGTCATGGCGCCAGGAAACTGCCATCGTATCCAGGGCGTGGCCGGGCAGCTCGTGCCGCACCTCGCCATCGGCGCCATTAAACAGCGTGACGGGGCCGGATACCCCGGCTATCGCCAGGTTTTTGCCGTCCGGCGACCAGGCCAGCCCCATAGGATGATCGTCAATGTTCGCGCGCCAAATTGCCTCGAGCGGCGACTGCGCCGGTTTGGACTTGCGCTTGCGTTGCATCATGAGGCGAGACATTCGCGGAAGCCGTTTTCCAGCGCAGTACGATCCAGGTTGCGCCCGATGAAGATCATCTTGTTTTGACGCTCTAGGTTCCCCCAGGGACGATCGGGGCGGCCATCAAAGAGCATATGCACACCCTGAAATACGTAGCGCTCGTCCCAACCGCGCACGCTCAACACGCCTTTCATGCGGAAGATGTCTTGTCCTTGTTCGCGCAGAAGCAGGCTGAGCCAGCCATTGAGCTTCTCCAGCTGCAGATCGCCGGGGAGGGTGATGCCAACGGAAGTCACTTCTTCGTCGTGTTCATGATCGGGCTTGTACT
>CAZWCV010000086.1:0-15751 GCA_964632725.1 uncultured Anaerolineaceae bacterium
TCTGGATGGCGTATTTGCCGCCCTGGAACCAGTACAAGGGCTGATAGTTCGGGTTTTCCGCTGTCGGGAAGCCCGTCCAGTAGGTCTCGTCCCAGGTGACGAACTTCTTGAAGGCGATGCAGGTGATATCAAACATGTTCTCCACCCAATGCTGCAATAGCTGGGTGTTAACCGCGATGTTCTCCGCCTCTTGCGATACCGGGTTGAGCGCTTCCATGGCGTCAATCAGCTCATCAACCGTGTCGTCGCGCATACGCCGCACACTATCACCGCCCAGCGGACGATAGTCTTCGCCGGCGGGCGCATAATAGCGGGAATGACGTCCGCGGATCTGCGGCCACATATCGCCGGACGCCAGCGCGAAACTGGTCCAGGGCGTGCTGACCTCATAGCTGCCGACCCAGTGGTTCTGATTCCAGGTGTTGCGATCGAGTGTGCTGAAGTTGACCTCAATGCCGAAGTCAGTCCACATATCGAAGGCGGCTTGTCCCATACGATAAGCATCGTTCTCGCTGGGGTCGGACTGCAAGTCCAGCACCCAGGGCTCGCCATCGGGCGTCAGCCACATGCCGTCGCCGCCTCGGCTCAAGCCGGCATTAGTCAGCAGCTTCTCAGCGGCCTCAGTATCGTACTTCCACCAGCCGGAACCGAAGACCTCATGCGGTTCGCCCGGCACGGTGTAGCCCTGCTCTTCCGCCCAAGCCGCGATCTGATCGGGGATGGTCGGGTCGTAGGGGTTGTACATCTCGCCGCCGCCCAGGTCGATCTGCAAGTCCGTCAGCCACTCGGTCATGGGCCCGTGATACAGCTCATACAGCTTGGCGGTAGGCGGAACCGGGAAGGGCGTTACCTTGGCCACGCCGCCGACGTATTCGGTCTGCAGCTCAACGATGTCTATGGCCAGCGCCAATGCCCAGCGCACATCCTTGTTGGCCAACATGGGATCGCCTTCCATGTTCATCGCCAACTGACGGGAGCTGACTTCATTGGGATATGCCCAGGGGAAGTCCTGATACCAACTGCGAGCGCTGGGCGCGTTGTCCAGCGTGAACTCGAAGGATTCGATATCCACGTCGAAGTACACGTCCAGCTCGTTGCGGGACATAGCGATGGCTTTGCGGATATTCTCATTGCCGTAGAAGATGCTCAAAGCGTAGGGAGGACCAGAACCGCCGGTGATTATGCCCGCCAGCGAATTCTCCGGATCGTCGCGACGCTGGAACAGCTCCCAGTAACCGTTGGGATCCGCCTCGACCGGCAAGTAGTTGCCCAAAACGACCACATCCTCCGCCGCCCATTCCCAGGCGCCCAGATTCTCCGTGCCGCCGACAGCTTCCGCCGCCGCCGAAACCACGTGTGAGGGCATCATATAAATGCCATTCCAGCGCGATTCGAAGAGCGTGTGGAAGCGCGGATTGGAGCGATTCAGCGTGAAACTGACACTGTAGTCGCCGGTCTTTTCAACGCCGGCGTCAAAGTCGACCAATTGGGCGTGCCAGCCGCCCTGGCCCAGCTCGGGCACGGCTTTGATTGTTTCGATGGTGTAGACGACATCATCGGCATTGAATTCTTCGCCGTCAGACCACATGACGCCTTGGCGCAGGTTGACTGACATCTGGGTGAAGTCATCGTTGTAGACCGGGTCGCCATCAGCCAGCGCGTGGATGAATTCGCCCGTTTCCTGATCGCGATTCCAGAATGTCTCCAGCATCAGCGCATGATGGAAGGGCGTCGACCCGCCGATGCGCCAGACATTGTAGTTGCCGACCGTGCCCCAGCGGAATATCTGGTCAAAGACCCAAAGATCCTCGCGCGGGACATCCACCGGCAGACCGTCCGGCTCCTGCGCGAAGCCGACAAGCGTTGGCAGCGCAAACAGCGCCACCAGAGCGAGTAATACAAACTTTCTTAACATGGAAGGCTCCTCTCTTCATTCGACATTTGCACAAAAGAGTACCACAGCGATACTCCTCCTGCCAAAATTATCCCGGCGCTGCCGCGGTAGACTGACGCAGCACCAGGCGCGGTTCCATGACGATGGGCTGCGGGCAGCCGCCCTGCATCAGCTGCATCAGCATGTCCATCGCCAGGCCACCCCAGTCTGACAATTGATGGTTGATAGTCGTCAACGGCGGGTTGGAATGTTGGGAGCGCGGCAAGTCGTCATGCCCTACAACACTGATGTCTTGCGGAATGCGATAGCCCAGCGCCTGCAAACGCAGGATCGCGCCCAATGCCATACGGTCGTTGAAGGCGATGATGGCCGTCAAATCGGGATACCGGCTCATCAAGCGCTCGGCAGCCTCTTCACCGCTGGATTCCGAAAAATTGCCGACTTCTACGACCAGCGAGTCAAAGTCAAGACCCTGCGCTTCCCAAGCCAGGCGTACGCCGCGCATGCGCTCTTTGATATCCGGCAATGCAATCAAACCGATGCGCCGATGATTCAGCGAGAGCAAATGCCGCATCATCAACATGCCGCCCCGCAAATTGTCGCTGCGCAGGTGGTGGGAAAAGGGATAGGTGCCCAGCACGACCACAGGCAAGTCGAGGCTGGACAAAAAGTCGATAATCGGCGCGATATCGCTGTGGCCGTCCACGATAACGCCATCCAGATAGCCGCCCGACAGCAAATCGGCGAAGTGAGGGTCCAGTTGACCGCCCGCCAACTTCGGCGAGGATATCAGCACATGATAGCCGTGGTCGCTGCAATAAGCTTCAATGCCGGACAGAATCTGCAGCGAGGCCAGGGCAGTGAAGGGAGTATCACGGTGGCGGGGCACAACTGCGCCAATGATGCGCGTCTGCCCGGAGACCAGCGCCCGCGCCGCAAAGTTGGGGCGATAACCCAGCGACGCGCTGGCTTGAAGCACGCGTTCACGCGTCGCTTCGGCGTACTTGGCGCGGCTGGCGTTAGACAGAATGCGCGAGGCCGTCGAGACCGAAACATTGGCTCTGTCAGCTACATCGCGGATGGTCGGCAAGTCGATTATTCCTTCTAGTATATACGACGCCGGTATAGACGAAATCAGTTAGGCGCAAACGTTTGCATTTTTGAGTTGCGCTGATTATAATATGTACTTATGGATTATGCAAGCGTTTGCATCCAATGGGGAAGCTCACATGCCAAAACCACCCAACATCCTGCTGATAGCCATCGACTCCATCCGCGCCGACCACATGTCCTGCTACGGCTACGACCGCCTCACCACGCCCCACATTGACCGCTTCGCCGCGAGCGGCACGCTCTTCGAAAATACCTTCAGCCCGCATATCCCCACCACGCCGGCCTACGCGTCCATGCTGACCGGGCGCGACTGCTTTGGCACGCAAGTGGTGGCGCTGCGGCATCAGGGCCCCTTGCGCGCGGAGGCGCCGACCGCCGCCGAGATCTTCCGCAGCTACGGTTACAACACCACCTGCGTCGGCTTCCCGGGCAATCCCAGCTCGCGCGGATTTGACAACTATATCGAGTACGCCGGCTGGGGCAGCTTCGCGCAGGGACGCAGCCCCAAAGCGCAGAATCTCAACGACGTGACCCTGCCCGAGCTGGAGCGGCTCAACGCCGACGACAAGCCCTGGTTCGTCATGCTGCGGCACATGGACCCGCACGCGCCTTACCTGCCGCCCGCGCCCTACGAGCGCATGTTTTATCACGGCGACGAATGCGACCCGAATAATCGCTCGATGGATCCGGTGCTGGATTTCAAGCCCTTCGGCACATTCTTCAAATCCTGGATGCCGCCCGGCATTTCCGACAAAGATTACATCATCGCCCAGTACGACGGCGCCATCGCTTATATGGACGCCTGCATTCAGTCCATTTTCACGGCGCTTGAGAGCATGGGCATCATGGACGACACCATCATCGCTCTGAACGGCGACCATGGCGAAACGCTCTACGACCACGAGTTGTGGTTCGATCATCATGGCATCTTCGACAACGTGCTGCACGTCCCGCTGATCATTCGCTATCCGGGCGTCGTGCCCGCCGGCGAACGCGTCGAGGGCTACAATCAGCATAAAGACTTGCTGCCCACCCTGCTCGACTTGGCCGGGCTTTACCCCCACCCTAAATCCCTCCCCCATGAAGAGGGAGGGACTTCACAAGCCGCTGGCTCCCCTTCCCTCTTTATGGGGGAAGGGGCTGGGGGATGGGGGTTCGACGGCCGATCGCTGCTGCCCATGATGCGCGGCGATGTCGCTTCATTCGACAGCGAGTTCTACATCAGCGAATGCACCTGGATGCGCAAGCACGGCTGGCGCACGCCCGGCTGGAAGCTGATGATCGCGCTTGAGCCCGATTTCCACTTCAAGCCGGAAGTCGAGCTCTTCAACCTGGTGGAAGACCCGAACGAAGACAACAACCTGGCCGAGGAAAGGCCCGACGTGGTGGAGGCGCTGCGGGGACGCATGAACGCCTGGATCGCCAGGCGCGAAGCCGAAACCGGCTTCACCAATCCCATGCTGACGCAGGGCGACTGGCACGGCCAGAAGGGCGTCGGCGCATTCAAAACCTCGCAGCAAGCCTACGACACTCTGTTCATCGGCGACCTGGACAAAGCCATCAAGCTGCAGGCGCAGTCACGCGAGGAAGATTAGGCGAGCCAACCCCACCCCCTAACCCCCTCCCGAAGGTCTATGTCTACGTGACCCGACGCATCAGGGAGGGGGGACTGAAGGTGCGCGGGCAGCCTTGGAAGAGCCCGCAAAAAGCGAAACTGTAGGGGCGACCCTTGGTCCGCCCGCTCTCATGAAGGAGACACAAACATGACCTTACGCGTAGCCATCGTCGGCATGGGCGGCATAGGCAACAATCATGGCCGCTGTTACAGCAACCACCCGGACGCGCAGGTGGTCGCAGTCTGCGACATTTTGCAGGAGCGCTCGGACAAGGCGGCGGAGGCCTTCGGCTGCCAGGGCTTCTATTCGGTGGGGGCGCTGCTGGACAGCGGCGTCGAGTTTGACGCGGCCAGTGTGACCACAGCCGGCTTCGAAAACGGCGGCGATCACTACGCGCCGACGATGCAGTTGCTGCGCGCGGGTTATCCCGTCCTGGGCGAAAAGCCGATTTCCAACAGCGTCGCCGAAGCCGAAGAAATGGTCGCGTTGGCGGCCGAGAAGAATCTGCGCTACGGCATCAACCTCAATCACCGCTTCACGCCGGCGGCCGAGCTGGCGAAAGAGTGGCTGCTGCGTGGGCGCCTGGGCGAGATCAACATGATCGACATGACCATGTGGATCAACAACCCCAACGAGACCTCGCCCCACTTCCACATGCGCGCGCTGCATCCGCATTCGCTTGATGTTATGCGCTACTTCGCCCAATCCGATGTGACGCAGGTGCACGCCAATTTCAAAAAGGGCAAGGGCCGTTCAATCTGGTCCAACGTCCAGGTCAACCTGCTTTATGAAAACGGCATCATCGGCCACCTGCGCGGCAGCTACGACGGCAACTTCGGCCATACCAGCATGGGCGGCGGCGCTTACGGTTTGGAGACGCTCGATATCTTCGGCTCGGACGGGCGCATCTTCCTGCGCGACGCCTGCGAAGAACTCATCTATTACCCGCGCTTCGAGGGCCAAACCGAGCGCCACGAGAACTACGGCGGCATGAGCCACTTCGGCGAGACCTTCCAAAGCCGAATCGGCCACTGGGTGGATCAGAATCTGGCGCAAGTGGCGCCGGACAAGATCGACGCTTCGGGCGCCGACGGGCTGCACGTCCAGCGCATCATCGAGGCCGCCATCGAATCCTGGGATACCGGCAAGGTCGTCACGCTGTGATCACGGTCATCGGCCGCGGCCACAGCGGAACGCGAGCGATATCCCATACGCTCTACGCTTCCGGCGTGTACATGGGCCAGACGCTTAATCCATCGGGAGATTTGGTGCCGGCGCACGCCATGTACGACGCCTGCCGCGTCTTCGCCCGCTACGTCAAGTGGAACGGCGACTTGAGCTGGGATTTCACCCGCGCCCACGAGAGCGAGATTCCCGACGCCTTTAAGCGCAATCTCAATCGCTACTTGGAATCGGTGCACAATCATTCGCGCCCGCTAAAGGGCTGGAAGGTGCCGGAGACGACGCTGGTCTTCCCGTGGTTGACGCGCCTGTATCCGGATATTCATTACATTTTCTGGGTTCGCAATCCCCGCGATTGCATCATCGGCAGGCACAAGACGGATGACATGCGCGACTTCGGCATTCAATATCCCACCCCCCTCGGCCCCCCCGATGAACAGGGGGAAGCCAAAGAAGATGAGCGCCTGCGCCGCGCCATTTCCTGGAAATATCAATATGATTTGGTCAAGTCGACGCCCAAGCCCAAGCGCTGGATCGAAGTGCGCTTTGAAGACTTCGTCACCAAGCAGGAAGAAACGCTGGAGCGGCTGGAAGCATTTCTGGGCATTCCGCTGGCGCGCATCGTCATGCGACAAGACACGATCAATCGCTGGCGGCGCGACGAGGGCGTGAATTATTTCGACTTTCTTGAGCCGGCCATGCGCGAATATGGTTACGAAATTCCGGGAATGCCCCCACCCCAAACCCCTCCCCCATAAAGAGGGAGGGGCTCAAGCTGAAGAATCGCAGGACGGAGGTGAAATGGCATTAAGAGCAGCGGTCATCGGCTTGGGGCCGATCGGCAATCGGCACGCCAAACTGTATACGCAGGACGACCTGGCGGAGCTGGTCGGCGTCTGCGACATCATCCCCGAGCGCGCCGATCAGGCGGCCGCCCGGTATGGCGTCCCGGCTTTCTACGATGTCCAGACCATGCTGCGCGACCTGGCGCCGGATGTGGTCAGCGTGACGACCGGCGGCTTCGAAAACAGCAGCGATCATTACTTGCCAACCATGCAGGCGCTGTCGGCGGGCTGCCATGTGCTTGGCGAAAAACCCATTTCCAACGAGATCGCGCCCGCAGAAGCCATGGTGGCCAAGGGACGCGAGATGGGCGTCTGCTACGGCATCAACCTCAACCACCGCTTCACGCCGGCGGCGCGCCTGGCGAAATCCTGGGTGGATGAGGGGCGGCTGGGGCAACTGCTCTTCGTCAACATGGCCATGTGGATCATGAACCCGGCCGAGACCTCGCCCTACTACCACATCAAGTCGCTGCACCCGCATACCGTAGATGTCATGCGCTATTTCTGTGGCGATATCGAGGCGGTGCATTGCTTTGCGACCAAGGCGCCCGGTCGGCAAATCTGGTCGACGGCGCAATTCAGCTTCCGCTTCCGCAACGGCGTGGTCGGCGCTTTGACCGGCAGCTATGATATCGAGCGCGGGCATCCCATGGAGCGCTGCGAGGTGGCGGGCACTGGCGGCCGCTTTGTGCTGGACGATATGTGGCGCGAGCTGACGCTATACCCGGCGGGCGACCTCCAGAAAACAGTCTATACCGACCCGCTCTTCGGCGGCTTCCACAATTTCGAGAACACTTTCCGCGAGCGCATCCACTGTTTCCTGCGGCAAGTCAGCGACGGCGTGGCGCCCGAAGACATCGACGGCAGCGCAGCCGAGGGCCTGGCGGCGCAGAAGGTGCTGGCGGCGGCCATCGAGTCGCTGGAGACGGGAGCAGTGGCTTACGTTGATAGTGGTTAGTGACTTTAGATGCAAATGATCACATTTTTGCCACAGAGTTCACAGAGTCGAAACGAGGGCACAGAGATAATTGATAGCGACCAGAGCCGCACAAGCTGACAAGCAAAAGAGTGGTGGAATAACGATGCACCCTCTGACTCTGTGTACTCAATTTAACTCGTTGAACTCGGTGGCAAAACTGTGACAAACACCTTCAAGCACAAGCAACGGACAGAACTAGAGCGAGGCAAAGACATGAAACTAGGCGCTAACTCACTTTTATTCGGCAGCTGGGATATGGAGACGGCCTTCAAATACCTGAAGATGGCGGGCTACGACGGCATCGAGATGTCGGCGATTGACGCCATGAGCCAGCACCTGGTCTTGTCGCGCTGGCGGGAATGCGCGTCGGAGATCGTACGCCTGTCCAAGGCATACGACCTCGAGCTGCTGGCGATGGAGCAGTCCTCGCGCGATCCCGACCTGATGGAGCGCGCCATGCAAGCGGCGGTCGAAACCGGCATCCCCATCATAAATGTCGGACCGGGCGGGAAAGCCGATGATGAATCGACCTATCAGCAGGTCCTTGATGAACTGGGCGCGCTGGTGCAACGAGCCGAACATTACGGCGTCATGCTTTGCGCCAAGGCGCATGTCGGCAACTACGTCTACAACACGCCCACCAGCCTCAAAGTCCTAAGCGACATCACCTCGCCCAACTTTGGCCTGGACATGGATCCCTCGCATATCCACCGCGCCGGCGAGAACCCGGTCGAAGCCATCGCAGCCGTGATCGACCGCATCAAACACGTGCACATCCGCGATTGCAAAGGCCGTCAGCAGGGACCGGGCGCGCCCGAAGATCAAGCCAACGGCCGCGGCGATATCGACCTGGTCGGTTACATCCGCGTCTTGCACGAGCACGGCTACACCGGCCCGCTCAACCTGGAAGTGATCGGCACAAAAGCGCAGGGGCACAGTCTTGAGCAGTGCATCACCATCGGCGCTGAATCGCGCGGGCACATGCAAGCCTGCCTGCAAGCCGCCGGCGCCCGCTAGCGCAACCCGCTACAAACCAATGCAGAGGTGACTCACTGGAATTTGCAAAGCATCGCCTGATTGTGAGAACCACACCTGTTTTCACCACAGAAGTAACCGCGAGTAAGATATGCAAATACTTACCACAGAGGACACAGAGGACACACAGAGAAAAACGAGTAAAGATATTTGGTAAGCGTATGCCAGCGAAAGTTGTCAGTGTGTTGGATGGCTGCCTAATTTGCGGCATTATCGACACAATACAAAACCCTCTGTGCCCTCTGTGTACCCTCATTTTCCTCTGTGGTAAAACTTTACAGTGTTCGCTAACGGGAAAATCTCCACGATATCCACCAATTCGCAAATAGCCGCGCGTAAAGGAATTGTGCATGAACTTCCAAACTTCGGACAAACAAATTGAAGCGGCATACGAATTGGCGCAGGAACGCTACGCGGCCCTGGGCGTCGATACGGCGGCCGCGCTGGAGCAGTTGAGGTCGGTAGCCATCAGCCTGCATTGCTGGCAGGGCGACGATGTCGGCGGCTTTGAAGACCCGGAGCGCGGGCTCAGCGGCGGCATCATGGCCACCGGCAATTACCCGGGCAAAGCGCGCAATATCGACGAGCTGCGCGGCGACCTTGACAAAGCCTACAGCCTGATTCCGGGCGACCACCGCCTGGCGCTGCACGGCTCCTACCTCGATAGCGCGTCCAAGGCGCCGCGCGACGAATTGAAGCCGGAGCACTTCGCATCCTGGGTCGACTGGGCAAAAGCCAACAATCATGGCCTGGATTTCAATCCCACGTTTTTCTCGCATGACTTGGCCGACGACGGCTTCACGCTCTCGCACGCCGACGCCGGCATCCGCCGCTTCTGGATCGACCACGCCATCGCCACGCGCCATATCAGCGCTTATTTCGGCAGCGAGCTGGGCACACCCTCGGTCAACAACGTCTGGATTCCGGACGGCTACAAAGACAGCCCCGCCGATCGCCTGGGCCCACGACAGCGCCTGCGGGACGCGCTCGACGAGATCTTCGCCGAAGACATAGACCCAGCGCATAACCTGGACGCTATCGAGTGCAAGCTCTTCGGTCTGGGCTCGGAGAGCTACGTCGTCGGCTCGCACGAGTTCTACCTCGGTTACGCGGTCTCGCGCCAAAAACTGCTCTGCCTGGACGCCGGCCACTTCCACCCCACCGAGACCATCGCCGACAAACTCTCATCCATCTTGCTCTACGTGCCCGAGATCTTGCTGCATGTCAGCCGCGGCGTGCGTTGGGACAGCGACCATGTCGTGACCCTGAGCGACGACCTGCAAGCGATCATGCAGGAGATCGTCCGCAGCGACGCGCTGGAACGAGTGCATATCGGGTTGGACTTCTTCGACGCCAGCATCAATCGCATCGGCGCCTGGGCCATTGGCACGCGCAACGCCTGCCGCGCCCTGCTGATGGCGCTGCTGGAGCCGCGCGAGCTGCTGCGGAGCTACGAGAACGAGGGCGACTTCACCGGCCGCCTGGCGCTGCTGGAAGAGCTGAAGGGCCTGCCCTTCGGCGCGGTCTGGGATTACTATTGCCGCTCGCAGGAAGTACCGGTGGGCATGGCCTTCATGGACGAGATCCGAGAATACGAGCGGACGGTCCAGTCGCAGCGAGACTAGCGACGCTGGTCCGATGTTTAACTGTGGGTTGATGATCCGCCATCTAAACGTGACTGCCAGGCAGGGAATTTAGGGGCGGCATTTCACGTCGCCCGTAATCCCATAATTCGCCCGGCTCGGGCGACCTGGTAGGTCGCCCCTACAGATTTGCTGAGTTTTCTGTAATCTGTATTGCCCGACAATTTCTTTCGGAGAAATCATGCAAGTACTTAATCCTTCCGAATACCGCCACGTCAGCTACCGGTGGGACGACGCCCGCGCGGACGCGCTTGACGCCGTCGAGCGGTTGGTCTACCGCTCCAACTTGCTGGGCGCCGATCAGCGCATCACCAATACCGGGGGCGGCAATACCTCCAGCAAGATTGCGCAAGTCGATCCGCTGACCGGCGCGAACGTGGATGTCATGTTCGTCAAGGGCTCGGGCGGCGACCTGCGCACCAGCCAGCGCGAGAACTTCGCCTCGCTCTACCTGGACAAGCTGATGCGGCTGCAAGCGGTCTACAAGGCAGCCGACGTCAGGGGCGTCAAGACGCCGATCGAAGACGCCATGGTCGCCATGTACCCGCATTGCGTCTTCAACTTGAATCCGCGCGCCAGCTCTATAGACACCCCGCTCCATGCTTATATTCCCTACCGCCATGTCGATCACACCCATCCCAACGCCGTCATCGCCATCGCCGCATCACGCGACGGCCGGGCGCTGACCCGCGAGATTTACGGCGACGCCGTCGTCTGGGTCGACTGGCAGCGGCCGGGCTTTGACCTGGGCCTGGCGCTCCAGGAAACGATCGCGGCCAATCCCGGTTGCGTCGGCATCGTCCTGGGCGGCCACGGCTTGATAAACTGGGCCGACAATGACAGAGCCTGCTACGACCTGTCGCTGACGCTGATCGAAAAGGCGGCCCGATACCTGGAAGCGAACGAGCAGGGCAGCGCGACCTTCGGCGGCGTCAAATACAGAGACATCAGCGCGGATGAGCGGCAGGCGCTGCTGACCGAAATCCTGCCCCATCTGCGCGGCATGGTGTCGGAGGAGAGTCGCTTCATTGCCACCGTGCAATACGACGCCGAAATTTTGAACTTCGTCAACAGCGCCGACGCCGCGCGCCTGGCTGAGCTGGGCACCTCTTGCCCCGACCATTTCCTGCGCACCAAGATCAAGCCGCTCTACGTCGACTGGGATCCGGCCAGCGCGGACACAGCCGCGCTGCTGGACAAACTGCGGTTCGGCATCACCCAATACCGCCGGGACTACGCGGCCTATTACGACGCTTGCAAACACCCTTACAGCCCGCCAATGCGCGACGCCAATCCAACCGTGATCCTGATCCCGGGGCTGGGCATGATCGCTTACGGCAAGAACAAAAGCGAATCCCGCGTAACCGCCGAGTTTTACAATTGCGCGGTCGCCGTGATGCGCGGCGCCGAGGCCGTCGGCGGCTATGTGGCGCTGCCGCGTCAGGAAGCCTTCGACATCGAATATTGGGCGCTGGAAGAGGCCAAGCTGCGCCGCATGCCGCCCGAAAAGAGCCTGGCGCGCAAGGTCGTCGCGGTCATCGGCGCGGGCAGCGGCATCGGCGTGGCCACTGCGCAGCGAGTCGCCGCGGAGGGCGCCCATGTGGTCTGCGCCGACCTAAACATCAGCGGCGCCCAGGCGACTGCCGACGCCTTGACAAAAGCTCACGGGCCGGGCATCGGCGTGGCCGGCTCGGGCATTTCCGGCTGTGGACCCGCCATCGCGGCGCAGGTCGACATCACCTCGCCCGAAAGCGTTCAGGCGCTGCTGCAAAAGGCTGTGCTGGCTTATGGCGGCATCGACGACATCATCGTGACCGCCGGCGTCTTCTTCACGCCCGCCGCCGACGGCCGCAATTCCCCCGAGCAGTGGCGAACGTCCTTCGAGGTGAATGTGCGCGGCGGCTACCTGGTCGCCCAGGGCGCCCGTCCGATCTGGCAGGCGCAGGCATTGCCGGCTTCGCTGGTTTTGACGACGAGCGTCAATGGCGTCGTGGCCAAGGCCGGCTCCATCGCCTACGACACCAGCAAAGCCGCCGCCAATCACCTGGTACGCGAGCTGGCGATTGAGCTGGCGCCGCTGGTGCGGGTCAACGGCCTGGCGCCTGCCACCGTCGTCAAGGGCAGCAGCATGTTCCCGCGCGATCGCGTCATCAACTCGCTAATCAAGTACGACCTGGATTTCGACGACGACGAAGACACGGAAAGCCTGCGCGCGCGCCTGGCGGGCTTCTATGCGGGGCGCACGCTGACCAAAGCGCCAATCAGCCCGGAAGACCAGGCCGAGGTCGCCTACCTGCTGATCACGGACGCCTTCAGCAAGACGACCGGACAGATCATCAATGTCGACGGCGGCCTGCACGAGGGGTTCTTGCGTTAACGTGGCGCCGCGTAGTCCCTCGCACGACTGGACTTTTCAAACACATGAATCCACGACTATGGCTAATGCGGACGGGCGAACCAACGCCATGGTTGGCGGAGAAAAAACAAGCGTAGCCACGACTAGCCCCGCCGCTCAAAGGTCCGGAAGTAGTTGACCACATCCCAGCGCTGATCAACCTTCAGCCCCTCACCGCAGGCCGGCAGACTGCGCCAGCCTGACGCCACCGCCGCGTACAGGAAGTCGTCGCGAGCGCTCGCCAGCCGATTGCGCAGCGCGCGGAAATCAGCCGACTCGCCTTGCCAGATCAGGCAGCGCTCGCGGTAAAGCGCCTCGCCCCGCGCCAGCGACGCGGCATCGGACAATACGCTGTTGACCACAACCGGCGGCGGATTCAACGTCAGTTCATATTCGCGCTGCCGCTCTCCCAGCATCAGCGCGCCCGCGACCATGACGCCTGCCGACGCCACCACCGCCCCGCCCGCTATTAACAGGCTGCCCGCCGTCAGCTGAAGCGCCGCCAGCATTCGGCGAACCCTCCCTGCGAACCAGACGGCCAAGACGCCGGCGATGCTGAGCAGCGCGACCAGGTGAATCAGTTGCGGCTGGCGCGATTGCTGCACAGCGGCGGCGGCGCTGATCTCCCAGGCGAAAGCCGCGCGCTTGACTGTGCCGTCCGGCTCGACCACATCCAGCAGCCACCACCATTCTCCGGCCTGGTCGATCTCATCGCCGGCGCTGACGTACAAGCCGTCCTCGACTTGCTCCGCTTTTTGCCAGGCGCTGCGGATGTCGCGCTGCGGACTGACCAGCTGCGAGTAAAGCTCGACGTCGGCAGCCGGTGAGCCCACGCGTGTGACGACCGTATCATAAGTATTGACGCCGGGGCCTCCGGGAATGATTGACGCGCTCACGCCAAGCTCGCCCAGTGAAACGGCGGCTTGCGGCGAGGGGACATCGGCTCGCGGCAATGCGGGCTGCGGGATGGGCGTCGCGCTCAGCCAGGCCGCCGCCAGCAGAGTCAGCAGCATCAGCCCGGCTTCCAGCCGCAGCAGTCCGCCGCCAGCCAGACCCGCGCGCAGGCGAAGGCGAGCCGCCAGTTGCGGGCGCAGCGCGATATGCTGCCGGGCGCCCAGTATCAATACCGGCGCCGCCAGGAGCAGCTTGACGCCCAGCGTCCGCCCGTAGTTGCTGTTGATATCGGCCGGGCTCACGAAATAGTTGAGCGCGTTGTAGAGACCGCTCAAGACCACCAGCGCGACCAATGGCAGCATGATACGCGAGAAGCGCAGCAGGACCGCCCGCAGCGCCCGCGCTCTGCCGTCGGCGTCGTAGGGCACAAGCGCCACCGGCAGCAGCAGCGTCAACGTCAACGCGCCGCCCAGCCAAAAGGCGACTGCCAGGGCGTGCAGCCAATCGACAGCGATGGCGACCCAGGGCAGCAAGGGCGAGCCTGCCGCGTGACTGGTCACCATGGACAAGCCGATGAATATCGCGCCCAGCCAGGGCAGCCCGCGCCAAATGCCGGCCGCCAGTTGCGGCATCAAGGCGCGATAGTACTCCGCTACGAAGAGCAAAACCGCGCAGAATATCAGCAGCACGACCCGGAATGTCCAAATATCGCCGAAGCGCGAGCCGATGAGCACCACTTGCCAGAGATTTTGCTGAACGACTTGCGCCGCATCCGCGTTGAAGAAGGCCATCGATTGCTGCAACAGGCCGATCAGATTAGCCGCGAAGGCCAGCGCGACCGCGGCGATCAAGCAGCCTTTCAGGCGGCGCGTCACCCGCGGCGGCAGGTGGCCCTGAGCGCTGCCCCAGGCCGGAATCAGCACGGCCGAATACAGCAGGGACGCGCCGAAGAACAAAAAATTCGCCAGATTAAGCAGGGCGCGCCACACAGCTTCCAGCGGGATGGCCTGGTCCGCGGCCTGGCTGCCGCTGACGCCGCCGACTTCCGCGCCGACGAAGAACACCCGACTCTCGGCGATGACGTGACCATCACTGGCGAATGCCGGGCGCAGTTCGACCACATAGGCGCCATCGGGCAAGCCGGCGGGGACGCGCAGCGTCAGCAGGGCCTGGTTCGCCTCGTCGACGCCGCCGCTGGCGATGACGGCGCCGGCATGATCGCGCAGATGGATCTCGCTGAAGCGCGGCTCCAGGTCTTCACTGAACCAGTATTGCAGGCGGGTCGGCGGGCGATCCAGCGCGCTGCGGTCGGCCGGAATGGCGCGCACGATGTAGCCGTGAGCCTGAGCCTCGAGAGCGCTCAAACACAGCAGCAGCAGAATCAGCGCAAGCGGATTTCGCTTCATCAACATCTCGCCATTGTACCCGACGGCCTGGCGCGTGTGAGAGAGCGCCGCCTGTGCGATAGCCTATTGAAGGACAGACGCGCCTTGTATATGATACGCGCTTGGTGGTCACAATCGGGAACGACGCGATGCCCGACGAAAATAGCAGCAACTTCATCACCGATATCATTGATTCGCACAATGAAAGCGGGCGTTTTGCCGGGCGCGTGCATACGCGCTTCCCGCCCGAGCCCAACGGTTATCTGCATATCGGCCACGCCAAGTCCATCTGCCTGAATTTCGGCATCGCCGAGCAGTACGGCGGCTTGTGCAACCTGCGCTTTGACGACACCAATCCCGCCAAAGAAGAGCAAGAGTATATCGACGCCATCACTGAAGATGTGCGCTGGCTGGGCTACCAGTGGCACGATCGCGTTTACTTCGCCTCCGACTATTTTGACCAGCTCTACGACATGGCGGTCGAGCTGATTCGCATTGGCCGGGCTTATGTCGATCAGTTGTCGCCGGGGCAGATTCGCGAATACCGCGGCACCTTGACCGAACCCGGGCGCGAGAGCCCCTTTCGCGACCGTCCGGTTGAGGAGAATCTGGCGCTATTCGAGAAAATGCGCGCCGGCGGCTTCCTGGAAGGCGAAGCGGTGCTGCGCGCGAAAATCGATATGTCGAGTGGCAACATCAATATGCGCGACCCGGTCATGTACCGCATCCTGGATTCGCCGCATCCGCGCACGGGCGACAAGTGGAAAATC
>CAZWCV010000087.1:0-15592 GCA_964632725.1 uncultured Anaerolineaceae bacterium
GTCGTGCTCATCCTGGAGAATACCGACTACGGCCATCCGGCGGCGGCGGCGGAACGGGCGCATTTGGAACGGGCCGGCGTCCAGGTCGATCAGCTGGAAGTCGAGCTGGGCACGGAAGACTTCGTGCCGATTCTCAGCCGGTTATGGGCGCGGCCGCAAATGCCCGACGCCATCCGCATCCTGGTCAGCGGGGAGACCTCATACAATCTGACCCAGCAAATGGCCGAGCTCGGTATCGCGCCCACTGCCGATACAATCTGCGTCACCAACCACCTCGCCTTTCAATCGGAGCAATACTGGAACACCGTGCCCGATGGCAATTTCTGCGCCTTCGACCGCGTCGGCACAATTCCCAGCTTGTATAACGATATGGCAAAGGAGCTGGACCGGCGCTACCAGGAAGACTTCGGCGATATTCTGGTGAGCTTCGCCATGGAAGCCTACGACAGCGTCTGGCTGATGGCTGACGCCATCGAGCGCGCCGGCAGCTTCACGGATCCTGAGGCTGTCGTGGCGGCGCTGGAGCGGGCCGACATTGACTTGTCGCAAGGCCACTATTATTTCGATTACGGAGCGCACAATCCGGTCTTGCCGGACGATGTGCCGGCCTATATGTGGCATCAGTGGCCCGTGCCGGTGGTGACGGTCATGCAGTATTTCGAGCAAGGCCAGAGCGGGCTGGACGCGGCGGTCGTCTATCCCGAGGTATACCAGACGCATGGTACGTCGTATTTCAAGCCCGGCGGGTCCAACTAGAACGCTGGCCATGAAGCCGGGGGATGCGATGAAGAAGCTCAGTATAGTTCTGCTGCTTGCCGCGCTGCTGCTGCCATGGAGCGCGGTCGAGGCGGAATCCGACTGCAAATTCGCCGACGAAATCATCAAGTTTGGCGCCTTCGCGCCGCTGTCCGCGCCCGGCGCCGTTGTAGCTGGCGTTGTCATCGACTGGGCGGTGCAGCACGCTGCCGAGGACATCAACGCTGAATGCGGCATAAACGTCAAGGGCGTGAATCACCGACTGGAGGTCATCACCGGCGATACCGAGGGCATCTCCGAGCGGGGGCAGGCGGTGGCGGAGCGTTTCATATTTGAGGAAGAGATTCACGGCGCGGTCGCCGGCTTTCACAGCGCGGTGGCCCTGGCGGCGATGGGCATCTTGCAGGAAAACCGCATCCCGACAGTTTGGGGCGGCCCCTGGAACGACAATATCACCGCCAACGGCATTACCGAATATGAAGGCCGGCCCCCGCGAATCAATGCCGGGGTGGATTATATTTTCCGCATCTCGCCCTCCTGGACGATGGTGGGCTCGGTGATCGCCGACTGGCTCATCTCGCTGGGCGTCGGCGATGTGATCATCCTGGCTGAAAACACCGACTTCGGGCAGCCGGCCGCCGCCGACGAGAAAGCCCGGCTGGAAGCGGCCGGCATGCGCGTCGAGCAATACAATATTGAACTGGGCACGGAAGACTTTGTGCCTATACTCAGCCGCATCGAATTGCGCCCCGAACCCGCCGACGCTGTCCACATCATCATCACCGGCGACACCGCCCTCAATCTCAACCAGCAGATGGCGGAACTGGGCATCGCGCCCAGCCCGGACACCATATGCATCGCCGGCTACGATGCCGAGCAATCGACGCAATTCTGGGAAAGCGTGGAAGACGGCAATTATTGCGCCTTCAATCGCACCGGCGTCATCCCTTCCCTCTTCAGCGAGCGGGCGGCCGCGCTAAACCGCAAATACGAAGCCTACTGGGACGACACTGCGCCCAGCTTCGCCATGGAGCCCTATGACAGCGTACTGCTGCTGGCGGACGCGATGGAGCGGGCCGGCAGTTTCAGCGACCCCGACGCCGTTGTCGCCGCGCTGGAAAGGTCGGATGTGGAATTGACCCAGGGGCGCTATTATTTCGACTACGGGAGCCACAATCCCGAGCTGCCGCCGGGTACACCCGCATTCATGTGGCATCAATGGCCCGCCCCCATCATTACCGTCATGCAGTACTTTGAATTTGGGCAGAGTTCCCTGGATGCCGCCGTCGTCTATCCGCCGGCTTATCAAACTCACGGCGTCTCCTACATCGCGCCGGGTACATAGGCGTGGTCTGGCTTTTGACGCCAATGACAGGCGGCTGTCCTGTGTGATTGCCCCAGCGGATAAAAATTTCTGCTAAAATCAAAGAAACACTAAAGTTAATAAATGGGAGGCAACAATGTTTAGATACACTCTGAGTAGACTTCTCATCGCCTTTTCGCTGCTGATTCTGTTATCTGCCGGAAGCATCGTCCGCGCCGACAGTCACTGCGAATTCGCCGATGAGACAATCAAGATCGGCGGCATCGCGCCGCTGTCCGCGCCCGGGGCGACCGGCGCCGGCGTCGTCATCGATTGGTCCTACCAACAGGCGGAGGCGGATCTCAACGCCGACTGCGGAGTTGAGATTGACGGCGTGAATCACCGGGTGGACGTGCTCACTGGCGATTCCGAAGGCATTTCAGAAAGAGGTCAGGCGGTTGCCGAGCGCTGGATACTGGATGATGGCGTCCATGCGGTTGTCGGCGGTTACCACAGCGCCGTCGCCCTGGCTGTCATGAGTATCACGCAAGAGCACAAAATTCCCACGCTTTTCGCAGGCCCCTGGAACGACAACATCACCGCCAACGGCATCATCGAATATGAGGGCAGGCCGCCCCGTATTGAAGACGGCGTCGACTATGTCTTCCGCATATCGCCGGCCAACGCCATGGTCGGTGCGATCATCGCCGAGTGGCTGATTGCGCAGGGTCTCGACAGCGCCGTCCTGATCGCCGAGAACACCGACTACGGCCGGCCGGCGGCCAACGATCTGCGCGAACGGCTGGAAGCCGCCGACTTTACCGTCGAGCAGTACGATGTGGAATTGGGCACCGAGGACTTCGTTCCCATACTCGGCCGAATCCTGGCGCGTCCGGAGCCGCCCGATGTGATTCGGCTGCTGGTCACGGGCGAAACGTCGTTCAATATTGTGCAGCAGATGGCCGAGCTGGGCGTCGCGCCAAACCAGGACACCATCTGCATCGCCGGCTACATCGCCGTCGATTCGGAGCAATTCTGGGACAACGTCCCGGACGGCAACTACTGCGTATTTGATCGTGTGGGCATTACGCCCGCGCTGTTTGGCGACCTGGCCAATGAATTGAACGCGCGCTACGGCGAAGCTTTCGGCGGCGTCGCGCCCAGCTTCGTCATGGAGCCCTATGACAGCGTGCGTTTGATCGCGCATGCCATGGACATCGCCGACACCTTCACCGACCCCGACGCCATCGTGGCCGCGCTGGAAACCGCCGACATTGAGCTGTCGCAGGGGCGCTACTACTTCGAGTACGGCAGCCACAATCCTGACTTGCCCGAGGGCACGCCCAGCTACATGTGGCATCAGTGGCCCGATCCGATCATCGCCGTCATGCAATACTTCGAGCAGGGTCAAAACGCTCTCGATGCCGCCGTGATCTTCCCGCCGCTCTACCAGACGCACGGCACGAGTTACATTGTTCCCGGCACATCACCCTGACTTTGCCGCAGACGCCGCTGAGGCGTTATAATCGCTTGATTGAACGGGTGGGTTTGCAGCCCGCTCGTCGTTTCTTGGGACAGGCTGAGGGTAACGAGCTATGAGTTTTCCAGGATTGAGCGAGGCCTTCCGAATCCAACGCTTGCAGCATCCCGGTCGCAAAGTGCGCATGGTGCTGGATACCGATACCTACAACGAAATCGACGACCAATTCGCCTTGACCTACGCGTTGCTGTCGCCGGAGCGGATGGCGGTAGAGGCGATTTACGCCGCGCCCTTCCACAACAGTCGTTCGGACGGCCCCGGCGACGGCATGGAGAAGAGCTACGAAGAGATCCTGCGCTTGCTGGATTTCCTGGGCATCGCGGCCGATGGCTTCGCTTACCGCGGCTCGACCGAATATGTCGGCGCGGCGCGGCAGCCCCAAGACAACGCCGCTGTCCGCGATATGATCAAGCGCGCGCTGGCCAGCCCGGACGACGACCCGCTTTACGTGGTGGCCATCGGCGCGATTACCAACGTGGCTTCGGCGCTGCTGCTGGCGCCGGAAATCGTGGAGAAGACTGTGGTGGTCTGGCTGGGCGGGCACAACTTGAACATGCCGCACACGCGCGAATTCAACCTGAAGCAGGATGTGCCGGCGGCGCAGATAGTGCTGGACAGCGGCGTACCTTTCGTCATCGTGCCTTGCTATGGCGTGACCTCGCACTTGCTGACGACACTGGCCGAGTTACAAGCATTCATCGGCGGCGCCGGCCGCGTCGGCGATTATCTCTGTCAGATATTCAAGGAATACCGTCCCGACTCTTTCGGCGCCTCCAGCGTCATTTGGGATATCTCAGCTATCGGCTGGCTGATCAACCCGGCTTGGGTACCCAGCGATTTAGTTCACAGCCCGATTCTGACTGATCAAGTCACCTGGAGCGTCGACCGCTCGCGGCATTTCGCGCGCGTGGCCAATTTCGTGCATCGCGATCCCATCTTCCGCGACCTGTTCGGCAAGATTCGCGCCCATGGCGGCCTCTAAGACTTGTCCGACAAGTCAAATGCCAATGGATAAATAAATGAATTGCTTCGCCAGCGGCTAAGTAATCGAGGCTCTTTGACGGGAAAACGTCAAGTCACTGCCGAGTCCGCCAGATATTGGCTCCCCTTCTCTAGCTTGCTTCTGACGCCAGGACAGTTTTTCTACCCCATCTTCGACGCTTCCCCAATGCATTAGGGAAAGGTGACTTTACAAAGAAGACCAGAATTTATCCCGAACAATCACAGAAAACATAAAATATCATCATGTTCTTTCAACGCGCTCCCCCTCCCTGACCCGTCGGGGAGGGGGCCGGGGGGTGGGGTAAAATCAGTCGGCGGCGACTTTCAAAACCTGTCCTGTCGTCAGTAGCTTGCTGGATGCCCGCCATTGAGATGGCGGGAGAGGGGCCGGGGGATGGGGTGAAATCCGCGCCCACGGCGGCCATTAGATCCAGTCGAACGCCTGGCGCGTGCGGCGGATGCGCGCGCGCACCGAAGCGGCGGCGTCCTGCTCGGCCGCGGCCAGCAAGTCCAGCGCCCAATCACGATAGGCCGGATGCTGATCGGCCAGGGCGGCAGCGCCATGCACGCTCCAGGCGCGGATGAAGGCGTTGGCGCCGGTCGCCTGCGCCGAAAGCGCCTCCATCAGCGGCTCAGCCAGCGACGCCGGCACAATCAGCGAATCCATCATTTGCAGGAGATGCAGGCGGGAGAGCCAGCCGGTGTCTTGCATCAGCAGGCCGAGCAGCGTTTCGCATTGGCCGGGTGACAGCTGCGCGCTGGACGCGCCGAAGCGCTTGAGCAGCCAGGTGGCGGCGGCTTGAACATTGTGGTCGTCGCTCCCGGCGAAATCGCATAATGCGGCCAGCAGGCTCTCGTCAGCGCTGTGGTCCGCGGCGAATCGCTCCAGGGGCGCCGTGCTCTTGCCGTCGAAGTCGAAGAGCGCTTGCGACAGCGCATCGCGCCGCGCGGCATTCATGGCAGCTTGGGCAGGTAACGGCTGGCCTCCCCGACCAGTTGCCGCAGGGCCGGCCGCTCCAGGTCTTCAGCTTTGCGGATCTTCACGTGGCGCAAATCGGCGCCTTTGCCTTCCAGCAGTCCCTCAGGATCGGGCAGGCGCGCGCCATACATGAAGCCGAAGTTCAAATGCTTTTTGAAAGGCGCCAGATAACAGAAATGCTGCGACATTTTTTTGGGTCCGACGCCGTAACCGGCGATCTTCTGGCGCGCCCAGGGCACTTCGGTGATACCCGGCATGACATCCGCCAGCAGCGCGCGGGCGGCGCGGGCGAGGGCTTGAATCTCCGGCGTGGCTTGGGCGATGACGTCGTCGAATGTCCCGTTGCCGCCGACTGTGTTGATCGATTGGTCGGGCATGGCATACCTGCCTGCATCTACACTGACTGCTCTCATTTTAGGATCATTCCGCTAAAACTGAACAGGAAATCTGGCGCGCTTTTCGGCGGCTCGCGCTCTTGGCGTAGCTTGCGTGGTAAGCGACCAAATGCGGGCGAGCCAGAGCGTCTTGGGGCTTTCGGTAAAATAATCGCGCCCAAAAATGCTATACTTGGTTGTGAGATTCGCACGATGGAGGCCCTTGGCGACATGCCTTTAGTATCGGTCATTATGGCGGTATACGATGGCGAGTCCTATCTCAGCCAAGCAATTGATAGCGTCTTGGCGCAAACACTGACCGACTTTGAGCTTCTGATCGTCGATGATGGTTCGCGGGACAAATCTGCGGAAATAATCCGCTCGTATCAAGACCTCGACCGCCGTATCCGGTTCGTCCAGCTTGCGGAAAACAGCGGCATTGCCGACGCTCGCAACCGCGCCATCGCCGAAGCCAAATCGAAGTACGTGACGATCATGGACTGCGACGATGTCTGTATGCCAGGGCGGCTGGCGCAACAGGTCGAATTCCTGGAGGCGCATCCGGATGTGGGACTGGTGGGCGTTTCTGGCCGGGCGGTGGACGAGAACCTCGCGCCCTTGTTCCAACTCAATATGCCGCCGAATCACTGTCTAATCGTTTTGGAAATGTTTTTTGGCGTGGGTCTGATGTTTTCGACGCTTATGACCCGGCTGAAGGCGCTTAAGGCCGTAGGCGGCTACGCGCCCGGGCGCCGCACGGGCGAGGAGCGCGACTTGACCTGGCGCCTCTTGACCGAAGGCCGGATGAACTTTGCCAACCTTAGCGAACATTTGCTGATTTATCGCCGGCACGAGAGCTCCGTCAGCCACAACCAGGATGCCGGCCTGCAAGCCGAGCGCGATGAAATCCGCACGCGTATGCTGCGCGAACTCTGGGGCGAAGCGCCGAGCGACACGCTTTTGCGCTTTCGGCAGCTGGGCCTGTACAGGAAATTAAGCTGGGCAGAGCGCAGAGCCGCAAAAAGAGACATTTTACGCCTGATAGAATCTCTTATTGCCACAGAATTGGTCGACGCCAGGGACAGACCGCAAATGCTGGCGCATATGAACCGACGGCTGGAAAGCACGATGCCGCGGCAATGGCAGAAATTCCTGCATTGGCGACGCCACCACTCTATATGATATAATTAATATTAGCGATACAACTTCTATTTACTTAACACCGAGAAGCCGCGCAACTGTGCCCCTGGTCTCCGTCATCATGCCCTTGTACAACGGCGAGCGATACGTGGCCGAAGCCATCGACAGCGTTCTCGCGCAGACGTATACGGACTTCGAACTGCTGATCGTGGATGACGGCTCAACCGACGGCTCGGCCGAGATTATCCGCGCCTGCGCAACGCGGGACAGCCGGGTCCGCTTCTTGCAGCTGGATCGGAACGGCGGCCAAGGTCCCGCGCTTAACGCCGGCCTGGCGCAAGCGACCGGTCAATTCATTACCAACATGGATTGCGATGACCTTAGTCTGCCCCAGCGCCTCGAGAAGCAGGTGAACTTCTTGGGGACTCATCCTGAAATCGGCGCGGTCGGGACATGCGCCCGAGCTTTCAACCATGACCTTTCACAGAGACAGTTTGACTTTATTGTGCCGCGTCAGCACGCGCTTATCGCTTTCAATCTGTTCTTCGGCGCGAGTTTCGTGGGCGCGACCTTGCTGACGCGGTCGGAATTCATGCAAGAGGTTGGTGGCTATACGCCATACCGAGCTCGCTGCCCTGACCTCGATCTTTCTTGTCGCCTGCTCTGGCATACGTCAATACGATTTGCAAACCTGCCGGATTGCCTGTATCTCTATCGCAGGCACAGCAGCGCAATTGGTGTTGCCAGAAAGGACGCCCAGGATTTCGCCGAGCGCCGCTTTCGCCAACGCTTGCTCTCGCGTTTGTGGGGCGAAGGGGCCCCGGACACCGTTGACCGCTTTCAGCGCTTGCGCAATCAGGACAAGCTGCACTGGCGTGCAAGGCGAGCGGCCAAGCGAGATATGCGCCGCCTGATAGACGCGCTGATCGCCCATAGCTGTGTCGAGCCGGCAGACGAGCCGCTGCTCATCGCCGAGATGAACCGGCGTCTGGAACAAGCCAGCCCCCGAATCTGGCAGCAATTCTGTCATTGGCGGCGTCGTAACTTGCGTTAACGCATCAGCACTGATACAAAAGGTGCATTAGTTATCTCATTTGTGTCAGGCGAACCCTTGCCCCAAGTCTCAATAATCATGCCGGTATACAACGGCGAGCGATACGTGGCCGAAGCCATCGACAGCGTTCTCGCGCAGACGTATACGGACTTCGAACTGCTGATCGTGGATGACGGCTCAACCGACGGCTCGGCCGAGATTATCCGCGCCTGCGCAACGCGGGACAGCCGGGTCCGCTTCTTGCAGCTGGATCGGAACGGCGGCCAAGGTCCCGCGCTTAACGCCGGCCTGGCGCAAGCGACCGGTCAATTCATTACCAACATGGATTGCGATGACCTTAGTCTGCCCCAGCGCCTCGAGAAGCAGGTGAACTTCTTGGGGACTCATCCTGAAATCGGCGCGGTCGGGACATGCGCCCGAGCTTTCAACCATGACCTTTCACAGAGACAGTTTGACTTTATTGTGCCGCGTCAGCACGCGCTTATCGCTTTCAATCTGTTCTTCGGCGCGAGTTTCGTGGGCGCGACCTTGCTGACGCGGTCGGAATTCATGCAAGAGGTTGGTGGCTATACGCCATACCGAGCTCGCTGCCCTGACCTCGATCTTTCTTGTCGCCTGCTCTGGCATACGTCAATACGATTTGCAAACCTGCCGGATTGCCTGTATCTCTATCGCAGGCACAGCAGCGCAATTGGTGTTGCCAGAAAGGACGCCCAGGATTTCGCCGAGCGCCGCTTTCGCCAACGCTTGCTCTCGCGTTTGTGGGGCGAAGGGGCCCCGGACACCGTTGACCGCTTTCAGCGCTTGCGCAATCAGGACAAGCTGCACTGGCGTGCAAGGCGAGCGGCCAAGCGAGATATGCGCCGCCTGATAGACGCGCTGATCGCCCATAGCTGTGTCGAGCCGGCAGACGAGCCGCTGCTGATCGCCGAGATGAACCGGCGCCTGGAACAGGCGAGCCCACGCCTCTGGCAGCAATTCTGTCATTGGCGGCGGAATCGTTTCCCGCGCCTGGGTCACTGAGCGGCGCGATAATCCCGGCAACCATCAAAGACAAGGAACATACGCAGTGCCCCAAGTTTCAGTTGTCATGCCGGTGTACAACGGCGAAATGTACCTTGCCGAAGCCATCGACAGCATTCTAGAGCAGACATTCGCAGACTTTGAGTTGCTGGTCGTAGACGATGGCTCAACTGATGAGTCGGCGGCGATCGTCCAAGCCTGTAAAGAACGCGACAGCCGCATTCGTTTCATTCAGCTCGCGCGGAATGTGGGCATGGCTGACGCGCGAAACAGAGGCGTCGCCGCCGCGACAGGCCAGTACATCGCCATGATGGATAGTGACGATATTAGCCTGCCGCAGCGCTTGCAGAAGCAAGTGGCTTTCCTGCAATCCCGCCCTGATATTGGCGCTCTTGGCGCCGGCGCCCGTGTGATGAATCACGATATGACGACGCATCTCTTTGATTTTGAGACGCTGCGGCAGCATGCTCTCATCGCGCTTAGTGTATTCCTTGGCTACAGCTTTACGCACTCCACAGTTATCATACGGCGGGATTTTCTGACAGCTGTTGGGGGTTACAAGCCGGAACAACGCGTCTGTGACGACCTTGAATTGTGGCCGCGCCTGCTCAGCGAGACCCGGATAAGATTCGCCAATCTGCCCGATTGTTTGCTGCTGTACCGTCGGCATGATCAATCGAAATTCCACCAGCAGAGCGAGGGAGAACACGAGGTGGAACGAAAAATAAAACGCATCAATCTGGAGCGCCTCTGGAATGAAGCGCCGGAAGCGACCATGGACCGCTTCTATCAATTGCGTTTGGGAAGGAAACTGAACTGGGCCGAGCGACGGGCGGCAAAGCGGGACTTCAAGCGGCTCTTTGACGCCATGATCGTTCACGGCTGGGTCGAGCCAGAAGACAAGCCGCTGCTTATCGCCGAGATGAACCGGCGCCTGGAACAAGCCAGCCCACGCCTCTGGCAGCAATTCTGTCATTGGCGGCGTCATTTCCCACCGGGAGAACGATCTTAAAATGCTGACCAGGAGTTCGAACGCGGCAGGCGAATGCGCGCCTTTGGTTTCAGTCATCATACCCGTTTTCAACGGCGAACCTTACCTCGCGGAAGCCATCGAGAGCATTCTGACCCAGACCCTCAGCAACCTGGAACTGGTGATCGTTGATGACTGCTCCACGGATAGCTCGGCGGCAATCGTCCGCGACTATGCCGGTCGCGATGAGCGCGTTCGCCTGGTGCAGCATGATCGCAACCAGGGCTCGGCCTCAGCGAGGAATAGCGGCATCGCCGCTTCCCGTGGCGAATTCATCGCGGCGATGGATTGTGACGATATTAGCCTGCCGCAGCGCCTGGAAAAGCAGGTGGGCTTCCTGCGATCCCATCCGGATATTGGCGTGCTCGGCAGTTTCTTGCAGACCGCATCTGCGGATATGACCAGACGCCAGCATCATGAATACCCGCAGCAGCATGCTTTCATCGTCCTGTACTGGATTCTCGGTGGGCGCACGACGATGCAAGGCGGCGTGTATATGGCGCGGCGCGATGTCTTGCTGTCTGTCGGCGGGTACGAAGAATCTCGTCAACTCGTGGACGACAAGGAGCTGTATTCACGCTTGTTTTTGCAGACAAGATTCGCCAATTTGCCCGAAGCGCTTTATTTGTATCGGCAACATGATCAACAATCCTCCGCATCCGCAACGCGGCGTCAGCAGCGGGAGATTGAAGATATTGCCATAAGGCGGCGCTGGCTCAAGCGTCTTTGTGGCCAAGCTTCGCGCGCTACCCTGGAGCGCTTTGAACGGCTGCATTACAGCGCAAAGTTTGGCTGGCGGGAATGGTGGCTGCTCCGGCGCGACCTTAGGCGGCTGCTTAAGGGGATGGTCGAGGCCCGGGTGCTTGTGGGAAGTGACATCCTCATAGTCGAGGCTGAGATTCGCAAACGCCTGGAATCCGCGACCCCGCGCTGGTGGCAGATGTTCCTCCATTGGCGGCGGCATCACTTCGGACCTTAATTCTCGAGCAGTTGTATTACAATACACTGCGTTTCCGAACCAATGAACAGAGAGCATACTCATGTGCAATGACCCGCTTCTAACCTGGCGCGACGAATTCCCCATCCTGGCGCGCTGCAACTATCTGATTAGCAACTCCCTCGGCGCCATGCCGCGCGGCGTCTACGACAGCCTGCGACACTACGGCGATACCTGGGCCGAGCAGGGCGTCTCGGCCTGGAACAGCGGCTGGTTTGAATTGCCGGGGACAGTGGGGAATAAGATCGCCCCGCTGATGGGCGCCGCGCCCGATACTGTACTCGTCCATCAGAACGCCAGCATCGCCAACAGCATCCTCTTCGGCGCCCTGGACTTCAGCGACCGGACCCGCGACAAAGTTGTCATCACCGAGCTCGACTTCCCCAGCGATGTCTACGCCCTGCGCAGCTGGCTGCCCGACCACGTGCGCATTCACACCATCCGCTCGCGCGACGGCGTCAGCATCGACATCGACGAGCTGCTGGACGCCATCGACGAACGCACGCGGCTGGTCAGCACCTCGCACGTGCTCTTCCGCAGCGCCTTTATCATGCCGGCGCGCGAAATCACAGCCAGGGCGCACGCTGTCGGCGCGCAGGTCGTTTTCAATGGCTATCACAGTGTGGGCGTCATCCCGGTCGATGTCGGCGCCTGGGATGTGGACTACTACATCGGCGGCGTGCTCAAGTGGCTCTGCGGCGGGCCGGGCGGCGTCTTCATGTACGTGCGGCCCGACTTGCTGCCGAGTTTGAATCCCAAAGTAACCGGCTGGTTCGCCAGTCGCGCGCCCTTCGCCTTTGATGTCGAGCAGCTTGATCTGCGCGAGGACAGTTACCGGCTGATGAATGGCACGCCCGGCATCGCCTCCCTGCACGCCATCCAGCCCGGCGTCGACATCGTGGCGCAAATCGGCGTGCCCGCCATCCGCCAAAAGTCGATGCGCCAGACTGCGCTGATTATCGAGCTGGCGGACGATCTGGGCTACGAAGTGGTCTCCCCGCGCGACCCCGAACAGCGGGCGGGCACGGTGACGGTCAATCCGCCGCAAGCCTGGGAAGTGTCCTGCGAGTTGCTGGCGCGCGATATCAAAATCGACTTTCGACCCCAAGCCGGCATACGAATCGCGCCGCATTTCTACAATAGCGACGCCGAAGTCCGCGCCGCCATGACCGCCATCCACGACATCCTGGCCGATGGCAGCTGGCGCCGGCATGTCGGGTAATCAGGGCGTGTTTCGCGCTGTAAAGGCTTTACCACAGAGGAAAAAGAGGATACACGGAGGACACAGAGGAATTCGGTTAACTTAATTGGCGACGCGCTTGATACCGTCGCGTAAGTGGCGTACGTTGAAGTTGATAAGAAGTCCTGTTCTGAGGCCAGTCGCTTTGAGATAAGTTATTAACTGGGCAGTGTGAATGGGGGCAAGCTTTTCAACTGACTTTAGCTCAAGGATGACTCGCGCCTCGACGATGATATCTGCGTACAAATGGCCGACATTTCGGCCGCGGTAGGCAACATCTACTGGCTGCTCCGCGCGGTAGCGAATACCCTGTTCTTGCAGCTATAAGCACAACGCATTCTGGTATACGCTCTCGAGAAGGCCCGGGCCCAAGTCGCTATGTACGCGCATAGCCGCCCCAATGATTAGATGCGTTAATTGGTCTTGCTCAGCTGCGCGTTTCACCGATACTGTCCTTTCTCAAGTATCCTCTGTGCCCTCTGTGTGTCCTCGTTTCCTCTGTGGTGAGACGCATATGTGACGAGACCCTAACTGTACCCGCCCAATAACTATCAACCCTCGACGCCTGTGAGACTGCGCGCCTATAGTGGACGCGCGTGCGGCGGGCTATTTCGCCTTGGGGCGGAAGGCTTTAATCTTGCTCTCGTCGGTCGTCAGGCAGGCGCCTTCGATGAGGTCGATGCAGTAGGGAATGGCCGGCATGACCGCGTCCAGGCAGTCGCGGATGGCGCTTGGTTTGCCGGGCAAGTTGACGATCAGCGCCCGGCCGCGGATGCCCGCCGTCTGCCGCGACAGGATGGCGGTGGGCACGTATTGCAGCGAGACCTGCCGCATCAGCTCGCCGAAACCGGGCATCAGCTTCTGGCAGACCGCCTCGGTCGCCTCCGGCGTGATATCGCGCCGGGCCGGCCCGGTGCCGCCGGTGGTGACGACCAGGCTGCAAGCTTCGGCGTCCACCAGGCGTATCAGCGCCGCCTGAATCGCATCCAGCTCATCGGGCACGATTTGCGCGACCGGCTCCCACTCGTTGGTCAGCACCTCGCTCATATAGTCGTGGATCGCCGGCCCGCCCAGGTCTTCGTAGACGCCGCGATAGGCGCGGTCGGAGACGGTCAGTATGCCGATTACAGCGCGCATGGTATTTCCTTTCAGTTTGGTGGGTCAATGTGCTTGTCACACTTTTGCCACCGAGTACACCGAGTTCTAACGAGTACACCGAGTTGAATGTTCAGAGACAAGCCTGCGAGATAACCTTGCGTGTGGATTGACCGCCTTATCTTAGCTATACTGGCGCGGATTAGGCAATGGGAGGCGGAGCGGAAGCAATGACCGAAAACAACGATCTACGAGCGCTGGTCGAAGGCGATGACGGCATCAGCGTCCTGCGCGGCGGCGGGGTAAAGCGCGACTGGAACGGCATCCACTACAAGACCGGTCTGTCGAGCAAGAATGTCAACGCCAGGGAATTGTCCATCAATGTGGCCACCATTCCGCCCGGCGGCGTGGCCTACGCGCATATCCACGTCGGCTTCGAGGTCATGCTCTACATAGTCGAGGGCGAGGTGCGGCATGAGTACGGCGACGGCTGCAAGCAGGTGGTCGACAATAGCGCCGGCGATTTCATCTTCATCGAGCCCGGCATCCCGCACGAAGTCTTCAACCTGAGTGACAGCGAGCCGGTGGTGGCTTTCGTCGCTCGCTCGACGGCGGACGAATGGGACAAGATTATTCCCTACGAGCGGTAGCCTGTGGACCGGCAACCTGGACTATCCGACTCGCGTCGATTGGTGTAGGGGCGACCTATTAGGTCGCCCGCAAATCAGAGGTCTTTCTATCGGGCGACATGGCAGGCCGTGTAAACACTGCCCGTCTGTCGTCCCTGCAATGGTTGTGTGATCTCTCACGTCAACCCCGCCAGAAAGCCTCGCTCAAATACTTGTAGGCGTTATCGGGAAAGAGCGTGACCACCGTGCCGCCGGCCTCGCGCCGCGCCAGCCCCTCCGCCACGCGTAAGGCGCCGATCATCGCCGCCGCCGCGCTGATGCCAACCAGAAAACCTTCTTCGCGCGCCAGCCGCAGCGCCATCGCATGGGCCTCCTCGGTGCGCACGGACAGCGCCACATCCGCGAACGCGGCGTCGAAGATGCCTGGACGAATGGCGGACTGCATATGCTTCAGCCCTTCGAGGCCATGGAAGGGCGAATCCGGCTCGACCGAGACAATCTGCAAATTTGGATCGTATTCCTTCAGGCGCCGTCCCGCGCCCATCAAGGTGCCGCTGGTGCCCAAGCCGGCGACGAAATGGCTGACCTCGCCGGCGGTCTGCCGCCAGATTTCAGCGCCCGTGCCCTGATAATGCGCCCGCCAGTTGGCTGGATTATTGTATTGATCGGCGTAGAAATAACGCTCAGGCTCGCGCGTCGCCAGCGCCTGCACCGCCTCAATCGCGCCGTCCGAGCCTTCCAGCGGATCGGTGAAGACGAGCGCGACATCATAAGCGCGCAAGATGGCCACGCGCTCGGGGCTGACGTTTTCCGGCAAGAAGAGCTTGACGCGATAACCCTTGGCCGCGCCGATCATGGCGTAGGCGATGCCGGTGTTGCCGCTGGTGCTATCGAGAATCACCTTGCCCGGTCGCAAGTCGCCCTTCGTTTCCGCGTCCTGAATGATGCCGTAAGCGGCGCGGTCTTTTACGCTGCCGCCGGGGTTCTGCCACTCCGCCTTCGCCAAGACGCGGACATCCGCCGGCAAATGCTTGGTCACGCGGCGGAAGCTCAACAGCGGCGTATTGCCGATCTGCCGCTCGATATCGCCCGATCGGCGCTTGTTTGCAGCTTGTCCGCTTCCCGCTCGGCTGTGATTGTCATTCAGCTCTCTTTTTTCAGGCTTCGGTCGTTTCAACAAAAAAGCCAACTGGCAGCCGCGCGCGCGAAACGGGCTTCCGTTCTTGCGGAGCCGCGCGCCTTTCTGCCAGTTGACTTCGAGTTTCAGTCTCGGATGCTGTTGGCTATTAACGCAGGCGGTTAAGCTCCCGTCCATGGGCAACAACAACAGCAAGGGGCTTCCCGTTTTCGCATCTGCAGCGCCAATTCATTTCGCCATTCCGCAAGAGCATAGCCACTAACTTGCAGGCTGTCAACTTCGCGTCCCAATG
>CAZWCV010000088.1:0-15583 GCA_964632725.1 uncultured Anaerolineaceae bacterium
GAGATTTCGTCCTCAGTTGCAAGGCATTGTGCAGGAGGCGCGTTGCCAGAGTTTTGCGTCGCTGTAAATTGAGTGTAAAGCGGGGCAAGCGACGTGTTGGCCTTTCGACGGGGCAGATTAGGCGATGCATAAATCTAGTACGCGCTGATGAATTCAGAGCAGCCCCAACTAGCATTAGAAAGCGTCACCAACTCCTCGACAACAGCAAACAGTCGCAAGTTGCTAACTCAAACCTTACCGCTCAATGATGTTTATGAGAGGAGTTTCGTTACGCGCTAGAACGTCTTCAGCATTGAATAGGCCGGAACGTCGCAGGGTTGACTATTGTGCAAAACAGAATGATAAAATGCGCTCTGTACTATTCGTTACCCGCGAGTTTGCGCAGGCTGAAGCCTAGTGAATCGGCTGCCTTCATCAATTATCCCATAGGAAGGCTCCGGTTTAGGCGTTGAAGATACAGGTTCGCTAAATTTCGGAGGACTTTCGGCATTATTGCGATTGTCCGCCGAACGCGTGGGACTATTGCCGTTGGATTGCTTGCTTTTATCAGACACGTTTACCTCCTGAGGTTCGCATGGCCAGTCAGGATGACAACCTGAGCTTTCAACAACTTAGCGTTCTTGACCTTTTGAAGTCGCACATTCAATCTCAAAAGGACGCAATTGCAACCCTTGAGGGCAAAGCCCAGAACAACTTTACGATCATAAATATTATAGTCGCTATTGTCGCTGCACTCAACATTGAGCTCGGCGCGGCTGAAAATTTCCACCAAATAATCAGCGAGCGTCCGCTTCTGCCTCTCATATTTGTTGGATACGTTATCGTGGTTGTCCTCTCTTTGCACGCGCTCGTGATCCGCCGGCAAGCCTCTGTTCCTATGGAAGTATCGCTAAGACACGCTCAAGATTGGTCCGAATGTGATCTAGACCATCATGTTGACATTCTTGTCAGATCCTATATCGAAATCTACAAATACAACGACAGAATCGTAAAGCTAAAAGGGCGCAGCATCCAATGGGCTTACACTACGATTGGTGCGGTAATCGCGTTCATATTTGTGGAAGCGCTTGGAATGCTTCCAGTCTTAACGAGTTGGTTCCTACGCCTTGTATCAGCACTTACGCTCGTTTTCTCAAGCCAATATCTGGGGGCCGCCGGCACTACCTTTGTCTGCGTTTTATTCCTTTCGAGTCGATCTGCGCGCTTCATTCTACAGTCTCGAATGAAGGCTGGGGCTTTGGCTTCGGTGAAGCATTTGGTGACACTTGCGAATCGCTTCCGTCGCTCGCAGTAGGTTGATTCTCCGACGATGAAGAAGCTTGCTAGCCATCACCCTCTCCTACGTAATCACGTCTGGCATGACGCATCTTACTTTGAATTACAGCATTAATCAATTGGGAACGGCAGAAGAGACGATCAGATTCACCCACCGCGTTTGGTTTGTCCCACCACATCGATAAACTTGATGGTCGACTGGATGCCGTTGTAGAAGTTCTGCAGGTAGATATTCTCGTTGGGACCGTGAGCGCGGCCGCTCTTTAACCCGTAGCTCATGATCACAACTTCGTTCGCCACTTTCATGCACTCGAAGGTGATGGGCACGCTGCCGCCGGCGCGCTCGAAAACCGGCTCGACGCCCCAGGCGTAAGTATAAGCTGCGGCGGCCGCGGACATGGCCGGGCCTTCAACATCAAGCAGCACCGCCTCGGCGCCCATGCCGCCAAATTGAAAGTCGACCTTGACCGTATCGGGCGCGATCTGGTTGATATGCTCGACGATGCATTTGAGCACACGGTCGGGGTCTTGATGCGGTACCAGGCGGCAAGTGACTTTGGCATATGCGCGAGCCGGCAGCACGGTCTTCATGCCGGCGCCGGTGTAACCGCCGTGGATGCCGTTGATTTCCAGGGTCGGGCGCGCGCCCAGCCGCTCGGGCAAGATATACTCCGCTTCGCCCCAGACCGCCGGCGCGTCCACGACTTCGTCCCATTCAGCCTGCATGTAGGGCTCGACCTTTTCCAGCAGCGCGCGGTCTTGCGCGGTGACCGGCGCGACATCATCGTAGAAGCCGGGCGCCGAGACGGCGCCGTTCACGTCGTGAAGCTGGGCGATGATCTCGCAAAGCGCCTGGATCGGATTATGCACCGACCCGCCCCAATGCCCGCTGTGCAAGTCGCTGACCGGCGCCGACACGTGCAACTCAAAGGCGGTGACCCCGCGCAGCCCGTAGGTCAAGCTGGGCTGCTCGCGCGCCAGAATCGCGCCGTCCGAGATCACGGCGATATCCGCCGCCAGCCGCTCAGGGTGCTTCGCGATAAAGGCGTTGATATTCTCCGAGCCGGACTCTTCTTCGCCTTCCAGAACCACCTTGATATTGACCCTGGGTTTGTCGTCAGCCGCCAGCCAGGATTCCACCGCTTTCAGATTCGCCATCACATGCAGTTTGCTGTCGACCGCGCCGCGACAGTAGAGCCGGCCGTCTTTGATAGTCGGCTCAAAGGGCTGGGTATCCCAGCCATCGGCGACCTCGGCCGGCTGCACGTCATAATGGCAGTAGATCAGTACGGTGGGCGCGTCCTCGCCGGCGCCGCGCCACTCGCCCAGCACCAGCGGGCAGCGGCCCTCCGGCATCAAGATGACGTCGGCGCTGTCCATGCCGATGCGCAGCATCATCGCCTGCAGCCATTCGGCGGCGCGCGCCACGTCATCGGCGTGCTGCGGCTGTGTGCTGATAGTGCGGATGCGCAGCAGCTCCTGATATTCGTCGAGGAAGCGTTCCTGGTTCGCCTTGGCAAATGCGTATGGATTGGTCATGTCTCCACCCGTCAACGTTTCTTGGAGGCTAACGCCGGCATGATACACCAGGCGAATGCAAATGCGTATCGCCCAAATTGTCGCGCTAGTAATATCGGCAAAACTGTTAGACACTATATCGTTGCTTCAAAGACAAACATCGAGAAACTAAATCACATGAGCTTTCAAAATCTGCAACTCAACGGCGACATGTTGCGCGCCGTCAAGCGCGTCGGTTATACCGATCCGACGCCGATCCAAGTCCGCAGCATCCCGCATATACTGGACGGGCGCGACATTGTCGGCTGCGCCCAAACCGGCAGCGGCAAGACGGCCGCCTTCGCCCTGCCCATCGTACAGATGCTGGGGCCGGTCAAGGGCAAGCGGCCCATCCGCGTCCTGGTGCTGTCGCCGACGCGCGAACTGGCGGCGCAGATCGACGAAGAGTTCGGCAAATTCAGCCGCGAGAGCGGTCTGCGGCATACGGCGATCTTCGGCGGCGTCGGTCAGCAGCCGCAAGTCAAGGCCCTGCAGCGCGGCGTCGATATCGTCGTGGCCACGCCGGGCCGCCTGCAAGACTTGATGAATCAAGGTTATATCCGGCTGGATCGGCTGGAGTACTTCGTGCTGGATGAAGCCGACCGCATGTTGGATATGGGCTTCATCAACGATGTCAAACGCATCATCAAACGCTTGCCCAAGGCGCGCCAGACCATGCTTTTCTCCGCTACCATGCCGCAGGCGATTCAAGACTTGAGCCGCAGCATCCTGATCGACCCGGTCTCGGTGGAGGCCAATCCGCAGTCCACCACGGTTGAGACGATCGAGCAGTCCATTTACTTTGTGGAGGGCGGCGATAAACGCGCCCTGCTCAAACATATCTTGCGCGACCCGGCCTCGCAGCGTGTCCTGGTCTTCACGCGCACCAAACACCGCGCCAACAACCTGGCCAAGCAGTTGAGCCGCGCCCGCATCCCGGCCGAAGCCATTCACGGCAACAAATCGCAGACAGCGCGGACGCGCGCATTGGCTCGCTTCAAGTCGGGACATACGCCTGTGCTGGTCGCCACCGATATCGCCGCCCGCGGCCTGGATATTGACTCGGTGACGCATGTCATCAACTTCGACTTGCCCAATATCCCGGAAAGTTACGTGCATCGCATCGGCCGCACAGCGCGGGCGGGCGCATCGGGCATCGCCTATTCCTTTTGCGCCCTTGATGAACGCAAGTACCTGCCCGAAATCGAAGCGCTGATTCGCCAGCCGATCGCGGTGGTCAGCGAACATCCCTTCGCCTCGGCCACGCCCCCGCCAACGCGACAGAATGGCGCCGGCAAGCCGCGTCAAAACGGGGCGAGCCAGCCGCCGCGCCAAAACCGTCGGCGCCGCTCGCGGCGTCCGCGACGCAGCCGTCAAGCGCGTCCGGCCTGAGTCGAGGCGCTGGCTGCCGGCGGCTGAGCGGGAGGCGCTGCCGGATCACTGGTCCAGCGAGACTGCGGCCGCATTCGACTAACATCCTCACTTCTTGACAGCCTGCAGCGCCACCCGTATGATGGGGCGCGGTTTTGACCGAGAGGAAACTCCGCCAATGACCGCGCCCTCCGTCCTGCTGGCAGTTGATATCGGCGGCACCTTCACCGACCTGGTCGCCCTCGACATTGACAGCGGGCGCATCGCCGTCGAGAAGTTGCTGACCAGCTACCCCGATCCCTCGCTCGCGGTGCTGGAGGGCGTGCGCGGCCTGCTGGAGCGCGCCGGCCTCGCGCCATCAGAGATCCGCTACGTGGTTCACGGCACGACGCTAATCACCAACACGCTCATCGAGCGCAAGGGCGCAAAAACTGCGCTGCTGGCGACGGCCGGATTCCGCGATGCCGTCGAGATCGGCAACGAAGGCCGCTACGATATGTACGACCTGGCGCTGCGCAAGCCCGCGCCCCTGGCCGAGCGGCGCCTGCGCTTTGATGTGCCCGAGCGTATGCTGGCGAATGGACGCGTTCACCTACCGCTGGACGAAGACCGCCTGCGCCAAATCTGCGCCAAGCTGCCCGCCGAATCCGTCGAAGCGGTCGCCATCTGCTTCCTGCACGCTTATACCAATCCTGCTCATGAATTGGCGGCGCTTGATATCGTCGCTGCGTCGCTGCCCGGCGTCGCGATTTCAGCGTCGCATCAAGTCGCGCCCGGCATGCGCGAATATCCGCGCGCTTCGACCACCATCGCCAACGCCTACGTTCAGCCAGTCACCGGCCGCTATCTGGAACGTGTGGAAGCGGGATTGCAGTCGAGCGGCGTCAGCGCCCCGCTGAATATCATGCTCAGCAGCGGCGGCACGACCACGGTGGCCGCCTCGCGCGATTTTCCCATAAGGCTGGTCGAGAGCGGCCCAGCCGGCGGCGCGCTGGCGGGCGTCCATTGGGGGCGGCTGCTGGGTCAAACTGATGTGCTCGCCTTTGACATGGGCGGCACTACCGCCAAAGCCGCCCTGACACGCGCCGGCGAACTCGCTATCAGCCACCAATCCGAAGTCGCGCATGTGCACCGCTTCAAGCGTGGCAGCGGTCTGCCCTTGATGGTTCCCATGATCGAGATGATCGAGATCGGCGCCGGCGGCGGCAGCATCGCCCGCTTGAACGCGCTGGGATTGCCCGCCGTTGGGCCCGAGAGCGCCGGCTCCGCGCCCGGCCCGGCCGCTTATGGCGCTGGCGGCTTACAGCCCACGGTGACCGATGCCGACCTGCTGCTGGGTTATCTTAATCCGGATTACTTCGCCGGCGGCGACATCCCGCTCGATGGCGCCGCCGCGCAGGCCAGCTTCACCGAGCTGTCGGCGGCGCTGGACCTGCCGCTGGAGCGAACCGCCTGGGGCGTGCACCAACTGGTCAACGAGAATATGGCGGCGGCCGCGCGCGTCCACGCAGCTGAACGCGGTCTGGAAATCCGCCGCTACTGCATGGTGGCCACCGGCGGCGCTGGACCGGTGCACGCTTGCGGGGTAGCCAACGGTCTGGGCATACGCCGCATCATCATCCCGCCCATGGCCGGCGTGGCATCGGCTTTTGGTTTCCTGACCGCGCCCATCGCCTTCGACTTCACCCGCAGCTACGTATCGCGACTGGACGAGCTTGATCTGGGCGAACTTAACCGCATCCTGGCTGAGCTCGAGCGGGACGGGCGCCGCATTGTCGAGGCGGCCGGCGTGGCGGCGGCGGACATCAGCGTAGGCCTCAATATCGACATGCGCTACGTGGGGCAAGGATACGAGGTGCGCGTGCCCTTCGTCATGGACAGGCTGACCGGGCGGCATATCAGCGACATGCGGCAGGTCTTCGAAGCCGAGTATCGCGCTTTCTACGGGCAACTCGCGGACGGCGTTCCGATTGAAGCGGTCAACTGGCGCATCCTGATTAGCGGGCCGCAACCGCAGGTCGCTAACGCCGTCTTCGCCGAAAAGCAAGCCGCGAATGACAGGCCGGTCGCCTGCCGTCCCGTAAGCTTCGCGCCTGACCAAGCGCCGGTGGAAACGCCGGTTTTCCGGCGCGAACAGCTCGGCGCCTCCTGGTCGGCGGCGGGTCCGTTGATCATTGAAGAAGCGGCTTCGACTACAGTGGTCAGGCCGGGCTGGTCGGCGCAAGTCGCGGCCGGCGGTTGCCTGTTGCTTACTCGATAAAGCAGTGGCGAAAGATCTGTGAGGAGCAAATGGGTGAAATTGGCGCGCGATTTGCGGGCGTTTCGCCGAAACGCCCCTACAGAATCGGAATCAGGCGGGGGTGCGACTTGCAGTAAAAGCCAAAGGGCTCGCCGTATAAGTCGCAAGCCCTTTAGAGTCGCGGGAATCCCGAAGGAGTCGCCTCGTCTTCCCCTAGCCCCGTCTGTCCAGAGCGGTCTAGCGGTTAGTGTTGGATCTCACCACACACCTATCTAGGTTCTACCACGAATCGAGACTCGCTTTCAACAGGTCCTACATGTCGGGGTCATCTATAATCAACCCGGCGCCGGCCAATATCCTGTTTACGCCACGCATCTCTTGTTGGAGATTGTTGAGGATTTTTGTATGCTGCTCGAGCGTCTGTGAATGCTGCTCGAGTATCTGTGTATGCTGCTCTTGCGTTTCACGGATAGTATTCAGTTCAGGCCGTAGAGCAGCTACCACTGCATTATCAATACGTTGTTCATCTGGCGATAGTCTGGGATACTGCTGCGGATCCGGTTCATGCTGATGTGACGTTAACGCCATGCTGAATCTCCTTAGTACCCGTACCTACTCTGATTTCCAATGCAAAAAGGGATCTCTGATTGCGACCTGATGAGTCTCGACTCTCGATGGGATAACATAAAATCAATGACAGATTGTGTTCTTATCATAACTTAGTGGCGCAATAACGGCAAAAGCGCGCCCAAAGCAATTTCACGTGGGCAATCCGAGTCGTCGCGATCGCCGTAGACTAGATAACTTGAATTTGGAGAACGCCGATGATCGACCCCATCACCCTCGAAGTCATCTGGAGCCGGCTGATCTCCGTGGTCGACGAGCAGGCGGCGGCGCTGATCCACTCCTCCTTCACCACGGTCGTGCGCGAAGCGGGCGATCTCTCCGCCGGAGTCTTTGACCGCGAGGGCAACATGATCGCCCAGTCCGTCACCGGCACGCCGGGCCATATCAACACCATGGCCAATTGTGTGCGCAACTATGTCGTTCCCAATTACCCCATCGACAGCCTCGACCCGGGCGATACGCTGATCACCAACGACCCCTGGGAGGCGTCTGGCCATCTTTTCGACCTGACGATTGTCTCGCCGGTCTTCTATCGAGGGCGCGGCGTGGCCTTTTTCGCCAGCACCTGCCACGCGGTCGATATCGGCGGCGCAACCATGGGCGGCGACGCCCGCTCGCTTTACGAAGAAGGGCTGGCTATCCCGCTGATGAAGCTCTTCCGCGCCGGCGAGGCGAACCAGCAGCTTTTCGATATCATCCGCGCCAACGTGCGCGTGCCCGACCAGGTCATCGGCGATATCTACGCTCAGGAAGTGGGCAATCAGGTCGGCGCGCGCAAGCTGATCGAAATGCTCGAGGAATACGGCCTGCCCGATATCGAGGCGGTATCGGCGCAAATCCTGGACCGCAGCGAAGCGGCCCTGCGCGACGCTATACGCGGGTTGCCCGATGGCGTCTACGGCGACTCCATCAGCATCGACGGTTTCGACCAGCCGCTGACCATCGCCTGCGAAATCGCGGTGCAGGGCGACAATCTAAGCGTCGACTACGCCGGTTCGTCGCCCCAGGTTGACCGCGGCATCAATGTTGTGCTCAACTACACGCATGCCTACACGACCTACACCCTGATGGCGGCCCTGGCGCCGGGCATCCCAAATAACGCGGGCGCCTTCCGCCCCATTGACGTGCGCGCGCCCGTCGGCTCCGTCCTCAACTGCACGCGGCCGGCGCCGGTCAGCGCCCGCCATCTGATCGGCCATTTTGTCAGTCAGCCGCTTTTGACCGCGCTGTCCGAAATCGTGCCGCGGCAGGTCATCGCCAATGGTTCGGCCGGCTTGTGGAATACCATGATGGACGGCCTGGACGCAGTCGGGCGTGAATTCGCTTATGTCTTCTTCTCGGCCGGCGGCATGGGCGCCGCCCACGACCGCGATGGCTTGTCGGCGACCGCCTTCCCCAGCGGCATCATGGGCGTGCCGGTCGAAGCCATCGAGACGGCCGCGCCCCTGCTGATGCACCGGCGCGAGCTGCGCGTGGATTCCGGCGGCGCCGGACGTTTTCGCGGCGGCCTGGGGCAAGTCATGGAGCTGGAGATCATCACCGGCGCGCCTGCAAACCACTCCTGCATGTATGATCGCACGGGCAATCCAGCGCAGGGTCTGCTGGGCGGGCGGCCCGGCGCCCCCGGCGACGTCAGGCTCTCGGACGGCGCTCGGCCGCACCCAAAGAGCCACTACGTCTTGCAGCCGGGCCAGCGCGTAATCCTGGCGCTGCCCGGCGGCGGCGGTTTTGGCGATCCCTTCGCGCGCGAGCCGCAGCGTGTGCTGGCGGACGCCAAGCAGGGCTACATCACGGTGGGCGCCGCTGAACGTGACTATGGCGTTGTGATAGATACTGATACCATGAGCGTCGACGCGGCGGCGACGGCGACACTGCGAGAGGAGCTTGGCGGATGACAGCAAAGCACTACGATCTGATTGTGATCGGTTTGGGCGCGATGGGCTCGGCCGCCCTCTATCAAGCCAGCCAACGCGGCGCGAGCGCCCTGGGCATCGACCGCTTCGACCCGCCCCACAGCTTGGGCTCGAGCCACGGCGATACCCGCATCACGCGCAAGGCCATCGCCGAGGGCGAGATGTACATGCCCTTCGTGCGGCGCAGCAACGAGATCTGGCGTGAACTTGAAGCGCGAACCGGGACGACGCTTTTTCACGAAAGCGGCGGCCTCATCATCGGATCGGACAACTCCGCCGCCTTCCACTTTCAGGGCGACTTTGTCGAGAAATCAGCGCTCCTCGCCGAGAAGTTCGGCATCCCGCACGAAGTTATCAACGCGGACGAAATAACTCGGCGCTTCCCGCTGCTGACGCCGCGCTCGGACGAACGCGCTTATTTTGAGCCGGGCGCGGGTATACTGCGGCCGGAACGCTGCCTTGAGACGCAGCTTGAATTGGCGCGTCAAGCCGGCGCGTGCGTTCACACCGGAGAAAGAGTGACGAGCTACGCAGCCGACGCTGGCGGCGTGACTGTCACGACCGAGACCGCCAGCTATCGCGCCGACAAGCTGATCCTGGCGGCCGGCGCCTGGATCGGCGAGCTGCTGCCTGAGGCGCATCGCGGCGGCATCCGCGTCTGCCGTCAGCTGATCCACTGGTTCGAGGCGGAAGATCGGGACGCTTTCGACCCCTCGCGTTTCCCCTTTGTCATCTGGATCGGCGACACGCTGGATGACTTCTGGTCGGTCTTCCCGGCGCCACCATTGGAAGATGGGGGCATGGACGGCGTCAAGATGATGACCGAGCAGTACCACACCAGCACGCAGCCGGACGAGGTTGACCGCGTCGTGAGCGACGCCGAAAAAGCCGATATGCACCAGCGCTTGACCAAACCGCGGCTCAAGGGACTGCGCGAGCGCTCGCTTCATGCCGAGGTTTGCTTATATACCCTGACTCGAGACGAACATTTTCTGATCGATTATCATCCGGCGACCGAGCGCATTGTCCTGACTTCGCCCTGCTCCGGCCACGGCTTCAAGCATTCGGCGGCGGTGGGCGAAACGCTGACGCAGCTGGCGCTGGACAGCGGCTGCGAATTCGACATCTCGGCTTTCAACCTGGCGCGCCTCGCCAACCCCCTCTAAATCTCCCCCATTGCAATGGGGGAGACTTTGCCGATACGATTGACAATTGGAGTTTGATTATCTCTTTCTCCAATACCATGGAGAGGGACTGGGGAGGGGAAAATCCTATGCGACTTGAAGGTAAAACGGCCATCATCACCGGCGGCGCCAACGGCATCGGCGCGGGCTGCGTCCGCCGTCTGGCAGCCGAAGGCGCCAATGTCGCAATCGCCGATATAGACGATGCGGCCGGCGCAGCGCTCGCCGACGACTTGGGCGCCAGCGTTTCCTTTATCCGCGCGGACATCAGCCAGCGCTCAGCGGTCGAGGCGCTTTTCGCGGCGGCGCTCGACGCCTTTGGCGCGGTCGATATCCTGGTAAACAACGCCGCCTTCGTACATAAACGCGGCGTGATTGAGAACTTCCTCGAATACAGCGACGAGGCCTGGCAGCGCACGCTGGGCGTCAACCTCAGCGGCATGTTCTACTGCTCGCAGACGGCGGCGCGCCTCATGGCCAAGCGCGGCCAGGGCGGCGTCATCATCAACATCAGCAGCGGCGGCGCGTCGCGCGCGCATCGCCACATGTTCGGCTACGACACCAGCAAGGGTGGTATCGAGGCGGCTACGCGCGTGATGGCGCTGGATCTGGCCGGCCTCAACATCCGCGTCAACACGGTTGTGCCGGGCAGCACGCGCGTCGACAGCGGCAGCTTCGTCGGCGATACGCCTATTCCGCCCGCTGATGTCATCCCGCTGGGTCGTCAAGGCAGTCCGGCGAACCTGGCGGCCGCGGTGGCTTTCCTGGCGTCGGACGACGCCGCTTATATCACCGGTACGCGCCTCTTCGTCGACGGCGGCATGGACGCGCAGCTGCGCACGCCCTCGGTCGACTTCCGCTATGATTTTAGCGCTTGGACAGATTAGGGTGTCTCTGCGTCCCTGCGCCTCTGTGGCATTAGATCGCTAGTCGCGAAAGGATCGCCATGCAATTTGAATTCGCTACCGCGACCCGCATAATATTCGGCGACGGCAGCGCCGCGCAACTGCCGCAGTTGGCGCGGGAGCTGGGCAACCGAGCTTTGCTCGTCACCGACAGCTTCCAGCCTGGCGCCGTGTCTCGGCTGGTCGAGTCCCTGCGCGCCTCCGGGCTGAAGCTGACCCACTTTCCCGCAAGTGGCGAGCCCACCGTCGAGGTGATCGACGAGGCCAAGGCTGTCGCCACAGCGGCGGGCTGCGAGCTGGTCATCAGCATCGGCGGCGGCAGCGTCATCGACAGCGGCAAAGCGGGCGCCGCGCTCATCCCCAACGAAGGCGCCGTGCTGGATTACCTGGAGGTCATCGGCGCGGGACGCAAGCTGACAGCCGATCCGCTGCCCTTCATCGCCCTGCCCACCACCGCTGGCACGGGCGCCGAAGTCTCCAAGAACGCCGTGCTCGGCTCGAAAGCGCATCGTGTCAAAGTCAGCTTGCGCGACAACCGCATGTTGGCCGATATCGCCCTGGTCGATCCGCTGCTGACCCACTCCGCGCCGCCGGCCGTCACCGCCAGCACGGGCATGGATGCGCTGACGCAAGTGCTCGAACCATTCGTCTCGCACCTGGCCACGCCCCTGACCGACGGCATGTGTACAGAAGGCTTGCGCCGGGCCGGGCGCTCGCTGCGCCGTGTATACGAGCAGCCGGCTGATGCCGCCGCCCGCCGCGATATGGCGCTGGCGAGCTTGTTGGGGGGGCTGGCGCTGGCCAATGCCAAGCTGGGCGCGGTGCATGGTTTCGCCGGCGTCCTGGGCGGCATGTACGACGCGCCCCACGGCGCCATCTGCGCGGCCCTGCTGCCGCCGGTTATGGCCGCCAATATCAAGGCGCTGCAGGAACGCGAACCAGACAATCCCGCTCTAAATCGCTACGAGTACGCCGCGCAATTCCTCTTGTTCGACCGTTCGGCCACAGCGCAAGACGCCATGGACTGGATCGGCGAAAGCAGCCGGAAGTTCGGCATTCCCGGCTTGAGCGCCTATGGCGTGCGCGCCGGAGACTTTGACGAAATCGTCGCCAAGTCGAGCGCGTCCAGCAGCATGAAAGGCAACCCGATTGAGCTGACCGCCGTAGAACTAACTGAGATACTCCACGCGGCGCTCTAAACTGAGAAGGCAGAGCATGATTATCAGCAGGCGCTCCCGCCGGACGAACGTCATTACCGCCTACGTCATGGCGGTTGTGCTGATATTCGTTGGGCGGCAGTTGGTTTCGCAGGTCCTCTGGCCCGCCAGCGAGCCGGTTGAGAACGCGCTGTTCTTCATCTCCGACAGCGACTCGATCGACGCCAGCCGCGATTCCAATTCGGTCTACCGCATCGGGCTGGACGGCCGCGGCTTGAAGCGCATCGTCGGCTCGATCCCGCATGGCGAGGGCTACCTGCGCACAACGGACATCGACTGCCACGCAGCCTCGCAGCAGTTGGTCATCGCCAGCCACCGCCGCGATCTCAACGGCTTCCACCACGCGCTGCTTGACGGCTCGGGCTTGCATTTCGACAAGCCGGCCGTGGGCGGCAGCCTGTCGGCGACGCGGCAAATCACCATCGCGCCGGACGGCAAGGGCATTGTGGTCTCGCGGCAATTCGAAGGCTTCGCGGACGCGCGCTTCGGCTTGGTTCGTGGCGATTTGTTCACCCGCTACTTCGACCTGATCAAAGCGCCGACGGCCCAAATCTCGTATATCTCGCCGGCCTACTCACCTGATGGGCGCCGCCTCGCCTACATCATCAAGCGCCATGATGACAGCGCCAGCTGGAGCACCCGGCTGGTCATCGCATATCATTTTGGTCAGTCCGAGCGAGTCCTCTACCAAACGCGGGGGCAGATCAGCGATGTCGCCTGGTCGCCGAATGACACTTGGCTGGCGCTGGTGATGGACGGGCAGATCTACCGTATTGACGATTATCGCGGCGAAGCGCTGACACGGCTGACCGATCACCTGGGCGGCGCGAGCTCGCCGCGCTGGTCGCCGGATGGTGAACGAATCAGCTACGTGACGCGGTCGACCTTTCCGGGTCATCAGCAAATCATGACAATGAACGCCGACGGCTCGGACAAACGGCGCGTGGCCAATATCCGCGGCGCCGTGACGAACGGCTGCTGGGTGTGAGGCGCTTAGCGCTCCGCCCGGCCCAGCTGGCGCGGCGCGAACAGCCCCCAGATGACCAGCGTGCCGAGCGCCAATAATGCGCTGAGCAGGAGCAGCGTCGAGGCGTAACCCAGCGCGGCTATCGCCAGCCCGCCCAGCACCGGGCCGGCCACCTTGCCGAAATTCTGCAGCATGCCGATCAAACCCATGCCCGCGCCCAGATGCTCGGGGCTGATGCGATTGGTCACCAGCGCCTTGGCCGCCGGGAAGATCAGCGCCTGCGCCAGGCCCATCAGCGCCGCCGGCAGCAAGAAGAGCGCGCCCTGATCCAGTACGCCAACCAGCGGCAGCGACGCCGCCAGAATCAACATGCCCAGGCTGATGCTGGGCAGATAACCCCAGCGATCGCTCAGCCGGCCGCAGAAGGGTTTGGCCAGCACATGCAAGGCTTCGTTCAAGCTGAAGAAGAGGCCGATTAGCGCCACGCTGACGCCCGCCTCCAGCGCGAAGATGGGCAGGAAGGCTTTGAGCGTGTAGAGCCCGATGAAGGTGACGGCTTCCAAGGCGCCAGTCAGCCAGACCGCCGACGTGCGCCCGCCATCGCGGATGGCCGTGATGATGTGGCGCCAGACCGACATGCGTTTGCGTTTTGTAGTCTTTGCAGGCGGCTCGGGCAAGCTCAGCACCGGCAAGAATACGCCGCAGCTGATGACGCCGATGATGGTGAAGACCGCGACCGGCTCGAAGGACAGCAGCAGCCAGCCGGCCAGCAGCGGACCAAATACGTAGCCGCCGCTGCGCGCCATTTCGAACCAGCCGATGTCTTCGGCCACCTGCCCGCCCTTGGCCAGCTCGGCGATGTAGGCCAGCGTCACCGGCCCGTAAATCGCTGTTGCCAGGCCGTGTATCAGCCGAATGACGAGCAGCTGCTCGGGCGTCTGGATGAAGCGGTAGGTGAAAGGCATGAAGGCGAAGAAGCCGGCGCCGATGAGCAGCCAGATACGCCGCCCCCAGCGGTCGGACAAGATGCCAAATAGCGGCTTGAGGAAGAGCCCGGTCACCGTCGATACGGTCACGATCAGGCCCAGGAAGGCGCCCGACGCGCCCAGGGCCGCCGCGAAGATTGGCAGCAGCGGCGTCTTGCCCATCTGATAGGCGGAGCGCGCCAAAAAGTCCGCCAGCATGAGATTGAGGAAGGGCCTGGAGCGTTTCATGGGGCATTCAACCCCCACCCCCAAACCCCCTCCCCCATAAAGAGGGAGGGGGCTTTTTTCGCGAAAGCGCACCGCATTTCACCCCTTCCCTCCTCGTGGGAATCATCCCCCGTGAGGCGGGGGACCGAGGGGGCGCAGGGGCCGGGGGATGGGGGCATCTACTCCACCTTCAGCACGACTACCCCGAAGCCGGCGTTGCTCAGCATGGTGTTGAACTCAGCCAGATTGCCGTCGACGATATTGCTGAACTTGTCGACCACACCATCGATATCGCCCGCGATTTCGGCGAAGGCCTCGTGTTCGTAATCGGTCGGCTTGTAATCGCCCAGGTTGACGTTGAAGCTCAAGTTGCTGAGCTGCGTCGCCAGGCGGTCGCCGCTGTTCATGGCATCGGGCCAGCCGGCGCGCGTATCCGGGACCATCAGCTCCTTCTCGACTTCCAGCACTTGCTCTTCCAGCGACTTGGCCGCGTCGATGATGCCGCCCGCTGACTCCAGGCCGGCCAACCGTTCGCGCCAACCCTTGAGCTGCGCCCGTACATCGCGCATTTGATTGACGACCTTGTGCGTGGCCGAGACCTTGTCGCGGATGCTCCGCAGCAAGTCGAACTGCGCTTGCAGATCGGCCTGGCTGGCGTCGACGCCGGCTTCCTTGACAATCGCCAGCGGCTGGCTCAGTTCTTCGTCGCCGACCGTCAGCGTGACGCGGTAGCTGCCCGGCACAGCGTGCGGCCCCTTGATGAAGCCCTGCTGATTGTCGTCCTGCGGCGCCACTTTGTGGGCGTCCGGGTAGCGCAGGTCCCAGACAAAGCGGTTCCAGCCCGCGTTTGAGGGGATTCGCAGTTCTTTCGGGGTCTCGTCAGTGCGCGTCCCTTCCGCCTTTTCCTCGTCGTCCGCGTGCAGGCTCTTGAACGTCTTGACCTCGGCGCCAGCGGCGTCGTCAATCCGCAGCGTGATGGTCGACTCAGGCTTCTCGCGCAGGTAGTAGGTGATGACCGCGCCCTTGGGCGGGTTCGTCCCGCTATCGAGATAGGTGTGCTTGACGCCGTGCTCGGGCGTATCCTCCTTGACGTAGGCGGCGACAATGCCCAGCGTGCTCATATACTGCTTTCCTT
>CAZWCV010000089.1:0-15314 GCA_964632725.1 uncultured Anaerolineaceae bacterium
AGGCGCGATCGCGGTCGACGATCTTCCGGAAGTCTGGAACGCCAAGATGAGAGAGTACCTGGGGCTGACCCCGCCTGATGATCGGCGCGGCGTCTTGCAAGACGTGCACTGGTCGGCGGGTACATTCGCCAACTTCCCCTGCTATACCATCGGCAATATCATGGCGGCGCAGGTCCTGGCCGCCGCGCGCCGGCACATGCCCGATCTGGCAAGCCAACTGGCGGGTGGCGACTATGCGGGCCTGCTAGGCTGGCTGACCGATTCGATTTATCAACACGGCCGCGCTTTCAGTACGGACGAATTGCTGCGGCGCATCTCCGGCGAAGGCTTGAGAGTGGCGCCGCTGCTGGATTATCTGGAGCGCAAGTATAGCGCTCTATACGGTCTAAATTTGACGCAAGGACAAGCCTGATGACCGAAAGACTCCCTTACCAAGACGCTAGCCTTCCGCTGGACGAGCGCGCGGAAGACTTGCTGGCGCGCATGACCCTGGAAGAAAAAGCGGGCCAGATGTTCCATACCATGGTGATGATCCCGCCCGATGGCGAATTCAACGTGGAAATGGGCGCCTTCGGCCTGGCTTCAATCCGCGAGATGACAGACAAACACATGACCCACTTCAACCTGGTGGGGTCGGCCGGCGCGCGGGAAACGGCCGCCTGGATCAACCAGCTGCAAGAATTGTCCGCCTCCCAGCGGCTGGGCATTCCGGTGACAATGTCATCCGACCCGCGCCACAGCTTCTCCGACAACCCCGGCGTACATATGGCCACCGCGGCTTTCTCGCAGTGGCCGGAAGCGCCCGGCCTGGCGGCAATCGGCGATGAAGCGCTGGTGCAAGAATTCGCCGATATCGCCCGTCAGGAATACCTCGCGGTCGGCTTGCGCTCGGCCTTGCACCCGATGGCGGATCTGGCGACCGAGCCGCGTTGGGCGCGGGTCAACGGCAGTTTCGGCGAGAACAATCAACTGGCGGCCAAGCTGACGGCCGCCTACATTCGCGGCTTCCAGGGCGCGCGGTTAGGCGCCGACAGCGTGGCTTGCATGACCAAGCACTTTCCCGGCGGCGGGCCCCAGCTGGACGGCGAAGACCCGCACTTCGATTACGGCCGCGAACAGGTCTACCCGGGCGGCTGCTTCGATTATCATCTGCCGCCATTTGAAGCCGCATTCGAAGCCGGTACGGCTATGATCATGCCCTACTACGGCATGCCCATGGGCACGGAATACGAAGAAGTCGGGTTCGCCTTCAACAAGGGCATCATCACCGGATTGCTGCGCGAACAGTACGGCTTTGACGGCGTGGTCTGCACCGATTGGGGCACTCTGACCGACGCCAATATCATGGGGCAGAACTTTCCGGCGCGCGCCTGGGGCGTCGAGCATCTCAGTCTGCCCGAGCGCATCGTGAAGTCGCTGACGGCGGGTATTGATCAATTCGGCGGCGAAGCCTGCCCGGAAGCGCTGGTGGCCTTGGTGCGGTCCGGCCAGGTCAGCGAGGCGCGCCTGGATCTCAGCGTGCGCCGGCTGCTGCGCGACAAGTTCCGGCTGGGCTTGTTCGAAAATCCCTATGCGGACGAAGACGCCGCCGCGCATATCGCCGGCAACGCCGCTTTCCGCGCCGCGGGCGAGTTGGCGCAGCGCAGGTCCATCGTATTGCTGAAGAACGCCGGCCTGCTGCCCCTGCGTGGGCGACCGAAGCTATACGTCGAAAATGTGAACGCAGACGTAGCGGCGCAGTACGGCGAGTTGGTCGACGAACCGGCCGCGGCCGACCTCGCCATCCTGCGCTTGAAAACGCCCTTTGAGCCGCGTAACAACATCTTTCTCGAGGCTTTCTTCCACGCCGGCGATCTCGACTTCAAAGAGCCGGAGAAGAGCCGCCTGCTCGACATCATGCGTCAAGTTCCCACCATCGTCGATATCTACCTGGATCGCCCGGCGGTCATGCCGGAGATCGCCGAAGCCTGCGCCGGGCTGGTGGCCAATTTTGGCGCCAGCGATGCCGCCGCGCTGGATGTCCTCTTCGGCCGCTTCAAGCCGAAGGCGACGCTGCCCTTTGAACTGCCGTCGTCGATGGAGGCTGTGCGCGCGCAGCATCCCGACGCGCCGCATGACTCGGTGGATCCGGTATTTGAGTATGGTTTCGGCTTGACCTACTGAGCCCGCCGAGACTGACGAGTACGCCGTAGGGGCGACTTATCAAGTCGCCCGCAACAGCATCCTTGCGCTTCGTAAGGGCGAGCCACTGGCTTGCCCCTACACACTCCTTTTACAGAGAGTTCGTTATTCTGCGCGCGCCAAGTTGCGACCCGCCAAATTGCTTGTTGACAGCCCCGGCCAGATACCGTATACTGTGCCCAGATAATGAGAGCGCTCTCAACTTCTTTGAAACAGCCTGACCCTTATTGCCTATCGCAGCCTCACAGTTTACGCGCATCGATTCGCATCCGGCTGCTAGAGCGCTCTCATAGCCGAAGCGAGGAAGCATGAAGCGCTTGACCCTGGAAGAGATCGGACGGATCGCGGGCGTATCGCGCTCGACAGTGTCGCGAGTGATCAACGACCATCCCAATATCCGCCCGGCCGTGCGCCAGCGCGTCGAAGATGTCATCCGCCAAACCGGCTACCAGCCCAACTCGGCCGCGCGTTCCCTGGCATCGCGCCAGTCGCGCGTTTTCGGCCTGGTCATGCCCAGCATATTGCAATCGGCTTTCGCCGATCCCTATTATCCCCTGGTGATCCAGGCCATCTCCCACGCCTGCAACCAGAACGATTACACGCCGGCGCTATTCCTCTTCCAGACACCCGAAGAAGAAGAGAAAGTGAGCCAGCGCATCGTGGCCAGCGGCTTGATAGACGGCCTGATCATTACGGCTGACACTATCAACAGCACCTTCGTAAGCAAGATACAGCAGTACGAAATCCCCTTTGTGCAGATCGGCCGTCCGCCAAAGAGCAACGCCGCCGCTATCAGCTATGTCGATGTCGACAACGAAGCCGGCGCTTACCTGGCGGCCAGCCATCTGGTGCAGTTGGGTTATCGCCGCATCGGGCAGTTGGCGACCTCGCATAATACCGCCGGCGCTGACCGCGACGCGGGCTTCCGGCATGCCCTGGCCGACCGCGGGCTGGAGCTCGACGAGGCGCTCGTTAATGTCAGCGATTTCAGCGAGGCCGGCGGCTATCAAGCCATGCAGGCCCTGCTGGACCAGCAGCCGGACGCCGTCTTCGCCCAGTCAGACGCGATTGCGCTGGGGGCAGTGCGCGCCATCCGCGACCGCGGACTGCGCGTCCCGGACGACATCGCCGTGGTCGGCTTTGACGATATGCCCCTGGCCGCCAACGCCGACCCGCCCTTGACGACGATTCGCCAGCCGATCAACCGCACTGGCATGCTGGCGGTGGACACCCTGATCGACATCGTCAGGACGACGCCGGAGCCGGCGCGACATATCGTATTGCCCGTGGAGTTATTCATCCGCGCCAGCAGCGGCGCGGCTAACTAGAAGCGCTCGATGGCCAATGAGCGGGGAGGTGAGCTACTGACAAACAGCCTTTATGTTCGCTTTGAGACCGGTTTCCGCCAAGTTCACGCCGCTGAAACAGGTTTCAAGCACAACCCTTTAAGCCGGATAGTGGAGTAATCTAGGAGTCAGAAATGCGTAAAACTAAACAGATCACCCTGATCGTCCTGTCACTGCTGCTCTTGCTGGCCGTTGGCGCGACGCAGGCGCAAGACCCGGTCCGAATTCGCTGGTACGTGGGTCTTGGCGCCGGGACAGACGCGCCGCTGGTCGCCGCGCAGGAAGAAATCGTAGCCGATTTCAACGCCTCGCAAGACAGCATCGAGTTGGTGCTGGAGATCGTCGACAACGCGCAAGCGTACGATGTGCTCAGCACGCAGATAGCAGCGGGCAACGCGCCCGATATCGTTGGGCCGATGGGCATCCGCGGGCGGGCCTCCTTCCCCGGCGCCTGGCTGGATCTGACGTCGTTGATCGACGCCAACGGCTATGACCTCAGCGACTTTGACCCGGCGCTGATCGATTTCTATCGCGTCGAGGGCGAGGGGCAGCTGGGTATTCCCTTCGCGGTATTCCCCTCCTTCCTGATGTACAACGTCGACCTGTTTGACGAGGGTGGCATTCCCTATCCGCCCAGCAGCTACGGCGAATCTTACATGGATTGGGAAGGCAATGAACACGAGTGGAATATCGATACCTTGTCAGAGGTGGCAAAACTGCTTTCGGTCGATATCAACGGCAACGACGCGTCGATGGATGAATTCGACACGAGCAATATCGTGCAGTTTGGCTACGGCACGCAATTTAGCGATGTCCGTGGTCGCGCGACGCTCTTCGGCTCCGCCAATTTCGTCGACGCCGAGGGCAACGCGGTGATTCCCGATGTCTGGCGGGAAGCCGAGCACTGGTATCACGCCGCCATGTGGGAAGACTATTTCATGCCGAACGCGGTCTACAGCGGCAGCGAGATCATGGGCGGCGGCAGCGCCAACTGGTTCGATACCGGAAATATGGGCATGATCACCATACACCTGTGGTACCTGGGCTGGGGCTCGGCCAACCTGGACGCCAACTGGGATTTCGGTCCGGTTCCATCGCACAATGGCGTCACCACGGCCAAGCTGCACGCCGATACCTTTGGCGTTATGAACAGCACGGAGCATCCGCAAGCAGCCTTTGACGTCTTGACCTACCTGCTGGGCGAGCGGGCGGCCGACCTGACCAGCCTCTATGGCGGCATGCCGGCGCGCTTGAGCCTGCAAGAAGACTTCATCGAGCGCACGGTCGCGGCGCAGAGCGAAAACTACCCGAATGTCGATTGGGCCAACCTGAATTGGGATGTCGTGCTGGCTGGTTTGCAGCACCCGGACAACCCCAATCACGAAGAGGGCATGCCCAGCTTCCTGGAAGCCAGCGCGCGCTACAACGAATACGGGCAGCTGGTGGACAATAACGCCGACGAAGATGTCGATGCCGCGCTGGATGCGCTGCGGGACGACCTGCAAGCCATTTTTGACGCGGACATGTAAGGCATAGCGCCTTCAAGTCGAACGCTTACCCGGCGGTGGGCGCGAGTTTCGCCGCCGGGCTCAACCCGACAGGGTTAGTCGAAGGGCAACCTTCATGGATATGTTTTCTGAATTTGGGGCCGCGCGCGGGCAGGCGAAGTGGAGCCTGCGCGCCGCGTTTCGGCTCACGGGCGCGCAGCGGGACGAGGCCAAGTGGGGCTTGATTTTTTTGAGCCCGTGGCTGATTGGCTTCACGCTCTTCTATTTCGCGCCGATGATCGTTTCTTTCTTGTTTTCGCTTTATGACTTCACTTTGTCGGCCCCGGACGAAGCCCGCTTCGTGGGTTTGGAAAACTGGGTGCGGATGCTGGCGCGCGACCCCAATACCTGGGAGACACTCTTCGTCACCTTCAAGTTCGCCCTCATCTCGCTGCCTGTCGGCATGGTGTCGGCATTCTTGCTGGCGGTGCTGCTCAACTCGAAGCATCTGATGGGGCGGAATGTGATGCGGACGCTCTTCTACGCGCCGACCATGGTGCCGCTGATCGCCGCTATCCTGATTTGGTCGCGGGTGATGAATCCGCAGACGGGCTGGCTCAACCAGCTGATCGGGCTGACGGGCATTCAGGCTGTGGGCATGGATGGGCTGCGCTGGCTTGATGACCCGAACTTGATCTACCTCGCTTACACCTTCATCGGGCTTTGGGGCATCGGCAACGCCATTCTGATCAATCTGGCCAGCTTGCAGGGCGTGCCGACCGAATTGTACGAAGCGGCGTCCATTGACGGCGCGGGCTGGCTCAAGCAACTATGGTCGGTCACCGTGCCGATGGTGACGCCGGTCATCTTCTATAACCTGGTTCTGAGCGTAGTTGGTCTATTGCAGTATTTCATCGTGCCCTGGGTTTTGAATCTGGGCAGCGGCTACCCCGAAGGCACGACCAACTTCTACATGGTGTATTTCTACAAGCAAGCCTTCACCTTCCAAAATATGGGATACGGCGCCACGCTGGCCTGGTTCATGTTTATCATCGGCCTGGCCATCACCATCTTGCTGTTTTGGTCGGGTCGCTTCTGGGTGTATTACGCCGGGGAGAGCCGATGATGGCCGATAAGCGCAAGAAATACACGGAACACGAACGCTACCGGAGACGGCGCGATCTCCTGCTGCAAGCGGCGGTGACGCTGGTCGCGCTGATCATACTGGCGGTCTATCTGATGCCGATGGCTTACGGGGTTATCACATCGCTAAAGACGAAAGCGCAAACTTCCGATCCCCGCGCGCCGATTTGGCCCGCTGTCGCCCTCAGCTACGAATACGAGGGTGATGACTACGATGTCTTGCAAGTCCCGACAGAGTCCGGCATTCGCCATTGGGCGCTGGTCAAGAAGGGGCGGCGCGCCAGCCAGTTCGTCGACCCGGCCAATCCGGCGGGCGGGCTGATAGACTGGGAAGGCAACTGGCGGCAGCTGGCGCCGGTGCGCGAGTTTGACGTGCAGTGGGACAATTACCCGCGCGCCTGGGAGACGATCGATTTCGCGCGGCTGCTGGCGAATACGCTGATGTACGCCTTCGTGACAATGGTCGGCACGGTGGTTGCCTCGTCCTGCGCCGCTTACGGTTTCGCTCGCTTCAACTTCCCCTTCAAGAATGTGCTCTTCATGATCATGATCGGCACGATCGTGCTGCCGCCGGCCGTGACGCTGGTGCCGACTTACGCCTTCTTCGTCAATGTCCTGGGCTGGGGCGGGACCTGGCTGCCGCTGATCGTGCCGGCGATGTTCGGCAACGCCTACAACATTTTTCTGCTGCGCCAGTACTTTCTGACGATCCCGCGCGAGATGGAAGAAGCGGCGCAAATCGACGGCGCCGGGCGCGTCCGCACTTTTGTCTCGGTGATTTTGCCGCAGGCGGCGCCGGCGCTGACGGCGGTCTCGCTTTTCCATTTCTTCTTCGCCTGGAACGACTTCTTCGGCCCGCTGATCTACTTGGCGGGCAATCGCGAAGCCAATCCGATCACGGTGGGCTTGACCGAATTCAACGGCTTGTACAGCACGGAAACGCAGCTGATCCTGGCGGCAGCGGTCATTTCGATGATTCCGCCGCTGCTGATATTCTTCCTGGCGCAGCGCGTATTCATCCAGGGGATTGTAGTTACCGGCGTGGATAAATAGGGCGAAACAGACGGTTGCATTTGATTGGGAGGAAACAAGATGACCTTGAGAAAACTGATGCTTATCCTGCTGAGCGCTTGTGCGCCCTGGCTGGCGCAGGCGCAAGACGCAGCGATGCGAACCCTGGATGACTTTGAAGCGAGCGAAGTTTTCGTCGGCCGCGACGAATACAATAATGCGATTGGCCACGCGCCCTGGGGCGATGTCGCCGGCAACGTCCTGCTCGGCCTCGCTCAAATGGAACGCGCCGGCTCCAGCACCAGCGTGCTGGAAATCAATTACGATATTGGCGCCTGGGGCGGCTTCACACATGCGCTCACCGACGGCGACAACTGGATCAGCGATGACTGGACGGCGCATAACGCGCTGCGCTTCTGGCTGTACGGGAACAATACCGGCGGGATGGTGCAAGTCGAAATCTTTGACAACCGCAACCCCAACTTAAACAGCGACAGCGCCGAGCGCTGGTTCTATCGCATCGCCGATGACTACGACGGCTGGCAACAGTTTACTGTCGCCTTCCGCAGCTTCCAGCGGCGGACCGACTGGCAGCCCGGCGGCGCGCCTGACGACGGCCTGGGCCTGGACGCGGTATCAGGCTATGCCTTCGGCTTCCCGGCCGGGACCGGCCCACAGACGACGTACCTGGACGATGTCGAGCTGGCGACCCTGGGCGTCGACCCGCTGGTCCTCGACGACTTCGAGCAAGACGAACTCTTCCTGGCGCAGGACAGCTTCAACAACAACATCGGCTTCGCGCCCTGGGGCGATACGCCGGGCAATGTCGAACTGCGCCTGACCGAAGCCACCCGCAGCGGCCAGACCTCGACCGCGCTGACGGTCAATTACGACATCGGCGCCTGGGGCGGCTTCACCCATGTCTTCAACGACGGCCAACACTGGACGAGCCAGGATTGGCGCGAGTACAACGCCATCGCGTTCTGGTTCCTCGGCTTTAACACCGGCGCCGACGTCCAGCTGGAAATCTTTGACAATCGCAATCCGGATATGGACGGCGATACCGCCGAGCGCTGGTTCATCCGCTTCACTGACGACTCTTTTGGCTGGCAGCAGCATGAATTCCCCTTCGTCGACTTTCAGCGGCGCAGCGATTGGCAGCCGGGCGGCGCGCCCGATGACGGCTTGAATCTCGACGCGGTATCGGGCTACGCTTTCGGCTTCCCGGCGGGCACGGGTGAAGCCTTCGCCATCATCGACGATGTGCAGCTGGTCTACCTGGCCGGCATCAGCTTGCCGGAGACGGCCGCGCCCACGGCAGCCGCGGCGGATGAAGCGCCTGAGCCGGCGCAACTGGCCGAGGTCGCGCTAAACGAAGCATTGCTGGCGCCGATGCCCTATGCCGACCCGCTGCTGATCGCCGACTTTGAAGACGGCGTTAAACTGGTCAAGCAGGCGGATGGAGCGGATATCGGTTTTGTGCCCTGGGGCGATTCGACCGGCAACGCAGTCATCGGCATTACGCAGGCGATTCCCTTCACCGAGCTGGCTCGGCCCGAAGCAACAGCGCACGACCAGGTCTTGCGCGTCGACTACGAAATCGGCGCCTGGGGCGGCTTCACTTACGCCTTCACTGACGGAGCGGGCTGGGCCAGCCAGGACTGGAGCGGGCGCAATGCCTTGCGCTTCTGGCTCACCGGCAACGACACCGGGCAAATCATACAGGTCGAAATCTTCGATAACCGCGCGCCCGGCAACAACGCCGATAGCGCCGAGCGCTTCTTCTACCATCTGCTCGACGACTATGTCGGCTGGCGGCAATTCACCATCCCCTTCGCGCACTTCCAGCGGGGCGGCGACTGGCAGCCGGGCGGAGCGCCTGACGATGGCTTCAATCTGGACGCCGTCCATGGCATCGCCTTTGGCTTCCCGGCCAATGTCGGCGCGCGCACGGCCTACCTTGATGATGTGCAAGCGGTCGTCGTTGAAGACGCCAGGCAGGTGACCGTTTTGACGCCGGAGACCCCGGGCGAGGTCGAGATTGACGAGAGCGTCAACTGGGATTCGCGCGAGTGGGAATTGCTCTGGTCTGACGAGTTTGAGGCGGAAGCCGGCGCGCCCATCAGCGGCGAAAGCTGGACCTGCGAGATCGGCGGGCATGGCTGGGGCAATAACGAGCTTGAGTATTACACCGACCGCGTCGAAAACGCCGCGCATGACGGCGCTGGCAACCTGGTCATCAGCGCCCGCGAGGAGACGCTGGAGGGGTCAAGCTGCCACTATGGCGAATGCCTCTACAGCTCGGCGCGCTGCATCACGCAGGACAAAGTCGAGTTCACTTACGGGCGCGTGGAAGCGCGGATCGACATCCCCAACGGGCAGGGCATCTGGCCCGCCTTCTGGATGCTGGGCGCGGACTTCCCCGAGGTCGGCTGGCCCCAAAGCGGCGAGATCGATATTTTGGAGAACGTGGGCGAGAAGAATGTGGTCTACGGCGCCTTGCACGGCCCGGGCTACAGCGGCGCCGGCAACCTGGGCCATGCCTATCGCGCCGACGCCAACTTCGACGAGGGCTTCCACGTCTACGCCATCGACTGGGACGAGCATGTCATCCGCTGGTATGTCGACGGCGAGCTGGTTAATCTGATCAGCCGCAACGACCTGGACGGCAAGCATTGGGTCTTCGATCACGATTTCTTCCTGCTGATGAACGTCGCGGTCGGCGGCTACTGGCCCGGCGCGCCCGATGAGACGACGACCTTCCCGCAGGAGATGCTGGTGGATTACGTTCGCGTCTATCAGCTGGCCTCGGAGTAGACTTCTCCGAGCAAGCCGCGCGAGCAAATTGCCGCCCCGCTGAAGTCAGGATGCGGGGCGGCTTTCTTTACCCACGCCCACCCATCGGCGAATCTGTCTGCCTGCTGATGTTGTCAAGGCATTGATATTCGGGCGCTTCGTCGAGGCGTCCGTTTGCGTAGGGCATTGATTCCGACGGGCATTTCAGCGAGACGCGCCTACAGCGGTCAAACCGGATCGGGTTAAACACTCTGCGCGCGCCAAGTCGCGTATTGCGGGCGACTATGGTAAAAATACGCCTTACGGGAATCCAGACGGCAAGGGAGGCGACATGAAAATCACAGACGTCAAAGTCTACTTGGCGCGGGAATGGCGCACCTTTTGTTTCGTGGTGGTCGAGACTGACGCGGGCATCAGCGGCATCGGCGAATCCGGTTTGACCGGGCGCGAGCTGGCGGTGCAAGGCGCCGTCGAGCATTTCAAGCCGCTGCTCATCGGCCAAGACCCCTTCCGCACGGAACATATCTGGCAGCTGCTTTTCCGCGGCGGCTTCTTCCCGGCGCAGCGCATTCTGACGTCGGCCCTGGCCGCCATTGACATTGCGCTCTGGGATATCAAGGGCAAGGCGCTGGGCGTGCCTGTTTACGACTTGCTGGGCGGCCGCGTCCGCGACCGTGTGCTGACCTACAATCACAACAGCGGCGAGACGGTCGAGGAGTTGGTCGAGTGCTGCCAGCGCTCGCTGGAAGAGGGCTGGAAGGCGCTGCGCTGGGGTTTGGCGCATCAGAAAGGCGACCTGCTCGAACCCGACGTGGCCGTGCGGCTGGCGATTAGGGAGTTCGAGGCGCTGCGCCTGGCGCTGGGCGACGAGGTCAAGCTGGCTATTGATGTGCATACGCGCCTGAATATGGCCGATTCGCTCTGGCTGTGCCAGGAAGTCGAGCAGTACCGCCCCTATTTCGTCGAGGATCCGCTTCGCGTCGAGAACTCGCAGTCTTATCGCAATCTGCGCAGCCGCACGACCGTACCGCTGGCCGCGGGCGAGCAATACAGTTCCAAGTGGGAGTTCCGCCAGATCATCGAAGAAGAGCTGATCGACTACGCGCGTATCGACCTGTGCATCTGCGCCGGGCTGACCGAAGCCAAGAAAATCGCCGCGGCTTGCGAGACGCATTACATTGAGATCGCTGTACATAATCCCATTGGTCCGGTGGCGGCTTCCGCGTTTCTGCATCTTTGCTTGTCGACGCCGAATTGCGCCGTGCAAGAGTTGCCGAAACGACCGGGCGAAAGCCTGCCCGATCTGGTGCTGAATCAGCCGGAATGGGAAGACGGCTACCTGCTGCCGCCGACGGCGCCGGGCCTGGGCATCGAGTTCAACGCCGAAGCAATCAGCAAGTATCCCTACAGCCTGGGCGAGCGTATGCACCTGCACCGGGCTGACGGCTCCTTCACGAATTGGTAGAATAGCGGGCACATGCCCCCACCCCCAAACCCCCTCCCCCATGAAGAGGGAGGGGGCTTTATTGGCGAAAGGAGCAAGACAATGAGCGAAGTGCAACTGGTATGGGAGATTCCCGCGATCCTGGGCGAGGGGCCGCTGTGGGTTGAGGCGGAGAACGCGGTCTACTGGGTCGACATTTTCAGCAACAAGGTACACCGCTACGCGCTGGCCGATGGCGGTAAAACGACCTGGACTTTCGACTTTGAGGTGACGAGTCTGTCGCCGCGCGTTGGGGGCGGCTTCATCGGCACGATCAAGGACGGCTACGCCTTCATCAACTTTGATGTGCTCTCGGCCCAGCCGATCGCGCTGCCGGAAGCCGACAGGCCCGGCAACCGCTTCAACGACGGCAAGGTCGACAGCAGCGGGCGCTATTGGGCCGGCACTATGGACATTGGCCAAAGCGCGGAGACCGGCGCGCTCTATCGCCTGGATCCGGATTTGAGCGTGCGGCAATGCGACCGCGATTACATCATCTGCAACGGCCCCACGTTTAACCTCGACAACACGATTATCTACCACACCGACAGCATCAAGCGCACGATCTACGCCCTGGATATGGCGGCCAACGGCGACTTGAGCAACAAGCGCGTCTTCGCCGAGTTCACTCTGGACGATGAGGGCGTGCCGGACGGCATGACGGTCGACAGTGAGGATTGCCTCTGGGTGGCGCATTTTGGCGGCGCGCGCATCACCCGTTATTCGCCGGCCGGTGAAATCCTCGAGGCGGTTCCGCTGCCCGTGCCGAATATCACCAGTTGTACCTTCGCCGACGCCGAGCTGGACACGCTCTACATCACCACGGCCAGCACCGGCATTGACGAGTCCGACAAGCACAAGTATCCGCTGGCGGGCAGCTTGTTCAGCTATCGGCCGGGGGTGACGGGGACGCCGACGCCGCTCTTCGCCGGTTGAGCGCATTTACAGACTCGCCCTGAAAGGCGCGCCGCTGTCGTTTGGCTGCGGCAGGCTCATGTGGCTGCGCCAGCGGGGCAGGCTGGGCAAGCCAGGCGCGTCCAGCGGCAGGGCGCGCACGCCGGTGGCGCGCAGGGTGGTGACTGTCTCGTCGCGCTCGACCACGCCTTTGAACCACAGGAAGCGCTCGCCGCGGATGATCTTGCGCGTTTGCTGGTAGAGGTCGGGGAAGACGACCACGTTGATCAATTCAAATTCATCCTCCAGCGTGATGAAGCGGATTTCTTTGGCGGTCTCGGGCGCTTGAATGATGACGACCATGCCGGCCGTCTCGACTACGGCGCGTTCGCGGGCGCGCATCATCTGTTTGCTGTGCAGGATGCGCCGCTCATCACACCATTTGCGGAAGTATTGCATGGGGTGGTGCTGGGTGGACAAACCGGTCGCGGCGAACTCCATATTCAAGCGCTCCATCGCGGTCGGCTCGGGCAGTTGCGCCGCCGGCATGGTCGTGCCCAGGGGCAAGCGTCCGCGCGCTTTGTAGAGCACGCCGGCATCCCAGAGCAGTTGATGGCGGGAGCTGTGCCAGCGGTCGAGGGCGCCGGCCTGGATCAGGCGTTCGATCAGCCGCAGGGGCAGTTTGACGCGCGCGATGAAATCAGCCAGATCGGCGAAGGGAGCGCGCGCCCGCTCGGCCAGCAGCGGGTCCAGGCGGTGGCTCTTCAGCCCCTTGACATAACTCAGCCCGATACGGATGGCGCCGTCTATGACCGTACAATCGGCGGCGCTGTCGTTGATATCCGGCGGCAGCACGCTGATGCCCTGACGCATGGCGTCGTAGACCAGGGTGCTGGGCGACCAGAAGCCCATGGGCTGGTGATTGAGGATGGCGGCGTAGAAGATAGCCGTATGATGCAGCTTGAACCAGGCCGATTGGTAGGTCAGCACGGCGAAGCTGGCGGCGTGGCTCTTGGCGAAGGAGTATGCGCCGAAGCCGCGCAGCTGCTCGAATATGGTGCGCGCCGTCTCCTCGTCCACGCCATTTTTGAGCGCGCCTTCCATGAAGACGACTTCCAGCTGGTCAAGCAGTTGGAAGGAGTATTTGCTGCCCAGGGCGCGGCGCAGCATCTCGCCCTGGCCGTGGCTGAAGCCGGCGATATCGTGCGCCACTTTCAGCACCTGCTCCTGCCAGAGGATGACGCCCAGGGTTTCTTCCAGCGCCGGTTTGAGCCGCTCGTCGAGGTAGGTCACTTCTTCGGCGCCGCGCCGCCGCCGCAGGTAGGGGTGGACCATATTGCCCATGATGGGCCCGGGGCGGATCAAGCTGATGGCGATGACCAGGTCAATGAACTTCGTCGGTTTCAGGCGCGGCAGGGTATTCATCTGGGCGCGGCTTTCGCATTGGAAGACGCCGAAGGTCCTGGCTGCGGTGATCATCTGGTAGACGCGCGGGTCGTCGAAGGGGATGGTCTCGGCGTCGACGCCGGTGCGCGCGACCATTTCCGTGATGGCCGCCAGCATGCGCAGGCCGAGCACGTCAATTTTGATGATGCCGGCGTCTTCCAGCGCTTCCTTGTCCCATTGCACTACGGTGCGATCGGGCATGGTCGCCGGCTCGGTGGGCAGGCGGCGCGAGAGCGGCACATCGGAGATGATTTCGCCGCCGTTGTGGATGCCGATATGACGCACATTGCCCAGCAGGCGCTCGCAGACATCGAAGAAGGCTTCCAGATGCGGCGGGGTATGCTGGCCGCGTTCTTCCCAGTGGTCGCGCAGGATGGGGTGCATGGCCGGGCTGAAGCCCCAGGCTTTGGCGACATCGCGGATGACGCTGCGGTGGCGGTAGGTGACGAAGGTGCAAGCCATGGCCGCGTGCGTCCGCCCGTATTTCTCGTAGAGGTATTGAATGACCTCTTCGCGCGTTTCGGCATCGAAGTCCATATCGATATCGGGCGTCATCTGGCGCTCTTCCGAGAGGAAACGCTCGAAGACGAGCCGGTGCTTGATCGGGTCGACCGGCGCGATCTTCAGCAGATACGCCACCACCGAATTGGCAGCCGAGCCGCGCCCCTGGCAGCGAATGCCGCGCTCCCAGGCGAAATGCACAATATCCCAGACCACCAGAAAATAGTTGGCCAAGCCGGTCGTTTCAATAATGTCCAATTCATGCCGCAGGCGCGCTTCCATGTGCGGGCGATAACGGTCCGCGCCGCGGCAAAGCGCGCTCAGAAACGCTTGCGCGCTCATGCCGTCGGGCAGCGGATACTGCGGCAGCGCCTGCAATTGGGAGGGCAGTTGATAGCGGCAGGCATCCGCGATGCGCAGCGTATTGAGCAAGGCGCGGGGGTAACGATGGAAGAGCGCCGCCATTGCTTCGGCTGGCTTCAAGTAGTGCTGCCCGTTGGGGAAGAGCTGCGCGCGCGCCTCGTTCAAGCTGCGGTTGTGGCGGATGGCGGCCAAGACATCGCCCAAAGGTTTTTCCGCCGGCGTGGGATAATGGACGTGGTTCGCCGCGACATAATCCAGCTTCAGCGACCGCGCCAATTCCACCAGCGCGTCCGCCCGCTGATCATCGTAGGGGCGGCGGTGATGGTGCAGCTCGATGAAGAAACAGCCCGGGTCAAAGAGCGCCGCATAAGCCCGCGCGGCTTCACGGGCGGCGCCCATGCCATTGCTTTCCAGCGCGCGATTGATCTCGCCTTCGCGCCCGCCGGATAAGGCGATCAAGCCGGCGGTGCGCCCTTGCAACTGCTCGAAGCGCAGCAGCCCTTCGCCCTTCGGCGCTTGATGCTGCGCCTGCGTGATCAACCAGCAGAGGTTCTCCCAGCCGGTTTCATCGGCGACGAGGAGGGTGAGGGCGGCTTCGTTTCTACCCCTCACCCCCCGGCCCCCTCTCCCACAAGGGGAGAGGGGGGGATTCTCAGCCACATC
>CAZWCV010000090.1:0-15157 GCA_964632725.1 uncultured Anaerolineaceae bacterium
TGCTCAATGGCGAGCTGGACGCGGCGCAAGCCATGACCTACAACGAATACGCGCAGGTCCTCGAGGCCGTAAATCCTGATACCGGCGAGCTGTATCAGCCCGAAGACCTGAACGTCATTAACTTCAATGACGTGGGCACAGCCATGCTGCAGGATCATATCTTCGCCCATGCCGACTGGCTGGCTGAAGAGGGCAATGAAGATCTCGCCGTCGCCTTCCTCGAGGCTAGCTTCCGCGGTTGGATTCATTGTCGCGATTATCCGGACGAGTGCATTGAGTTGGTGCTTGAGCGTGGCTCACATTTGGGTGAAAGCCACCAGACCTGGCAGTTGAACGAAATCAGCAAGCTGATCTGGCCCTCGCCGGCCGGCATCGGCATCATGGATGAGGACCTCTGGGCGCAGACTGTCGCCGTTTCGATTGAGGGCCTGGTCATCAGCGAAGAGCCGGGCATGGGCGCCTATCGCACGGATTTGGCGCAGGCGGCGCTGGATTCGCTGGCGATGGACGGCGTCGACGTGGTCGGCGATATGTGGCGCCCGGTCGAGGTTGAACTGCGTCCCGGCGGCGAGTAATCATTGAATGTAAGTTAGCTGTAGGGGCGACCTATCAGGTCGCCCGTTTGAATCCGCATCTTCATTCAAGCCTTGTAGGGGCGACTCCGTGAGTCGCCCGCGCGTTTGCCTCGCCCATTCGCGATCCCGTCTACGATAGCCCCGCCGACCCAACCCTGATCTGGAATCGCCAGGAAAAAAGTTGGTGGCTGCTTTATACCAGGTGGCGCGCCAATGCAGCCTGTCGCGGAATTGCAACTCAGCGACGGCAAGCTCAGCTGCGACCGCGACCGGGCCTTCGACTTTACGCTTCTGCCCGGGTTCTAACTCCCGTGCATGGCCCGCTTCCGCGCCAGCATCCGCTCGCGCTTCTCCGGCGTTCCATCGTGGCTGGTGCCGAACCAGTGGTCAAATGGCATGCCCATCTCGCCGTAGTTGCACTCGAAATAGCGGTGATGCAGCGAATGATAGTAGGAAGCGCCCGAGGGGATCTTGACGCCATCCTTGACAACAAATTCATCGAAGCCGCCGTGACCCAAAATGGCGGTGAAGGTGGCGTGCTGCCCGTTCATCATCATGTGGATGGGGTGCGAGGCGACCACCCAGTGAATCAGCATGCAGCTGTAATAGAGCAGATGCTCGATGGGGTGCATGGACAAGCCGGACCAGGGCCCGATATTGATATTTTTGTGATGCACGTAATGGGCGATTCTGTATAGAAATTTGACATGCAGAAAGCGATGCGCCCAATAGAAGTGGAATTCCCGCCACAAGCCAACGAGCAGCAGGATCACGATAAATTGTGCTGGCTGCTGGCGCGGGTCTATGAAGGGGATGATGCCCTTGGCGTAGGCATAGAGCATGACCACCTCGAAGCCGGTCCAAATCGCGCCGGCGCTGACGACGCTCCAGAACACGTTATCGCGCACCTGATCATTCCATAGGAACTTTCGACTCTTGCCCATCCAGGCGGATGACCATTTGTATTGCAGTCCCTGCGCCTTCTGCGTCCACAGCCGAACATGCAAAACCGTAGCCAGGCCGATCAGCATGATCTGATTGCGGGCGAAGACTTCAAGAATCCAGCCGGCGCGGAATTCGGTCATGCGCGACATCTGCGGCGTCAGGAATAGCCAGGTCAAAATCGCCACGAGCATGAGGCTGCCGTTGACCGGCCACAGGTAGTCCTTGAACCAGATCGCCACTGCCTTGGGATTGGGGGGCCAAGTAAAAATCGGGTTCGGCACGCCGATGTCTTTGTCCGGTATCCAATAGCCGCGCTCGTCCCGCGGCATGCCGTCGACCAAGCCATCTCGCTCAACGTTTACGTTAGCCACAATAAACCTGCCTTAAAGCTAAAATGAGATTTCTTGACCTCAAGCATAGCGCAGGGCAGCGGCAGCTGCAAACGGGCCGCGGCGGCCGGGCTCAGTCCCCGTGCATCGCCCGCATCCTGGCCAGCATTTTCTCGCGCTGCTCCGGCGAACCGTCGAAGTTGGTGCCGAAGAGATGATCAAGCGGGATATCCGGTTCGCCGTAATTGCACTCGAAATAGCGATGATGCAGCGAATGCCAGTAATTGCCGTAAGAGATCTTCAAATCGTCTTTGATGACAATTTCCTCGAAGCCGCCATGGCCCATTATCGAGCCGAAGGTCACGTGCTGCCCGCCGAAAATCATACACATCGGATGCGCGCCGATCAGCCAGTGGATCAGCATGCTCGCGTACATTATGACATGCTCTATCGGATGCTGCGACAGGCCGGACCAAGGCCCGACTTCGATATTCCGGTGATGCACATGATGCACGGCTCGGTACAGAAACTTCACGTGCAGCAGGCGGTGTCCCCAGTAGAAGTAGAAGTGGTACCACAGCGGCGACAGAAAAAGGATCAATGCGAAGGCGATCGGCTGTTGGCGCGGGTCAATAAAGGGGAAGAAACCGTTGGCGTAGCCATAGTGCATCAGCACTTCAAATCCCGTCCAGATCGTGCCGGCGCTGGCGATGCTCCAGAACATATTGTCGCGCACCTGATCGTTCCAGAGGAATTTGCGGCTTTTGCTCATCCAGTTCAGCGACAGCTTGTATTGATAACCTTGCGTCTTAAGCGTCCACATGCTTACATGCAGCGCAGACGCGTAGGCAATCAACATGATCTGGTTGCGCAGGAAGATTTCGAGCATCCAGCCGGCGCGGAACTCGGTCATCCGCGAGGTTTCCGGCGTCAGGTAAAGCCAGGTCACAGCCGCCGCAATCATGAAGAGAATATTGTAGGGCCACAAGTACGCTTTCAGCCATCGCGCGGCCGCGCGCGGCTTTGGCGGCCAGGAGAACCATGGGTTGGGCGCGCCGACTTCTCCCTCCGGTCGCCACAATCCGCGCTCATCACGCGGCATGCCGTCAGCCAAACCGTCTCTTTCCGCGCTTATGTTCGCCATTTCGATCAGCCTCTCTACACCTCAAGAAAGTGTATTATGCTGTAAAGTATAGCCCTGTGAGGCGGGCTATCGCCAATTTATCGCCAGACCCGATTGTACGCCGACCACGCCATTTCCAAGGAGCCTGTCCATGTTGCGAATCATTATCTTGAGTGTGTCGTTGCTCGCGCTGAGCATAACTGCCGGCGCTGCGGACGACCTGCGGCCGGTCAAGTTGCAATTGCAATGGGTGGCGCAAGCGCAATTCGCCGGCTATTTCGTCGCGCAAGCGAAGGGCTTCTATGCCGATGAAGGCCTGGATGTCACGATTCTGGAAAGCGACGGCGCCATACATCCTGCTGACGCCGTCGCGGCGGGCGCCGTCGAATTCGGCGTGACCTGGGCGCCGCGGGTATTAAAAAGCAATGAAAGCGGCGCTGACCTCGTCAACGTCGCGCAGATCTTCCAGCGCAGCGGCACCGTCCTGGTGTCATTCGCCGACGCCGGCATCGTGGAAGCCAATGATATCGTACTCAAGCGCATCGGCTATTGGCCGAACGGCAGCGAGTTTGAGGTCTACGCCCTGACCTTTCACATCGGCTCGGATCCAGTTAGCGGCGAACATCTCCTGCTGGTCGAGCAGCCCTTCCACCTGGGTCCGCTGCTTGACGGCGAGCTGGATGCCGCGCAAGCGCTGATCTACAACGGCTACGGCCGCCTGCTGGGCGAGGTCAATCCGGCCACCGGCGAACTGTATCGGCAAGACGAGTTGAACATCATCGACTTCAACCAACTCGGCCTGGCTATGCTGCAAGATCATATCGTCGCCGACGCCGATTGGCTGGCGCGGGCCGGCAACGAAGACATCGCCGCCGCGCTGATCCGCGCGACATTGCGCGCCTGGATCCACTGCCGCGACTACGCCGACGACTGCGTGCGCATCTTGCGCGAGGTAGACCCCGAGCTGGGCGAAAGTCATCAGCAGTGGCAGATGAATGAGGTCAACAAACTGATCTGGCCCGCGCCCGCGGGCATCGGCCTGGTCGACGAAGCGCTCTGGCGGCAGACGGTCGAGTGGATGCTGGCCATCGGCGCCTTGGACGACGAGCCGGCCGAAGCCAGCTACCGCAGTGATTTGGTTATGGCCGCGCTGGAATATCTCGCGGCGGAGGGCCTGGATGTGACCGGCGCGGGCTGGCAGCCGGCCGAGGTGACGGTTCGGGCCGGTGGACAATAGGCGGACAACGCCATGACCAAAATCTTCGTAGTCGGCAGCTATGTCGAGGCGCTGACGATCCGTGTGCCGCGCCTGCCCGCCCAGGGCGAGAGCCTGGTCGGCGATGGCCTGGACATGGGGCCCGGCGGAAAAGGCACAAACCAGGCGATTGCGGCCGCGCGCCTGGGCGCCGATGTGCGCCTGCTGGCTTGCGTCGGCGACGACGTTTTCGGCGAACGCGCCCTGCGCCTGTATGAAGCCGAGGGCATCGGCACGGCTCACATCCACCGGATTGCAGGCGCCTACAGCGGGGTCGGCTTCGTCAACGTCCTGCCCACCGGCGACAACTGGATCACGGTCGATATGGGCGCCAACCTGCGCTTGACGCCGCAGCATGTGAAGACATGCGCCGCGCTCATCGGCGACAGCGATATCTTGATGGCCCAATTTGAGGCGCCGGCGGAAACGGTCGCGGCGGCATTGGCGCTGGCCAGGGAATCGGGCGCGCTGACCCTGCTTAATCCGGCGCCGGCGCGCGCGGTCGTCCCCGACACGCTCGCCAATGTCGACATCCTGACGCCCAACGCCAGCGAAGCGCGCCTCTTGTTGGGGCTGCCGCCCGACGCCGATGCCCCGGCGGAAGAACTGGCGCGGCGATTGCTGGATTGCGGCGTGGGCAGCGTCGTGGTCACGCTAGGGGAAGCCGGCGCGCTGATCGTCGATGACGCCGGCGCTACGCAGATCCCGGCGATTCCCATTCAGGCTGTCGATGTCACCGGCGCCGGGGACAGCTTCAACGCCGCCTTGGCTGTCTCACTTGGCGAGGGGCTGGCTCTGGCGGCTGCCGCCCGCGTCGCCGTGCGCTCCGGCGCCTATACCGCCATGCATCTGGGCGTTATCGCCGGGCTGCCAACGCGCGCGCAGCTTGAGCGCTTTCCCTAGTGGTCCGGCGCGCGCTCGCGGCTTTTGACTGGCGCGATATGCAGTTCAACGCCGGCTGCTTCAATGTCCCGCCGCATTGAATCCGAGATGCCGTCGTCTGTGACCATTGTTTGAATCTCAGGCGTCGCCAGCACTTGCGCCATGGCGGTGTGGCCCATCTTGCTGGAGTCAATGACGATGATACTGCGCTCGGATGAACGAATCATGGCTTTTTTGACCGCCGTATCAAGCAACTGCGAATCCGCCAGGCCCGCTTGAATTGAATAGCCGACGCCGGAGATAATCGCTTTGCGAGCGAAAAAGTCGTCGAAAAATCGTTCCGCGACCGGACCCACAAAGGACTGCGCCGCCGCGGCCAGCGTACCGCCCGTGCACAAGATCGTGCTATGCGGTATTTTGCGAAACAGCGCCTGGATCGTGCGCACGCTGTTGCTGGCGGTGGTGAGATTCGCTTTCACCTGGAGGTAGGGGACGATGGCGCGGACCGTAGTACCGGAATCGAGGAAGACAACATCGTCCGCGTCGACAAAGTTGGCGGCGACATAGCGACCGATGGCGCGCTTCTCCGCCGCGCGGATGTTGGCCCGCTCGATTTGATGGCTTTCATTTTGCTGGAACGAGTCGCCATCGAATATCACGCCGCCGTGCGTCAAGGTGACGAAGCCGCCCTGCTGGAGCGACCGCAAATCGCGGCGGACTGTCATTGTCGATACGTGATATCGTCGGCCAAGGTTGACTATCGATTCGCTGCCTACCTGTGACAGGTGACTGAGTATCGAGCGGCGTCTGGCTTCGGGTAACATGCTTGTCCTTCCTCATTTTACAATTGCGGCGATTCGTTGCTGCGGCGTTGGCGTTAAGTCCCGATCCGGATTGGCCAGGCAGCTGATTCTTTGGCCTTTATCTCATGCCTGATTACTGATTCGGGCGTATACTCCAGATGCTGCAATCGAATCCTGGCTAACAAGACTTGTTGATTTACGGCATTTTCTGAGATTATACGACAGCTTTGAGATTCGGCAAGCGAAACAGCGCCATTTCGGCTCATGCATCAGAACTGCCATTGCAAATCCTTGACCAGTTTGCCTCTCTGCCGGCCATGACATTGACGAAAACTGGCGAGCGCTTGATCGAGAGGCGGAACTAACTGTGCATCCCTGGCGTCTGCGGCTGATCAAGCTCTGGAATACCTACAAGCTGCAATCGTATCGGCCGGTCATCCCGACGGCGGTCGATCATTCGCGCTTGCTGCTCGACATTGCCGCGTCCCTGCAGGAGCCGGTCGCGCGGATTGAAACGCTCTGGGCCGACTATCAGGGTCTCATGGCGGCCAAGCGTCATGTATCCGAGCTGGGGCAGGTTGGCACGCTGTCATCGGAAGAGGCCTTCGTGATCCATTGCCTGTGCGCGCGCTTTCAGCCGCCTGAACTGATCGAGATCGGCGTCCACCAGGGCAAGTCGACGCGGCGCATCCTGGACAGCCTGGCGCATTTGCAACTGAAGACGCGCGTGACCTGCTTCGACATTGAAGACCTGGTCCGGTATTTCAGCCCCGATGAAGCGACTCTGCTGCTGCATGACGTCACCGAGTCCGTTGAGCAGGATATTCTTGACCCTTACGCGCCCGGCATCATTTATCTGGACGCTCATCCCTGGCGTCTGCTCAATAACGTGATTGCGGCCGTGCTGCGCCGCCAGGACTGGCTGCTGGCGATCCACGATTGTTCGCCGATTCTGTGCAATCCCCGAATGACGATATCGCGCGACCAGCCGGATCTCATCACCGCGCGCACCGGACATTGGGAGCGCCACGTACTGGCCGAAGTCTTCGGGCTGGACGATCCGCTGGACGCGCGCCTGAACGAACTGGAGACGGATACGCACCAACTGCGCGTATTTGGCACGCAGCATGGACTGGGCGTGATCGCGCCCAAAGCGCTGATCTCCGCGTGATACCGCCAGGCGCGAGCGACGCCAGGCGCCGGCCAATCGCCAGCAAATGCCGATACTGAGATTAATGTTAATCGACGCGGTAACGCGCGACAGTCTGCTCGTTCAACGTGACCCCCAGGCCGGCGCCCGCATTCGGCCTTAAGACGCCGTCGCGGTAGTCAATCGTTTCATGCGCAACCGTGTGCCGCAGCGGATTAAAGAGCTGGTTGTATTCGTATATCAGGAAGTTGGGCATGACGGCGCAAGCTGCGATGGCCGCCGTGATGCCGATGCCGGCGCCCACCCCGTGCGGCGCGACGGCGACATTTTCCAGGGCCGCCAGGTCAGCGATCTTCATCAGGCCGGTGATGCCGCCGCAGCGCGCGATATTGGGCATGATGACATCGACCGCTTCGGCTTTCAGCAAGTCGCGGAACTGATACCAGCTGCCCAGCCACTCGCCCGAGACCACCGGCAAGTCGACTCGCCGCCGGATGCGCGCCAAGTCGTCGGGATACTCGGGATGAACCGGCTCCTCCAGCCAGTAGACGCCCAGCCGCACCAGCTCCTTCGCCAGCGCCACCGACTCGCTGACCGTGTAAGCGCCGTTGGCGTCGACCAGCAGCTTGACGTCGCCGCCGACGGCGTCGCGCACGGCCGCGGCATGCTCGATATCCACGCCGACGCCGCGCCCGATCTTGAGCTTGACCGCGCGGAAACCTTGCGCCAGGAATTCGCGCGCTTTCTCCGCCGAGCCCTCCGGCGTCGCCATGTAGGGAATCGGGCTGGCGTAGCAGGCGACCGTCTCGCGCGCGGCGCCGCCCAGCAAGTTCGTCAGGCAGTCGTCATAGATCTGGCCGCGCAGATCCCAGAGCGCCATGTCGACGCCGCTGATGCCCATTGGCGCGAAGCGCATCTGCTCGTTCATGGCCGTGAACAGCGCCTGATGATGGCGCGGGTCGCGCCCCGGCAGCATCGGCGCCAGCACTTCGTTGATATGCGCCGCCGTGCCGCGCGGACCGGGTCTGCCCATGGCCTCGCCGATGCCGACCAGGCCGGCGTCGGTCTCAATGCGCACGATGACCGCGCCCTGGCCGAGCAGGGGGTTATCCCGCATGCTGAAGGCGGGCAGGGAGAGCTCGGGTGGGACGTCGCCGTCAAAGGCCTCAGCGAAAGCGGCGAAGAGGGGGATGGCTTCGACCTGGGTGATTTTCATCGGCCTAATCCTGTCTGAAAAGCATTGAATCGGGAATGTCAGGACATCTCAGTTCTCGAAGCTGGTTCTGATAGATAGTCGAAGAATCATCGGTAGCCGTGTCAGACGGGTGCGGATCATAAAATCCGGCGTTAAAACCTTCGTAGCGCTGCAGCAATTTGTAGGTCTCCGCGTCCCAGATACGTATATCAAATTGGCCCACGATAGCGAGTTTCTCGCCCGCTGGATGCCAGGCAATTGAATCACGGAAAAGAAACTCGTACCCCTCTACATAGCTGCCCTGCAATTCAGCAATCAGACTATGGCTTTCGCCATCAAACACGGCGATTCTACACAGGCCTGAGTTACCGTTTGTGGCGATTTTCTTTCCGTCCGGCGAATAAGCTAGCGCGACGCCGTGCCACTCCTCAAACCAGTAATCGCTCAAGGTAATGGTGTTGTCCATGCTATAAATTCGCGCTCTGGTCCCAGCACGTAAGTCAAAGGCATAAGCAAATCCATGAATGGCGCGGCCGGATCTGTCGCAACTAGCTGGCATATCTACTTCACCCGAGGCAGATCGTCCGCGTTCAATGCGATGCACAACCTTGTTTCGCGAGACGTCGACCACGTGGATTTCAGGCCAGCCAATTAGCGCTACCACACTACCGCCTACCCAGCAAACTGAAGTGGCAAACTCCCGTCCGCGGAAGCTATACTCTGCGTCCCCCGTTATTGCGTTAAGTACTGACGTTCGTCCATTAGCAGCGCCAACAAGAAGTCGCCGGTCATTTGGGTGCCACCGAATCGGCGCGCTTGGTCTCGGGAACTCAATGACCTTGCTCACTTCTCGCTTGAAGGCGTCCACAATCAGTATGGGATAATCGTCTCCACTGTATCGTCTGCCCAGGCTGTAGTTGGGAAATACTCCGTATGCCAAAGCAAGCAAGCTGCCATCAGCGCTCCAGTCCATAGTCGTCGGCGCGAATCCTTCATATTGCGGCGTAGCCAAGAAACCGACATCGTTAAAAGCATCGTCGAAGAACCACAAGCCGCTGCTGCTGGCAACCGCAATCGTCCCTCCATCCGGGCTCCAGGCGATGGTAAACGCCCGGCCACGATCTTGTGCAAGGCTCTGGATGCTCAGCGAGAAGGCGCAGATTGCCCCAAATACTAGGATGAGACTTCGCAAAATAAACTCCAAGACACTGTAATTATTTGCCCAACTATGAATCAGGGCACTTGGTATAGTTACTGTACATTTCCATGCGTCGCTCTTCGCTGCTATGGCTAGCTTCAGGGTCGATCAACTGGTGATCTCCGACCTCGAAACCGTCATATCGATGCAGCAGCGTATATGTCTCGGCGTCCCAGAGACGCATATCGAATTGTCCGACTGCTGTTATGAGATCGCCGTCCGGTTGCCATGCGATTGAGTCCTGATAGGTAGGTACGTCATGCAGTCGCGAAAAACTGCCCTGCAGTTCCGCGAGCAATTCTGTGGTCTGCCCATCGTAGACACCAAAGCGACATAAGCTGACATTGCCATGTACGACGAATCGTTTGCCATCAGGCGACCACGCTACATCGACCGCGTCGCGCTGGTAATCGACAAATGCCGCGCTGTCTGAGAAGCTGATCAGGTATGCACCTGAAACCAGGTCAATGATGCCCCAACGTGAGATTAGCTTTCGGTCTTCAAAACACTCCGCGTTTCCGCCATTAAGAACCTCAATTTTATTCAGCGTCGTGCCTGCCCATACGTCAATAATGTATACGTCATAGCTGCCTACAGTTGCGATCGTACTCTTGTTGAGCCAGCAGACCGATGTTGCGTAATTCACTAAACCCTTATCACTCAGTATTATATCTCTCAGCACCTGTATTTCTGTGCCTGTCAGCGCATCCCAGATGTATATACTGCTTTCAATCCCTGCCATTATGCTATTTTGAAGCGGATGCCAACGTAGTACGGTCGTCAGATTTCCGTTCTCAATCTGAGTATTGACCTTCATGTTTTTGACATCTATGACTAGAACTGGCGCACCGAATGTGTTTGGAGTTCGCGCAGTCGCAATGGCAAGCAAATTGCCGCTTGCGTTCCAATCCATTGTTGTCGGTGAGTGGCCATTCATCTCCGGCGTCGGCACATATCCCTTCTCCTTGAACTCCGTATCAAAGAACCAGACCCCGGTGCTGCTGCCGACCGCAATCGTCTCCCCGTCCGGGCTCCAGGCGATGGCCGTCGCCCAGCCGCGCTCTTGCGCATAACCTGCGCCACCCGGCGCCAGCGCCCAAACCAGCGCCAGCAGCACCACCCATCTGAACATTCCAGTTTGCCTCATAGTCTGATGTCAAGACTTTGACGCAGTATAAAGCATAGCCGTCCTAATTCGCCGCAGCGACGGGAAGCCGTATGGTGAAGCGGTGGTTTGGGGGGACGCCTATCCCAACACCGGATTCAGCCGAGACGCCGCCAAATCCCCCGGCTCAGTCCCCGGCAGCCAGTGGTCGCGATCGACGACGCGATTCTTGTTATCAAGCTCGCTCACCCGCGCGCCATCGGCGAAGTATATGACGGTCATGGCCGGGCGCATCCTGTCAGATTGGTTCGGCGGCGCCGAGTGCAGGGTCCAGCCGCTGTGGAAGGTGGCCGAGCCGGCGCTCATAGCGTCCGCCTGCGCCAGCGTGAAGCCCTTTTGAGCGACGAATTCGCGCAGCTGCGCTTCCGATTCGTCTGAAATGGGGATATCGCCCAGGTAACCCGCGACATGCGAGCCCGACGCGAAACGCAGCGTGCCCATATCAGCGCTGATATCGGCCAGGGTCATCCACATGGTGATGGTCTTGTCCGTGGCCAGCGGCCAATAGTGCTGGTCCTGATGCCAGGGTGTGATGCCCCCGCCGGCTTCTTTGAACAGCGCCTGATCGTGGTAGAGCCGCACGCGTTGCACGCCCATCAGCCGCGCCGCGATGCCGGCGAAGCGCTTCGCCATCACGAATTCCTTGACCACCTCGTTATATTCCCACAAGTTGGTCGTCTGCAGGAAAGCGCGGCCGTAGGTGTCGCGGTCTTTGAGCGCGCGCGTTTCCTTGTTGCGCTCTTTGACCGTCCGCGCGATAGCCTCGTGATAGGGCGGGACATACTCAGCCGGCAGCACACCGTCCAAAAGAATGTGCCCATCCCGCTGATACTGCGCTGCCTGCGCGTTGCTGATCGCATACTCAGTGTTCAGAACCATAGCTTCTCCATTTGAGGCGCTTTTCTCAGTATTCACAAGTAATTAGTGTAACCAGTCGTCCTTCAAGCCCCCATCCCCCGGCCCCTTGCCCCCATAAAGGGGGAAGGGGAGCAAAGCCGCGAATATGCTGAGCTTAAGCCCCCTCCCTCTTTATGGGATACATCCCCCGTGAGGCGGGGGACCGAGGGGGAACAGGGTTTGGGGGTGGGGGTAACGTGTGACATTCTGTTGCATGACTTACTCGCGCTTACTTATGCGCCTCTGTGGCCAAAAGTCAGTGATCATGCTCGACATCTTCATGCGGCACCAGCACCATGAAGCCGTTGTCGTCGCCCATCATCGACTTGACGCGATTGTCGTCGCCGCGTTCGCCGTAGAGATCGGGCGTATTGGCCGCGCAGAGAGTGCCGAACCTGGGCTGCGCGTAGGGCAAGTGAGTCGCGCCGCGCGCCAGAATATGCTCCTGGTTGGCCGCGCCGCCATTGTCTGCGCCGGCGTATGGGATGCCGTGATTCCAGGGCACGCGCGAACGGGCGTTGCAGTAGTGGCTGACGAATGCGCGCCGCGACCGCTGCGAGGCATTCTGATGCGAGCGGTGGAAGATATGCCCGCCGAAGAAGACCACGTCGCCGGGCTGCGCCTCGACTTTCACTTCGCTCCCGTATCTCAAGGCGATCCGCGCCAGCGTATTGACCGCGACATCGGGGTGGCTGGCCGCCTCAATCGAATCAATGTCGCTGAGCACGGTATCGCCTTGCCGCGTCGCGCCGTCGCAATCGGGGTAGATCGGCTCATGCTGGGAGCCGGGCGTCATCCACAGGCAGCCATTGTCTTCGTCGGCGGCGTCAATCGCCAGCCAGGCGCCGATGAGCGTATCCGGCTGGGTGGGGATGTAGTAGGAGTCTTGATGGAAGCCCTGGCCCGCTTGACCGGGCTGCTTGAAAAAGAGCATGGTCTGCAGCGCCAGGATATCGGGGCCGATCAGCGCTTCCAGCACATCGACGATGCGCGGATGCAGCAGGAATCGCTCGGCGATCTCACAGGCGCGGTGCGGCATGTGGATGCGCTCGTAATGGACGCGGCGCTCGGATTCCGCCAAGTGCGCGGGCGGGCCAGGCACGCCGGGAATCGACGCCCGGCCCGCCATCATGTCGTCGGTGAACGCCGCCAGCTCGGCCGCTTCGTCGGGCGCGACCAAGCCCTTGACGTGCAAATAACCATCGCGCCGAAAGCGCTTGTAGTCCTCGACTCGCACTTGATAAGGCTCATGCCTTCTCGTGGGCGCTTCCGCCAAGACCATACTGCTGACCTCGATACTCATTATCACTCCACGACTACTCGAAATTTCGGCCCAAGTTACTTCGGGCGAAAATAATCCGCACAATATAAATCTGGTCATCGACGTGTTGGTAGACAACGTAGTGCTGCTCTACTTTGACTAGGACTAGATCATCCGGGATTTCGTCATGCTGACGACCGATTCCAGGCATAACCCGAATGCCTTGGATGCCCTCGGCCAGCTTGCTTAGGTACGCGTCAACTTGCTTTTCGCCGAACTTATCGAAGGTGTAGCGGCGAATATCTGCAAGGTCATTCCTGGCTTCCGGCGAAAACTTAGTAGAGCGTATCTGCGGGTTTTTGGTCATCGCTTATCGGAATGTTGGCTTCGTCTCGCGCTTGGGCCCAGCGCTTAGCGTCTTCGAGAAATGTATCTGGATTGAAGGGAGTTCCTTCACCGTCCTTTAGGCTTTCTAGCGACCGGTGGCAACTGGCCCTGAATTTCGCTAGGTCGCGCCTGCGCTTCTCATCGTAAACCGCTACTCCATTCAGCCATTCTCCAACTGAAACATTGGCGGCTTGCGCCCTCTGCCGAGCCAACTCCCAATCTTCCTCATACGTTACGTTTGGCTGCATGTTCAATCCTCTGCCCTTATCCTTCGTCGCTTGACCATTATACCCGATGGTGCTTGCAACCCATCAACGAAAACGAAGCGCATATATGCAACGCATTGTATCTCAAAGGTTGTTACCGATGCTACTATGTGTAAATTTCGGGATCGGCGAAACTTGTGCATGCGGCTGCTTCAGAGCAATTGAAACATATCTCTGTGGTCTCTGTGGCCTCTTTTTTAACAAACCTTGTAGGGACACTGCCCACAATTTCACGAAACCTAGTTGTGTGTAGGGGCGAGCCTTGGCTCGCCCGTGCGCCCAATGTTCAGGATTTCCAGTTTTCTTCGAGCCAAGTCTTAACTTGCCAGCGGCTGTGGTTAACCCCCCAGTACCGAGCTCGCCTTGCTCCCATTCCACGATTCTAACCACCCCGGACTCCCCCCCAAAGATGACGCGTCCGCGGTATGCAGCTATAATATGCGCCCAACTGATTGGATTGTATTCAGGGGACTCATTATGGAGCAGCGAAAATTCGGCAATACTGACTTGACGTGCTCGGCGCTGGGCTTCGGCACCTGGGAATTGGGCACGACGCAGTACGGCGACATCGACGTGGACGAGGCCGTGCGCGCGGTGCATATGGCCATCGACCACGGCGTGACGCTCTTCGATACCGCCGAGGTCTACGGTCCCTACACTTCGGAAGAGCTGCTGGCGCGGGGCCTGGGGCAGCGCCGCAAGGACGTGGTCGTGGTCAGCAAAGTCGGCTTCGTTTTCCATGACGATCCCGCCGTCCGCGGCAACGACGCCATCGTGGGGCGCGATGCGTCGGCGAAACACGTCATCGAACGCACCGAGGGCTGCCTCAAGCGGCTGGACACCGACTATATCGACTTGATGCTCATCCATTGGCCCGATCTTGTCACCCCGCACGACGAGACCATGGGCGCCCTTGAGTCGCTGAAAGCAGCCGGCAAGATTCGCCACTACGGCGTCTCCAACTACGATGTGCCCATGATGCAGGCCTGTCAGGCGCACGGCAGTCTGGCCGCCAACCAGGTCGGATACAATCTGTTTGACCGGCGCATGGAAGCGGCGGTGCTGCCCTACTGCCTGGAAGCGGGCATCGGCTTTATGGCCTACGGCAGCCTGGCTTTTGGCTTGCTCACCGGCGCGCTGACCCCGGAGACGCGCTTCGCCGAAAACGACTGGCGCCGGGACGGGTACGCCTTCGGGCTGCCCCTCTTCCAGCGCGAAAACTTCCTCAAGGCTCTGCGTGTGACCGAGCGCCTGCAGGACGTGGCGGCCGGCTACGACAAGTCGGTCGCGCAACTGGCGCTGGCCTGGGTGCTGAGCCATCCGGCGGTCACTGTCGGCTTGGTGGGCATGCGCAACCAGCGCGAGCTGGAAGAGAATATCGCCGCTGTCGACTGGCGCTTGACCGACGCCGACCGCGCCGAGATCGATCGTATCTTCGCCGCTGAAGATGTGCCCACCTACGCCAGCGCGCCGCAGCGCACCGATGTCGAAAACCTGCGCGTTGACCTGGACGATTAACGCAACGGTTAATTTCAAATGTGTACGGGCGAGCCGGTGGTTCGCCCCTACCGATCTGCCTTTGTGCCCTTTGTGGTCAAAATCCCCGCGACCAGCCCGCACTACGCCAGCAGCGCACAGAAGTAAGTGCGGTAAGTTGTGCAACAAGTCTCGCTTCAAGCCCCCATCCCCCGGCCCCTTGCCCCCATAAAGGGGGAAGGGGAGCAAA
>CAZWCV010000091.1:0-15080 GCA_964632725.1 uncultured Anaerolineaceae bacterium
AAATGCGGCAGCGCCGATGTCCTGGCGGAACTGGGCTTGAATCTCGATCTCAGCCCCGAGCAAGTCGGGCGCTGCATCGACGAGATTGGCATCGGCTTTATGTTCGCCGTGAATATGCACCCGGCCATGCGCCACGCCATCGGCCCGCGGCGCGAGCTGGGCATACGCACCATCTTCAATATCCTCGGGCCGCTGACCAATCCCGCCGGCGCGCAGCGCATGTTCATCGGCGTCTTCGCTGCGGAGATGACCGACCTGCTGGCGCAAGTGCTGAAGGCGCTGGGCACAAAGTCCGCCATGGTCGTCAACGGCTACGGCGGCCTGGACGAACTGACCGTAACCGGTCCCAACCGCATCAGCTATCTGCAGGAAGACGGCGCAATCACGCACCTGGACATTGACCCCACCGAGCTCGGATTCCACATGGCCAGCATCAACGATCTCAAAGGTGATGACGCGCCCGCCAACGCCGCCATCTTGCGCGCCGTCCTCGACGGCAGCGACCGGGGGCCCAAGCGCGATATCGTGCTGCTGAACGCCGGCGCCGCCATCATGACAGCCGGGCGCGCGCGCTCCATCGCGGACGGCATTGTCGCAGCCCGCGACAGCCTCAACAGCGGCCGCGCGCTGCAAAAGCTGGATAACTTGATTGAGATGAGCCAGAGTTTCGACGCGTGAGCCAATTCTTCGTCGCCACCGATACGGTCCTCGACCGCATCCTCGACCGCAAGGTAGAAGAGCTTGCCGAGCGGCGCGCTCGTCTGCCCGAAGCGGATCTGCGCGCGCGCGCCCATGCCATGCCTGACGCCCCGCGCGATTTGCTTACCGCGCTGAAAGGCGACAGCGTCAGCCTGATTGCCGAAGTCAAACGCGCCTCGCCCAGCAAACGGCTGCTCACCCGCGATTTCGCGCCGGTGCTGACCGCCGCGACTTACGCATACAACGGCGCTTCCGCCATTTCGGTGCTGACCGACGAAGACTTCTTCCAGGGCTCCCTGGCCTACCTGACGGCAATTCGCAATGCTGTCGCTGTACCGCTGCTGCGCAAAGACTTCATCATCAATCCCTACCAGGTCTACGAGGGCCGAACCGCCGGCGCTGACGCCATTTTGCTCATCGTGGCGGCGCTGACGGACTTGCAGATGGCTGACCTCTACGCGCTGACCAGCGAACTCGGCATGACGGCGCTGGTTGAAGTGCATCACGAATACGAAATGGAGCGGGCGCTGCGCCTGGGGGCCAAGCTGATTGGCGTCAACAACCGTGATCTGAAGACTTTTCACGTTGACCTGGCCACCACCGGCCGCCTGGCGGGCATGGTTGATGATGACGTCGTCCTGGTGGCGGAGAGCGGTATTCACACCGCCGCCGACGCCCGCGCCATGGGGCAGCTCGGCGCCAGCGCGATTCTCGTCGGCGAGTCACTGATGAAGGCGACCGACACCGTGGCCCTAACTCGTGAACTGAGTCGCCAGCTGCGAGGCGGGCATGACCAGGATTAAGATCTGCGGCATTCGCACCGTTGAAAACGCGCTGCTGGTCGCTCGGGCCGGCGCCGATATGGTCGGGCTGAACTTCTACGTGGAGTCGCCGCGCTACATCGAACCCGCGGCAGCCCAGGATGTCGTGAGCATGCTGCGAGCGGAACTGGGCGACGCCTGTCCCACCATCGTCGGAGTATTCGTCAACAGCAGCGCCGAACAGGTGCGCGCCATCGCTGCGGAAGTCGGCCTGGACTTCGCGCAGCTCCACGGCGACGAGCCGGCGGAAATCCTGAGCGCGCTGCCCCGGCTGGCTTTCAAGGCGATTCGGCCGGCCGATGAAGACGCCGCCCGCTCCGAAGTCGCCGCTCTTGAATGCGCATTCTTAGCTGACGCCGACGCGCCATCCCTGCTGCTGGACGCCTATAATCCCAAGAGCTACGGCGGCGCCGGCGACATCGCCAGCCTCGGCATCGCCCGTGCGGTTAAAGCGGCCGCGCCGCGTTTGATGCTGGCCGGCGGCTTGAACCCCGCCAATGTCGCCCAGCGCGTGCGGACGATCCAGCCCTGGGGCGTCGATGTGGCCAGCGGCGTCGAAGACGGCGAGCCCGGCATCAAAGACGAAGCCAAAGTGCGCGCCTTTATCGAAGCTGTGCGGTCGGCCGACGCGTGAACGAGCTATTCGACATCTACGACGAAGCGCTGATTCATATCGGCGTGAAACCGCGGGCCGAGGTGCATCGCGACGGCGACTGGCATCAAGTCTTTCATTGCTGGGTGATCGGGCGCGATCCCAATGGCGCTGCTTACGTCGTGCTGCAAAAGCGCGCGCTCGACCGCGACTACCCGGGCAAGATTGACATCAGCGCCGCCGGGCATCTCGAGGCGGGCGAATGTGTGCGCGATGGCGTGCGCGAAATCGAGGAGGAGCTTGGAATAAAAGTAGCGTTCCAAGACTTGATACCGCTTGGCGTTCGCATCGGCGCGACCAAAATCGGCGACTTCGTTGACTGCCAGTTCTGCCACGTCTTTTTCTACGAGTGCGACCGGGCGCTGGCGAGCTATCGCTACCAAAATGTAGAAATCCTGGGCTTGGTCAAGCTGCCAATTGAAGCGGGCTTGCGCCTCTTCACCGGTCGAGTCTCTTCAGTCACGGTTGAGGCAGTCGGCCTGGGCAGCGACACGCTTGATTTGACGAGAGATGACTTCATCCACAGCCTGGACAATTATGTACTCAAGATTCTGATCTTGGCGCGGCGCTATTTCGCCGGCGAGACGCAACTCTGGATTTAGCATACGCGAGGACATTTGGCTATGGCTGAACGCTACATACGCACCGACATCAGCGATCTACCTGACGCGCGCGGCTATTTCGGCGAATTCGGCGGGCGCTTTGTGCCGGAGACGATCATGCCGGCGCTGGACGAACTGGAGGGGGCCTACGCCGAGGCCATCGCTGACCCTGAGTTTCACGCCGAGCTGAGCCACCTGCAGCGCACCTACACCGGCCGGCCCACGCCCATCACCTACGCCCGCCGGCTGAGCGAAGCCCTCGGCGGCGCGCAAGTTTATCTCAAGCGTGAAGACCTGGCCCACACCGGCGCGCACAAGATCAACAATGCGCTGGGGCAGGGCTTGCTGGCTAAACGCATGGGCAAGCGCCGCATCATCGCCGAAACCGGCGCCGGCCAGCACGGCGTCGGCACGGCCACGGCCATGGCGCTGCTAGGGCTGGAATGCCACGTTTACATGGGCAGCGTCGATATCCGCCGCCAGCAGCCCAACGTCTTCCGTATGAAGCTGCTGGGCGCCGAGGTCATCCCGGTCGAAAGCGGCAGCCGCACCCTCAAAGACGCCATCAACGAAGCCATGCGCGACTGGGTCACCAATGTCGAGACGACCTTTTATCTACTGGGCTCGGCGCTGGGCCCGCATCCCTATCCCATGATGGTGCGCGATTTTCAGAGCGTCATCGGCACAGAAGCGCGTGAGCAAATACAGGAGCAATCCGGCCAGCTGCCCGATGCCTGCATCGCCTGCGTGGGCGGCGGCAGCAACGCCATCGGCCTCTTCCACGCCTTCCGCGACGACACGGCTACCGAGCTGATTGGCGTTGAAGCCGGCGGACGCGGCATCGAGAGCAAAGAACACGCCGCCCGCTTCGCCGATCTCGACATCAGCCGGCCCGGCATCTTGCACGGCACGCGCTCCTACGTTATGCAAGATGACGACGGCCAAATCATGGAGACGCACAGCATTTCCGCCGGGCTGGATTACCCCTCGGTCGGCCCCGAGCACGCGCATCTGCGCCAGGGCGAACGCGCCTGGTATACCCTGGCCACCGACGAAGAAGCGCTGGAAGCCTTTCAGGTCTTGAGCAAACTGGAAGGCATCATCCCGGCGCTTGAGAGCGCGCACGCTGTCGCCGAAGCCATCAAACGCGCGCCGACCATGCCGCGCGATAGCGTGCTGCTGGTCAACTTGTCCGGGCGCGGCGACAAAGACCTCGACACAGTCATCGGTATCCTGGGGGAATAAACCTCTCATTGCTCAGTCTGCAGGGGTATCCTACCAAGTCGCCCGCCAGCGCAAACTGTAGGGGCGAGCCTTGGCTCGCCCGCAAATGGGCAAAATGTAGGGGCCAGCCTTGTGACTCGCCCAAAAAATCATGAAGAGGAACTCATGACATTAACCAGAGATTCCCACGGCATCGCAGCGCTCGACGCTATGTTCGCCCGAGCCAAGGCGCGGGGACGCGCCGCTTTTCTGCCCTACTTTCCCATCGGCTATCCCGACTACGCCGCCTCACTGGCCACCGTCAAGGCGCTGGCGGATGCCGGCGTGGACGGCTTCGAGATCGGCATCCCCTTCAGCGATCCCATCGCCGACGGTCCCACCATTCAAGCCGCCACGCAAGTCGCCCTTGAAGACGGCGCGACCGTTCGCCGCTGCCTCGAAGCCGTGCGTACGCTGCGCGAACAAGGCGTCGCGCAGCCGATGCTGATGATGGGCTACGCCAATCCGCTGGTGGCTTACGGTACCGACGCCTTCGTGCGCGACGCCCGCGCAGCCGGCGCCGACGGCTTGATCGTGCCCGACCTGCCGCCGGAAGAAGCCGCCATGTTCGCTGATAGCTGTGCCCGTGAGGGTCTGGCGCTGGTCTTCATGCTGGCGCCAACCAGCAATGACGAGCGCATCCAGCTGGCCTCGGCCGCGGCCACCGGCTTCATCTACGTCGTCTCGCTGACCGGCATCACCGGCGCCCGGCGCGAGCTGCCGGCTTACTTGAATGACTTCATCGCGCGGCTGCGCGCCAGCACTGACAAGCCGCTCGTTCTCGGTTTCGGCATCAGCACGCCCGAACACGCCCGGGAGGTCAGCGGCTTGACAGACGGCTTCATCGTCGGCTCGGCCCTGGTGCGCGCCGGCGGCGAAAGCGTTGAGTCCGCGCGCGCGCTGGCGGCGTCGATGGTTAGCGCGATACGAAACTGATTTACCACCGAGTACACCAAGCAAAAAGAGGACACAGAGTCATGAAACGGCAATCGTAGTTGGGGTTATAGCTGGCCGTTGACATGACTCAGTTTATACAGTATGTTGATGCTCGATTATTACGTGGAGCCCCAACCGCACATGAGCGTTTTACAGTCTGCCAGTTTGCGCTATTATTATTACCCAAACTGCATAGACCGGTCTGGGTGATTCGCGCTTTAACCTGTATTCCAAGCTACGTAAGACGAAGATGGAGGCGCAGAGTGAAACACTCAGCGCCTTTTTTGTGTAACTGAAGGAGCGACAATTGACCATGATACGCGGCGTGCGCGGCGCCACCACAGTCGAATCCAACGCCAACCAAGCCATTCTGGATGCGACTCAAGAACTCCTGGGCGTCATGATCGAGCGCAACGGCATCGTCGAAGACGATGTGGCCAGCGTGCTCTTTTCCGCCACGCCCGAGCTTGACGACACCTTCCCGGCCAAAGCGGCGCGTTTGATGGGCTGGACGCGCACCGCTCTGATGGGTTTCCAGGAAGCCGATGTCAAGCACGGTTTGCCTATGTGTATTCGCGTGCTAATCCACTGGAACACGGACAAATCGCTCGACCAGGTCCAGCATGTCTTCTTGCGCAAGGCAGTCGCGCTGCGGCCCGACCTGGTCGACGGACACGGCGCGGGAGGCGAGCGATGACCGCTGGATTCCGCGCGCGCCATCTGGCTGTCATCGGCCTGGGGCTGATGGGCGGCTCCCTGGCGCTGGCCATGCGCGAGCATGCCGATTTCATCGCCGGCGTCGACCACGACGAAGGCGTCCGCGACTACGCTATGGCGCGCGGCATGGTCGATTGCGCCACCGCCGATCTCTACCAGGCCGTCAACCGCGCCGACGTCGTGATACTGGCGGCGCCGGTGCGCGTCATCGTCGAGATGCTGCGGATGCAGATCGGCGCTTACCTGCGCTCCAATACCCTGGTCATCGACATCGGCAGCACCAAGCAAGACATCGTCGACGCCATGGCCAGCCTGCCCATCGGCGTCAACGCGGTCGGCGGCCATCCCATGACCGGCAAGGAGAACGGCGGCATTGAAGAGTCGGACGGCTCGCTCTACGACAAGCGACCCTTCGTGCTTTGCCCCTCGCGCCGCACCACGCCCGCGGCCCGGCTGCACGCCCTGTCTTTCGTCGAGACCCTGGGCGCGCTGCCGATTGAGATGGACGCCGAGCGCCATGACCAGATCGTGGCCGGCATCAGCCACTTGCCTTATCTGCTGAGCGCGACGCTGGTGGCGACAGTCGCGAGACAAGCCGAGAGCGACTCGGCCTATTGGGAGCTGGCCGCCGGCGGCTTCCGCGATACCACCCGACTGGCCGCCAGCGACGTCACCATGATGGGCGATATCCTGAGCACGAACACCAAAGCGGTGGCGACTTTGCTGGCGCAATTTCGTATGCAGCTGGCCATGCTGGAGACCCTGCTGATCGCCGGAGACGACCAAGAGCTGAGCGAGTCGCTGCAGCCCCTGCGGCACGCGCGCAAGGAATGGGCGGAGAATTATGAAAACGGACGCTAGACATCAACAATTCACCATACGCCCCGGCGGTCAACTGCGCGGCGCCATCACCGTGCCGGGCGATAAATCGATATCGCATCGCGCCGTCATGCTGGCGTCTATCGCGCAGGGCAGGTCGCAGATCCGCAACTGGCTGGCCGCCGGCGATACCGAAGCCACGCTGGGCGCCATGCGCGACCTGGGCGCCCAAATCGAACGCCACGACGCGTCCACTCTGACCATTGAAGGCGGCCCGCTGCGTCCGTCCCCGAATCCGCTGAATCTGATGAACGCCGGCACCGGCATCCGCCTGCTGGCCGGCATCATGGTCGGCCAGCCATTTGCCAGCGTGCTCGATGGCAGCGAACAACTTCGCCGCCGCCCCATGCGGCGCATCACCGAGCCGCTGACCCGGATGGGCGCCGATATTGAGGCGACCGAGGGCTGCTGCCCCATGACAATCCGCCCGGCCACGCTGAAAGGCACGCGCTACGACATGCCCGTGGCCAGCGGACAAGTCAAGAGCGCCCTGCTGCTGGCTGGTCTCTTCGCCGATTCGCCGACTACAGTGACCCAGCCCGGGCCCGCCCGCGATCACACCGAGCGCATGCTGAGCGCAATGGGCGTGAGAATCGACGCCCAAGACGAAGCCGGCAACTGCCTGACGCTCCATCCCAACGGACAGCTCAATCCCCTGGACATCACTGTACCGGGCGATCCCTCATCGGCCGCCTTTCCACTGGTAGCCGGATTGCTCGTTCCCGGCAGCGACCTCACGATCGCCGGCGTCGACCTGAATCCCACCCGCATCGGTTTGCTCGACGTGCTCGGGGAAATGGGCGCTGACTTCGCCATCAGCAATCGCTCAAAGCAAGCCGGCGAACCGGTCGGCGATATTCGCGTGAAATCGAGCGCGCTGCGCGGCGTCGACATCGGCGGCGAGACTGTCGTGCGCATGATCGACGAATTCCCGATTCTGATGGTGGCGGCGACGCAAGCCGAGGGCGTGACCACCGTCCGCGACGCTCGCGAGCTGCGCGTCAAGGAGACCGACCGCATCGCCGTCATGGCGGCCGAGTTGCGCAAGCTGGGCGCAGTTATCGAAGAGCGCGAAGACGGCTTCCGCATCGTCGGCCCGCAGCAATTGTCCGGCGGGCAGGTTGACGGGCACGACGACCATCGCATCGCTATGAGCTTGACCATCGCCGGCCTTATCGCGGCCGAAGGCGCAATTGTCACCGATGCCGCCTGCGCCGCGGACAGCTTTCCCGGCTTCGCCGAGACCTTGGCCGGCTGCGGCGCGCTGCTGCTGCCGGAATAGCGGACGCCGCTAGACAAGTGGAGACGGATGTGACGACGAAGCGAGTGGGCGTCATCGGCTTCCCGGTGGAGCACAGCCTCAGCCCAATCATGCACAATGCCGCTTTTGAGGCGCTGGGCATGAGCGACTGGCGTTACGACGCCATGTCCATCCCGCCCGATATCTTGCGCCTGGGCCTGCGTGAGCCCAAAAATCACGGCTACATCGGCATCAATGTGACGGTGCCGCACAAGGAAGCCATCATGGCATACGTCCGTCCCGACGAAAAAGCGCGGGCCATTGGCGCGGTCAACACGGTGGACTTCCGCAATAATAAGGGCACCAACACCGACGCTGACGGCCTCATCAATGATCTGCGCGCCAACCAGGTCGCGATCCGCGACCAGCGCGTGCTGGTCCTGGGCGCCGGCGGGGCGGCGCGGGCCGCGGTCTACGGTCTGCTGCTGGCGGGCGCCGACGTGGCCATCGTCAATCGCACCAAGTCCCGCGCCGACAAACTTGTGGCGCAGCTGCGCGCTTCGGCAAGACTCGACGGCGCGGCTGTGATGACCCTGGACCAAGCCGCCGACTGGGGCATGTCGCTGATCGTCAATTGCACCTCGGTCGGCCTGCATCCGCGTATCGAACAGTCGCCCTGGATCCACGGCGTGCCCTTTCCAGAAGGCGTGACCGTCTACGATATGGTCTATCGTCCGGCCAACACGGCCCTGATGCAGCAGTGCGTGGCGCATGGCGGTCGCGCGATTGGCGGGCTTGGCATGCTGGCGCGACAAGGCGCCATCGCCTTTGAACTTTGGACCGGCGTCGAGCCGCCGATTGACCTGATGGTACGCGTCCTGCAAGAAGCGCTGGAAAACCGCAACGAGGACTAAAGGCCCATGCCCATTCGATTCTTCACCGCCGGCGAAAGCCACGGACCCGGACTCACCGCCATTCTCGAAGGCATGCCGGCCGGGCTGCCCTTGACCGGCGATGACATCAACCTTGACTTGCGCCGCCGTCAAAAAGGCTACGGCTCCGGCGGGCGCATGCAGATCGAAAAAGACGGCATCATCATCACTTCCGGCGTCATGAACGGCCTGACCACCGGCGCGCCCATCGCCCTGCAAGTGCAAAACCGCGACTTCAAAAGCTGGAAAGAGCGCGATATCACACCCGTCACCACGCCCCGGCCCGGCCACGCCGATCTGACCGGCGCGGTCAAATACGGCTACCGAGAATTGCGCCTGTCGCTGGAGCGGGCCAGCGCGCGCGAGACCACCATGCGCGTCGCCATCGGCGCCATCTGCAAGGCCTACCTGCGCCAATTCGACATCGCTGTCGACGGCTACGTCTCGCAGCTCGGCGATGTCATCGCGGACCTGGAGAATATGTCGCTGGACGAGCGCATCGCCCGCAATGAAGACAACGACGTCCGCTGCCCCGATCCCGCTGCCGCGGCGAAAATGCACGCGCTGATTCGCCAGGTCAAGATCGACAAAGACACTCTGGGCGGCGTCTTTGAAGTGGTCGCGCGCGGCCTGCCACCCGGCCTGGGCTCGCATGTCCATTTCGACCGCAAACTGGACGGCCGGCTGGTTGGCGCCATGGTCAGCATCCAGGCCATGAAAGGCGCCGAGATCGGCAGCGGGTTTGAGAATGCCGGCAAACGCGGCTCGCAGGTGCACGACGAAATCGTGATCGACGAAGACGGCTTGCTCTCGCGCTCGAGCAATCGCGCCGGCGGGCTGGAAGGCGGCATCACCACCGGCGAACCGGTCGTGGTGCGTGTGGCCATGAAGCCCATCTCCACCATGTTGCGCGGCGCCGCCTCGGTCGACCTGGCCACGGGCGAAGCCAACCCGACCGTTTACGAGCGCAGCGATTTCTGCGCTTTGCCGCGCGCCGTCCCGGTGGGGGAGGCCATGATGGCCATCGTTCTGGCCGACGCCCTGATGGAAAAGCTGGGCGGCGACAGCCTGGCGGAAATGAAGCCGCGCTTCGCCGCCCTGCGAAGCAATCGCCTGGAAGACTTGCCCATGGACAATGTCGATTGGCGCTTCGGATACGAAGTATGAACGCCGAGAAGAACATCGTCATTACCGGATTCATGGGCACGGGCAAGAGCACCGTCGCCGAAATCGTCGCCCGCCAGCTGAACCGCCCTCTCATCGACATGGACCGCGAGATTGAGACTCGCGCCGGCTTCAGCATTCCGCAGATTTTCCGGCGCCAGGGCGAAGGCGCTTTCCGCGATTTGGAACGGCAATTGACGCATGAGCTGGCGCTGCGCCACGGCCTGGTCATCGCCACCGGCGGCGGCGCCCTGATTGACGATGACAACCGCGAGATGATGAGCCAGCACGGCATCGTCATCTGCCTCAACGCCAGCAAAGCCGAGATCCGCGCGCGGTTGGGGGAGAATCAGCAGCGTCCGCTGGCCGCCGATTGGGAGGCGCATTTTGACGCCCGGCGCGGCGCCTACGCGCAGATTCGGCATCAGATCGTGACAACCGGCAGGGCGCCTGCTGACATCGCCGCGGACATCCTTGCCCTTGCCGACGACGCGCTCTACGTACGCACTCCCGCTGGCGGCGGTTATCCGATTCACATTGGCGGCGGCCTGCTGCGGCGAATCGCGGCCGACCCGGAAGCGGCCGGACTGGCCGGGCGCGTGGTTGTCGTCACCAATGAGACGGTGGCGCCGCTATACGGCGAAGCCTTGGCGGCCGGGCTGCCCAATGCCAACCTGATCGTCGCGCGCGACGGCGAATCGCACAAAAACCTGGACACGGTCCGCGCGATTTACGACGACTTGCTTTCCCTGGGCGCGGACAGACGAACGACCATTGTCGCTTTGGGCGGCGGCGTCATCGGCGATATGGCCGGCTACGTCGCGGCCACGTATATGCGCGGCATTCCACTGGTACAAATTCCGACGACCTTGCTGTCGATGGTGGATTCCAGCGTCGGCGGCAAAGTCGGCGTGGATCTGCCGCAAGGCAAAAACCTCATCGGCGCCTTCAAGCAGCCCCGCCGCGTCGTCATTGATACTGACGTATTGGCGAGCCTGCCCGAGTCGCAGTGGCGCTGCGGAATGGCCGAGGTCATCAAACACGGGCTGATCGCGCGGCCCGCGCTGCTTGAGCCGGGCCTGTGGCGGCCGGAAGCAGCGGCTTACCTGGTGCGGCAAGCGGTGCAAGTCAAAATCGACATCGTGGAAGTCGACCCCTATGAAAACGGCATTCGCGCCCATCTCAACCTGGGGCATACCTTCGGGCACGCCATCGAAAAGTCGACCAATTACGCCGTGCCGCACGGCGAGGCGGTCGCCATTGGCACGATGAAGGCGGCGCTGCTTTCGCGGAATCTGGGTTTGATCGATGATCACCTGGTTGGGCAGATCCAGAAGACCCTCTGGCAGATCGGCCTGCCCACCGACATCGCCCTGGATCGCAACCGCTGGTATGACGCCATGTCCACCGACAAGAAATGGCAGTCGGGTAAATCTCGCCTGGTGGTCCTCAAGGGCCTGGGCCAAGCGGCGGTGGTGGAAGGTCTGCCGCGCGAAGATATAATGGCGGTTCTATAGTCGAGGCGCGAAGGCTGATGTCCAAAGGAATTTTGCTCTTACACGGTCCCAATCTCAACCTGCTGGGTACGCGTCAGCCGGAAGTCTACGGCGGCATGACCCTGGACGCCATCAACACGGCGCTGCAGCAGCACGTCGCGCCCTACGGCGTCGAACTCCGGAGCGCGCAGTCCAACCATGAAGGCGAGTTAATTGACCGGCTGCACGAAGCGCGCGGCTGGGCTGACGGCGTGGTCTTTAATCCCGGCGCCTACACGCATACATCGGTCGCCCTGCGCGACGCCATCACGGCCATCGAACTGCCGGTGATCGAAGTCCACCTGTCCAATATTCACGGCCGCGAGGCCTTTCGTCACAAGTCGCTTTTGGCTGGCGTCTGCCTGGGGCAGGTGGCTGGCTTCGGCTGGCGCAGTTATATCCTGGCCGTCGACGCGCTTTTGCGCCGCTGGGAATTGCTGCGCGATTAGCTGGTCAGATTCCATGAATACTCTGGGCGGTTTTTGGCTATCTCGCCGGTATCCTTTGAGCGCGCGCGCCAACTATACTTCTGGCAAAGTGGGCGACCTTGCAGGCGTATGATGCAATCAGCGGCGGACATCCTTGAAGACGTGGAAGCGCAAGGCGTAAGATTCGTCGCGCTGTGGTTCACCGACATCACCGGCTTGGTCAAGAGCGTGATGATCCCGGCCGGCGAACTGGAAAATGTCTTCGAAAACGGCTCGCATTTTGACGGCTCAGCCATCGAAGGTTTCGCGCGCGTGGCCGAAAGCGACATGGTGCTGGCGCCGGACGAATCCAGCTATGTCATCTTGCCCTGGACAAAGAGCGACGAGAAAACCGCTCGGCTGATATGCTCCATCCACACGCAAGACGGCGAGCCTTTTATTGGCGACCCCCGCAGCTTGCTCGTCAAGGTGCTGGAGCAAGCCCGCGACATGAATTTGCGCTTCAAAACCGGCATGGAACTGGAGTACTTCCTCTTTCCGCTGGACGCCGCCGGTCTCCCCCAGGTTGCGGCGCTTAATGACATCGCCGGCTACTTCGACATCCCGGACGACCCCATCCGCTCCATGCGCCGCAGTATGCTGTCGGCGCTGGGCGCGCTGGGCATCAAGGTTGATTCTACCCATTCCGAGACCGGGCCGGGTCAGCACGAAATCGACTTCCAATATGATGACGCCTTGCGCTCGGCCGACAATATCCTGACGGCGCGCATCGCGCTAAAGACGATCGCCCGCAAATTCGGCTACTACTGCACTTTCATGCCGCGCCCTCATGCCGATCTGCCCGGTTCCGGCATGCACACGCATCAAAGCATGCATGACCTGAGCTCTGGCGCGAACGTATTCGCCGATAGCGACAGCGAATACGGCTTGTCGCCAACGGCCTCGTATTTCCTGGCCGGCCAGCTGGAGCACGCCCGGGCTATGTGCGCTGTGCTGGCGCCGCTGGTCAATTCGTACAAACGTCTGGGCACCAGCTTTGAAGCGCCGGTCAACGTCACCTGGGCGCATGTCAACCGCAGCGCCTTGATCCGCGTGCCCAGCACAGCGCCCGGCAAGGAATATCACACCCGCCTGGAGCTGCGTTGTCCCGACCCCACCGCCAATCCTTATCTGGCCATGGCCGTCATGCTGCAAGCCGGTCTTGATGGCATTCGGCACAAGATGGAATTGCCGGACCCCATGGAAGAAACGCTGTTGCATAGCATGCCGGGCCGGCGGCGGCAGATAGAAGTATTGCCGCATTCCCTGGAAGAAGCGCTGGACGCCCTCAGCGAGGATGATGTGATTTTGTCCGCGCTGGGTCCCTATGTCAGCGACCGCTATATCGCCGCCAAACGCCAAGAGTGCGATGAGTACAGCCGCCAGGTGACCGACTGGGAAGTCCAGCGCTACCTCAATCGCTTTTGACGATCAGCTCGTGGATGCGCCGCAGCGCCGAGCGAGCGTCGTTTGCCGGCACCGCAATCGTAAGGCTGCAATTGGACGCGCCCAGCGCCAGGCCAAGAGTTTCGATATCACCCAGGCAATCCAGCACCCGCGCTTGCAGCCCCGGGGCGCGCTGCAGGTCGCTGCCGATGGCCGTGACCAGCTCGACCGTCTCGATTTTCCAGGGCATCTTCTCGGGGTATTCCGCCATCTTGGCCATCATGGCGCGCTGCAAGCGATCGACGCCGTCAATGCCGATGCTGGTCGGGATGACCAGGCAAATGAAACTGCTGGTCGCCGATTGCGACGCGATCATCACTTCGCTGCGCATGCCCAGCGTCTTGAACAGCGTATTGCCAACCAGACGCGTCACGCCGGCCAGCGACCCGCTCGCCGGGCGCCGCAGCGATAAACCGTGAATGGATGTCACCGCTTTTAGCGCGGGCGCGCTGTCGTTCTGAGCGCTTGACACCAGGGTGCCGGTCTGGTCCGGCAGGCTGATATTCTTGATCCGAATCGGCAATTTGCGCTCGGCCAGCGGGGCGATCATGCGCGAATGCAGCAGCCGCGCGCCAAAATACGCCAGGTCCGCGGCTTCGGCATAACTCAGGCGTGTGATGACTCTGGCGTCGGGTAGCTCGTGTGGATCGGCCGACATCATGCCATCGACGCCGGTCCAGATCCAAAGCTCCTCCGCATCCAGCAAGGCGCTGAGCACGGATGCTGTGTAATCCGTTCCGCCGCGCCCCAATGTAGTCGTTTCGCCGGCGGGCGTCGCGCCGATAAAGCCGGTCACGACCGGGATCATGTCGCTTTGCAGCATGGGCAGCAGGCTCTCATTGACCCGTTGTCGCGTCAACGCCAGATCCGGGTGGGCGTTGCCAAATACATCGTCGGTGATCAGGATGTCGGCGCCGTCCACCGCCGCGCAGCGAATGCCGTGCTGCCGCAGCAGGGCCGCCACGATGCGTGCTGACAGCCGCTCGCCCGCGGCCACCACCGCGTCGCTGTACGCCGGCGACAACTCTTCATTGAGATTCCGCGCAATCGATCGACAATGGTCAAGCATGTTCGACAGCAAGCGATCAATTTCGGCCTGCAGCGTATTGCGATCGGGGCGCTCCAGCGGCAGCTGCTCGACAATTGCCAGGTGCCGGCTGCGCAGATTGGCGGCGATGCGGCGATAACCGCGCTGGTTGGCGATGCGCGCCAGCTGAGCCGCTTCGAACAGCGCGTCGGTAACGCCGTCCAGCGCTGATACCACAACCAGGACGCGATCCCAATTGCGCCTTTCTCTGGCGACTGTGCTCAAAACCAGTTTGAGCGCGGCCGCCGTGCCCACGGACGAGCCGCCGAATTTCATGACCAACGTAGACATAGCGCCGCTTCCGCGCCTCCGCAGCAACCATTGACCGAGCGTTTGGCGCCTGTTTCTCCACGCGCCTGCACCTCAATTATACTAGCAGCATCAGCGCGAAACGCACAATTGAGCCGGACGAATCATCAGGTGTTTGTATTGCGGACGCTCCCATTTTCGAGTACAGTGATAGGCGTTTCAGAAAGCCAACCAAGGGCGCTGGCGCGGAAGCCACGAGCATGACGTCCCGGCCGAGCCGCTAACCCTGTAAAGGCGTAACCATCATGGCGATTCCAGCGATTGAGCAGCGTGAGCTGGTAGCGGGTGTACGGTTTCAAAAGATTGGCAAGCTCTACCATTTTGACTACAG
>CAZWCV010000092.1:0-12720 GCA_964632725.1 uncultured Anaerolineaceae bacterium
GGGAGCTAATCGCAGCGAGACGCAAAGTATTTTGCGTGGGCGGCGGCATTGTCGCGCGGGGGTCTACAAGGCTTCGTCAGCTTGTATCGTCAGCGCCGGGTTGGGCGCCTCGTTGACGCTGAGTTTGAAAACATCGGGCCGGCTGTAGTGGCCGACCACATCAAAGTCAAGGTGCCCCTGGTGAATCCTGTTCAAATCCAATTCGGCGTAAAGCACGCCTTCAGCGCCGTATAGCGGCTCGCAGACATAATCGCCGAAGGGATCGACAATGGCGCTGCCGCCGCGGCAGAGTTCCTCGGGCAAGTCGGCCAATTCGTCAATCAGCGCCAGGTTGCCCGGGTACATCGACTTCGTGAAGTATTGATTGCAACCGAGAACGAAGCAGCGCCCCTCGCAGGCGATGTGGCGCAAGGTCGCCTGCCAGGAGTCGCGCTGGTCCGCGGTTGGCGCCAGGTAGATGCTGACGCCTTTGGCGTACATGGCCGTGCGCGCCAGCGGCATATAATTCTCCCAGCAGATCAAGCCGCCGATAACGCCGAAGGGCGACTCTACCGTGGTCAAGGCGCTGCCGTCGCCGCTGCCCCAGATCAAGCGCTCGCTGCCGGTCGGCATCAGCTTGCGATGGACGCCCAGGATGTCGCCTTCCGGCCCCAGATAGAGCATGGAGTTGTAGAGCGTGCCGCCATTGCCGGCGTCGCTTCGCTCGGAAATGCCGATGACGGCGAAAACGCCCGCCGCTTTCGCCGCTTCACGCAGTGCCCGCGTCTCGGCGTCATTCACGGTCAGAGACGCTTTCCAGTAGCGCGCGAAGTCTTCGCGGCCGGCTGAAGAGCGGTTGCCGACATAAGCGCCGTAGCTGAAGCCGCGGGGATAACCCGGAATCAGCGCCTCGGGCAGCAGCACCAGGTCTGCGCCTTGCCGGCCAGCTTCCGCGATTACGTCGGCGGCTTTGGCGATGCTGGCTGCTCTATCGGCGAAAACCGCGGAAATTTGCGCGACGGCCACATTTATTTTATCCATCAGAACCTCTCGGACCTGCGCTTGCTCTTAACCAAAGTTTAGCGTTTTCGCTTGCCTATTGCGCGTACCTCGTCGCGACGCAATCGCATTCACATCGCAATTTGCAGGGGCGTTTAGACCGCAGTGTCTACGCGCAGCGCTGAAACGCCCGACAATCAGCGCATGAGCGACATCAGCGGGCAGGCAGATTTACCGGCGGGCGCGTCGGCGAGACGTCCCTGGAGATTCCGTGTGGGCGCGCTACACCTACAGGCTCAACCGCCGGCCGCGCCAGTCAGCGGACAGCCCTGATTGGCGGCGGGACCCGCCTCGTTGGGGCAGTCATCGGCGGCGGTGTCCAGGCCGTCGTCGTCGAAATCGCGGCAGCCGCGCGCGCTGTCCGGCGCGAACTCCTGGGGGCAGGCGTCCGCCGAGTCGCGAATGCCGTCGCGGTCTTCGTCATCGGCGTAGGGACAGCCTTGATTGTCGGCGTAGCCATATTCGTTGGGACATTGGTCGGCAGCGTCGGCGATACCATCGAAGTCGGCGTCTGCGGGTCCGGCGCTGGTGGCGATTTCGGTTGCCGGGGCGGCGGTGACAACGGGCGACGGACTCACGACCGTCGGCGCCACGATAGTCTGGGCGGGGATCGCTGTGGGCGGCACGAACTGCGCCGGCGTGCGGATGGGCAAGCTCAGCGGCGTATAGGTCGCCAGCGCCGGCGGGCCACTGGTCGCGGATGGCGAGGCGAACAGACTGGCGCCCAAAGGCGTAAAGGTGGGCGCCGGACCCGCGGGCGTGTCGGTGGCGCGGATGGCGGCGGGCGCGTCAATCGGGGCGCTGCCGATGAAATAGATCGCGAAGCAATAGAATGGCAGCGTGCCAGCGATGATGAGCATCATCAAGAGGCGCAGCCGCTCATTGCGATTGCTAAGGCGCGGGATGATGTCGTGCGTTTGCATCCACTTATCCAACAGCGCGCTAGCTCGCCATAGTGAAAAGAAATAGCGCTCGCTTGGTTTGCGCTAAATCTCAGACGGGTACGTCCGAACGAGCTTTATCCGGGTATCGCAGTGTATTCAAGACTACGAATACAATAGAGTAAACCAGAAATCACGTGCATGGCAAACAAGAAAAATGCGATTGCTGCGCGTGTGGATATGCGCAGCCTTCTGCCTGGCGTCCTGCAGGCTCCGCTTTGCAACTCTAAAATATAGCGTTCGACCAGGAATGTGAGCGATGCGAACATTAGCACGAAAACCGCACTGTAGCTCGACCAAACGAAATTGCCCGACCGGAAACCCGGACCATCTTGAGCAAGCAGGTACGTGTACATTGCTCCGACCGCAAACACGATCCAGGACATCCTCAGATAGAGATGCTTTTGCGCCTCCCGGAAATAGAGCAAGAATACCCCCGCAGGGAACACAAGCGACAGCGCAAGCTGGATTGGCATACGCCAGATTGGAATCCACGCGCCGAGGAAGCGCAACGGCATAATCGAGATCATCCCGCCATGCTCCATACTGGAATGGAAGGTGTAAAGATATTCTATCCCGAGGATGAGACCACCGGGCGCGAAGACGCCCCACAGCAAGAAGACCCAATCGACAGGGCGACCATGTAAGCGTCGCAAAATCGCAAACAGCATCAATCCCGGTAGCAGCGCGATCGTGTAACTGGGCTTGGTCAATGTCGCGAACATGATGACTGACGCGCAGGTAAAGAGCCAGAAGAATCGATGATTGGAATCGCGGTAGCCGCGATTATTGATCGTCCACAATGACAGAAGGGATAAGGGAATCACGGACAGGCGGAGCGCGATTAGCGTGGGATTGTGATAAACGATGGAATTGATATAGCCAATCATATAATGATCATCAATCCAGATTGTGATAGGCGCCGCAACAGTTAATCCCAACGCCAATGCGCCAACGAACAGATCTGGCAGCATCCCTTGCGCTGTTCTCTTAAGCAATAGAAAGATCATCACCGGCAGCGGCTGCATAAAGGTCATGAGGCTAATGACGACCACAGTTTCTCTTGTGGCAGCGGGCAGCAGCGAACGGTAGACCTTCACGACGGCATGGAAAAGGACGTGGCCGACGGCGCGGTTCGTGGTTTCGGCCGGTAATTCCAGGGCGCGAAGGTAGTGATTCTTCATGTCCTGCGATTCCCTCACCGTGACGCCCATCACGGGCAGAACAATGATCGAATTCAATGCCACGATCAAGGCAATCGCCAAATTGCCGCGAAGTCTAGCTTTCATGCTGGTCTGAATCTGCAATCCAATGTCAAAATAGTAATAAGAGCGCAATGCAATTTCATAAGGATAGCAGAATATTATTGTCTCATTAATATCTTTGATATTTTCAATAGTGCTAGCGTCCGGACTTGATTGATCGCGCGTCCGGCGCAGCCGCGCGTCCAGTCCTGCGCTCGATGCTGGGTGTTCACTTGGGAGAGAGTATTCAAGTGCGCTGCATGTGATGGAGCTTCGAATTTCCGCGCCATTGCCTCGCAACTGGCGACTTGTTGAGTATTCGACATGGAGTATCTCTTTAGAATTACAGTCTATAGCTTGTATTCCCGAATATATCTCACAATTCAAATACCCGCAATAGCAGGTAGTCAGATTGTTTGCGGCGCTCACAATTTCTGCATTAAGACACGAGTGCGGAAATGCGGCACATCGGCAAATCATTCGGGAGCGCAGTTAGAAAGCGCCGGCGCCAGTTGGGGCTCTCTCAAGAGAAGCTGGCCTTCCGCTGCGGCAGCCATCGGAATTACATCGGGGAGATTGAGCGCGGCGAGAAGTCTCCGTCGCTACATATCATCTTCGCTTTAGCGGAGGGCTTGGACCTCAAGACATCCGAACTCATACGAATGGCGGAGAGTTTCGAAACAAAAGCCCCCACCGAGAGATGAGGGCCAGCGCCTTAACTTCTGTGAATATCGACGCTACTCATCCGTGCCAGACGTTTCGCCTGGCAGCCAGACAAGCCACTCCAAGTAGTTCTCGTTTTGGAATCTCAAGATTTGGCCAGTCTACGATTGACCAACTAACACGCTCGACTTTCTTTCTGTTGCAAGATCGCGGATTTGATAGAGCGCGCCGTCGACGAAACCGCGCTTGCGGTAGTATTCGCGGGTGCCGACCGACGAAATAACGGCCAAGCGCCCGTAGCCACGCTCGGCGGCGATGGCGGCGGCCCGCTCGATCAAGCGCGTGCCCAGCCCGGCATGCTGCGCGCGCCCTTCGCCCGTTGCGCCGATGCCCAGCGCCAGGCCGTAGACGTGCACCTCGCGGATCATGGCGCAGCCGCGCAGCTCCTCCAGCAGCGGCTCATCGTCCGCGTCCGGCAGCGACAGCCGCAAGAAGCCGGCGATTTCGCGCTGCTCGGTGATGTATTGCAGGAAGATCTCGTCGCCGATGCTCGATTCATAGCTCAGGCAGTCCAGCTTGAGATCGGCGGTGGTCACGGCTTTCTTGCGGACTTCGCGGGCGCGGATGTCGAGGCTGCGCGCGCCGCGCCGCTCCAGCTCGCGCTCGACCAGTTGGCGGAAATTCGTAACCTTGTTGCCGTCGACGATGTCGGCGCCGGGGATATCACGGATGACGCGCGTCAAGCGGCAATATTCGGGCGTGCGCTGGAAGCAGCCGACCAGCAATTCGAGCAGCTCGTCATGGCGGTAGGGGCGCCACTCGCCGGCTTGATACTGCTGCATCAGCTCGGCGCTTTCGATCAGCGAGCAGGGATAAATCTTGAGTTCGTCGGGGCGGAAGTCGGGGTCGTCAAAGAGCCGCCGGTAATCTTCCAGGTCGGCCGCGGGCGACGAGCCGCGGAGATTAGGCATCCAGTGGGCGTGGATCTTGAAGCCGGCCCGGCGCAGCAGCGCCACCGCCCGCCGCGTCGCCGCCACATCGTGCCCGCGCTTGTTCAGTTCGAGCACGCGGTCGTTCAAGCTCTGGAAGCCGATTTGCACCTTGGTGCAGCCCAGCCGGCGCACGCGGATGACTTCTTCCGGGCTGATGTGGTCAGGGCGCGTCTCGATGACCAGGCCGACCGCGCGGCAGGCGGCCGTCTCGTTTTCGCGCTGCGCCGCTTCCAGCTCGTCCCAGGCGGCGTATTCATCGGCGGGGCCGCGCTGGCGCGATCCGGCGGCGATCTGCTCGGCCAGCCCGCGCGAACGGCGCATCTCCGCGGCGTAGACTTCCTGCACGGTCTGGTTGTAAGACGCGGCCATCGCGGCGCCTTCAATGGTCACATCGCTGACCGGCAGTCCGGCGAACTGCGACTTCTCGCGCAGCGCGGCGATTACGGACTCGCGCCGGTCAATGCCTTTGCCGAAATCATGCAGGGCGTCGAATATGCGCTTGACGAACCAGATCTGGTAAGTCTCGGGATAAAAGGACCAGGTGCCGCCCAGGATGATGATTTCGATTTTGTCGGTCGAATGGCCCAGATTGTGGTAAGTCTGCAGGCGCATCCAGGTCTGCAAGTAGGGGTCGAAGGCGTTCTTCTCGGCCCGCTGCGCGCCCGGTTCGTCCGCCAGGTAACTCTTGGGCATGCGCACATCGTTGGGGCAGAAGATGCAAGTGCCCGGGCAGGGAAAGGGCTTGGTCAGCAGAGTCAGCGGCGTCACGCCCGACATGGTGCGGACGGGCTTGCGGCGGAGCTTGTAGAGCAGCGCTTCGTCATACACGGGCAGGCCGGCATGACCGGCGAAAACGCGCCAGCCCTCAACCAGATTGGCCAGGCTGTAGAAGCCCTCGCCGGCCGGTTTGGGGTAGCGCCGCATCAACTGCTGATGCTCGCGCGAGCTGAGGCGCCCCGGCGCGCTCAATATGATCTTGAGCAGCGGGATCAGCTGTTCGCGGTGGGCCTCGGCGTCGAAGGCATATTTGCGATCGTCCAGCATGTGCCGTCCTGACGGTAGAACTGCGCCTTTATTCTAGCCGCGAATCCGCGAAAGTAGAACCTCGCCCGGAAACAGGGCGCGCGGAAAATGTCTAATTTGGCCACAGAGACACCGAGACATAGAGGTATTGCTGGCGAGCGAATTCGTAGGGCGCCCCGCGGGCCCTTGGGTGACAGGAGAACCCCGACGCGCGGGCGAGCCAAGGCTCGCCCCTACGTATTTCGCGTTGAGCGAGAAAAACACCAGCGTCCCGACAATTCCCCTTCGTGACCTTCGTGTCTTTGCGCCCTTTTGTGGTAAAGCAAAAGATCTGTGTCCTCAGTCGATCCAAGTAAATGATGCGAAAACAGCAGGCTTCCGTAGGGGCGACCTATCAGGTCGCCCGCATTTTCAGGTGGAGTTTTCGGGCGACTTAATAAGTCGCCCCTACGCTTCGACTTTATCTGTGATAGCGCGTGGCGCTGGCGCAGCGGTTGAGATGGCGTACTTTTCCGCTACACTAGGATTGTCAGAAACGAGAAGGTGCAACGCCTGCATGCCCCACCTGCTGCCCAGATTTACGCGCGCCTTGATGCGGCGGCCCGCGCCCAACTTCGCCGAGGGCCTGACATCCGCCACGCATCTGGGACGGCCCGATTACAAGCGAGCCCTGGAGCAGCACCAGGCCTACGTCGAAGCGCTGCGCGACTGTGGACTGGCGGTCACAGTACTGCCCGCCGACGAGCGCTACCCGGACGGGCACTTCGTGGAAGACCCCTTCGTCATTTATCGCGGCCTGGCTTTCCTGTGCCGGTCGGGCGCGCCATCGCGGCAGGGCGAAGGCGAATCGCTGAAAGCGCATTTGCGCGGCTTACGCATCGTCGAGGCGCCAGCTGACGCCCGCATTGACGGCGGCGACGTGCTAATCTGCAGCGACCGCGTTCTGGTCGGCATTTCCGAGCGCACGAATATAGCCGGCTTCCGCGCGCTGCGTGAAGCGCTGCATGCGGTGCAAGGCGACATGCGCGTAGACCCGGTCCCATTCAGCGGCGTATTACATTTGAAGAGCGGCCTGACGGAACTGGCGCCCGGCGTCTTGATCCGCGACCCGGCGCTTGAGACCGACATCGACTTGTCCTGGGCGGACGTCATCACGCTGCCGCCGGAAGAGGGCTACGCGGCCGACGTGCTGCCGGTCAACAGTACGCTCTTCGTGGCCGCCGGTTGCCCGGTGGCACTGGCTGCGGCTGAGGCGCATTGGGGCCGCGTCGTCGCCCTGGATATGAGCGAGTTCGTCAAGATGGATGGTGGCTTGACATGCCTGTCGCTAAGATACTGAAACTCTGGCGATCGACGCTGGCGCTCGGAGTCGCGTTGGGCGCGCCGCTCCTAAGCCCGGCGCAGCCTGACTTGCCCTTATGCGACGAGCGACCGACAGTGATCCGCGGCGAGCTGATTACGGACACGCGCCGCTGGTGCCCGGAAGATGTCGTGCATGATCCGCAGTTGGAGCCGCTGTCCTTCACCGCGCTGGAGGCGGCGCCCGACGGCGCGCTCTTCGCTACACGGCCCTTGAGCGGCCAGGTGATGGCCATTCGCGACACCGATGGCGATACCCTGCCCGACGACATGGAGATCTTTGCCCAGGGCTTGACCCGGCCCAACGGCCTGGCTTACCACAAGGGCGACTTGTACGTCGCCGGCGGACGGCATATCTATCGGATTTCCGCGCTCGGCGATGTCACGATATTGGTGGATGACTTGCCGACTGGTACCGGCTTCCCGGCGGCGGGCGTGGCTGTCGGCAGGGACGAGCGACTGTATGTTGCCGTGGGCGCGCCTTGCAGCAACTGCGAATATAGCGATGCGGAGCGGGGCGCCATCCTGAGCATGAATCTGGACGGCGGCGAGCGGCAGGTATTCGCTTCCGGCTTCCGCAATCCGGCTGACGTGGCCTGGTTTCGCGACCGGCTGTGGAGCCTGGACAGCGCGCCGCCGCAAACGGAGCGGAAAGCGCTCGACGAGCTCAATCTCCTGGAAGCGGGCGGCTTTTACGGCTTTCCCTACTGCCTGGGCGCCGAGACGCCAAATATAGACGCCGGCGGCCGCGGTTGCGGCGAGGGCATCGCGCCGGCCATGCGCTTCGGCGCGGGCGCCGTTCCCACCAGCCTGGCGGCGTACAACCACGATCTGCTGCCCGGCACGGACGACACCTTGATCGTCGTGCTCAGCGGCGAGCCCAGCCAGGTCGACTTCGTCGGCTACAAAGTCATCATGATCGCCTTTGACGAGGAGGACAAGCCCCTGGGATCCACGATCATCTTCCCCTATGCCTACGAGAGCGGGCGGCAGGCTTACATCCCCTATCGCGGCCAGGCGCTGTACTGGGAGCAGTTCATCCACCTCAGCGAGCTGGGATTCGGCATTTATCCGCAGCAGCCGCTGGCGGTCGCTGTTAGCCCGGAAGGCTGGATCTACATCAGCATCACGGGCGGGCGAATCGTGGCCCTGCGCCCACGCTACGATTGGCCCGACCATCATCTCTTGTACCCGATCTGGACGCCGATGCACCCGGACCATGACCCATCGGTGGCGCCGCCTGAATCCGCCTACTGAGGCGCGCGGCCCGGCGCGACCTTTCGCCCAACTCGACTATAATGAGCATGACACTGTCCGCGCCGAGTCCAATTGTCATGCCAAAAGCGCTGCGCTTGACGCTATTCGCCACATTCGTCTGCCTGCTCGCGACGGACGTGGCGCTTGCCCGCGACCTGCAGCAGGGCGAGAATTGCGTGATCCCCGCCGACATGGTCGTCAAAGGCTCGCTCTTCACCTTCTGCCAAAACCTGACCATCGCCGGCCGGGTCGAGGGCAATCTGATTGGCATAGGCTTGCGCGCCACCATCAGTGGCGAAATCGGGAAAAATGTCTATCTGGCCGGCTTGACGCTGGAGCAGAGCGGCGTCATCCGCGGCGATTTGCATTATGTCGGTCTGATGCTGCAGCTGGACACGCCGGCCGTGGCGCCGCAAGGCCCGGCGGCGGGCCAGGTCATCTTCGCCGCGCTTTCGGCCGCCTTCGGCCAGAATACGCAGATCGCGGGTCCGGTCACCGGCCTGGGCTACCAGGCTCTGATCGAGGGTCGGGTCAATGACGAGTTCAGCTACTGGGGCTCGGCGTTTGCGCTCAGCAATCGGGTTGATGGCGATGTCTACGCGACGGTCGGCAATCCGGAAACCGACGCCTCCGATCTGGAGACATTGCTGCTGCCGCTGGATATCGAGCTTACGGCTGCGCAGCCCGGGCTGGTGATCGCGCCGACGGGGCGCGTCAGCGGGCGTCTGGAATACGCTGGCCCGGCGGAAGCCACGATAGAGGGCCGGGTCGACGGCCAAATCAAATATCATTCGACCAGGCTGGTCCTGGCGCCGGAGTTGCCGCAGCAGGGCCTGGCATCGATATTCTACGACCGCTTCAAACGCGAGCTGACCGTGTTGCTGACCGCCGGCTTGCTTGGTCTGGCGCTGTCCAGAACGCAGTTCCAGCGACCGCTGTCGCATTTGCGCGGCCGGCCGGCGCGCAGTTTTGTCGTTGGCATGCTGCTGTTCATTATCTCCTTTCCGGTGGCGCTCATTTTACTGATCGTTACAGCAGTCGCGATTATGCTGCCGCTGGCGCTGCATCTGGACGGGGTCGCGCTGGTAGCGGGCGCATGCCTGGCGCTGGTCGACATCGCTGTAATCGGCGTATTCTATTTCACCGCGATTTTCGTCGCGCGGGCAGTTGTCGCATTGAGTGTTGGCCGACTGGTCTTGCAGGTCGCCTTGGGCGCGGATCAGGCGCGGCGCAGCCCTCGGCTCGGCGTCGTCATCGTCGTGGCGCTGCTGTCGCTATTGGCGTCGCTGCCGGTGGTGGGCTTCCTCTTTAATGCCGGCGCGCTATTCATTGGCCTGGGCGCAATCTTCGGCGCCGCGCTTGAGTCTGCGCAGAAGCTGCGCCTGCGCCAGATGCGGGCCGCCGAGCCCGCCGACCACGGGCCTGCATCGGCTTTGAAAGCGCCAGACTCCGACGCGCAGCCTCCGGCCGTCGCGCCGCTCGCCTTGCCGCCGATTGCGCGCGGAATCGGCCTGGATGACCTGCCGGAGGGTTTTGATCCCGGCCTGTTCTTCGCGGAAGACTGACAGATTTCCGAAGTGCGGTTTGCAAATATCCTTTCACGCATTACAATTGCCGGAATATGCAGATTTCGGAATGCGCGATCTGAGCTTTTAGTAGGTTTACTATGAGGTTGCCGTCGCATACTGTCAGTAATCTGGCGAAGGCATAAACACCAAGATGAAATCTGCCGCTATCATCGTTAGCAGTATGTAGGTAGAATTGTTATTATAAATGGATATAGATACGCGAGCGCATGAGTACATGGTTGAAGACGGCTACCTGACGGCGCAGGAAGCGGCGGACGAACTGAGTGTCAAAGTCACCACCATCTACGCCTACGTCAGTCGCGGCTTGATTCGGTCGCAAGTTTCGCAAAAGAGCCCGCGGAATCGCCTTTATTCTCGCGATGATGTGGCGCGTCTGCGCGCGCGTCGGCAGGCTCGCGACAGCCTCGACCCGTCGCCAGAGAATATCTTGCAGTGGGCGGCGCCGGTGCTTGAGACGGGCATCAGTCTCATTGAGGAAGGGCGCCTCTTCTACTGCGGCATCCCGATCGAAGAAGTCGCTGTCATGTTAAGCGCCGAAGAACTGGCCGCGCTGGTTTGGACCGAAGACGCCGCCAACGCGCGCGAGCTTTTTGATTTCCGCCGGCATCCATCGGCCGTCAAATACCGCCGCAAGCTGCAAGACCTGGACATTGACCGCGACGATCTGTTTTCCCTGCCGTCATTCCAGATCATATTGCCGATGGCGATGGCCGATGACCCCATCGCCTTTGATCTGCGACAAGAGTCGATTGCGCTCAGCGGCGCGCGCATTCTACGCCTGCTGACGTCGCTGGCGGCCGGAGGCGCGCCCGAGGACATCAGCCTGGCGGAAATGCTGCAGCGCGGCTGGCAACCCCAAGACGAGCGCAGCATTCGATTCTTCAATATGGCGCTGATCATCTGCGCCGATCATCAAGTCAAGCTGGCGACCTTCGCCGCGCGCGTTGCCGCCGCGCTGGGCACGACGCCTTACTCGGTCATCAACACCGCCATTACCGCGCTGGCCGGGCCCGAGCAGGGCGGCTACACCGAATCAGTCGAGGTCTTCCTCAACGAGGTCCGGTCGCCGGAGCAAGCGGTCGATGTTATTTGTTCGCGCCTTCGCCGCAGTGAATCCATCCCGGTGCCGGGCTTCAACAACCCACTGTACCCGGCGGGCGACCCGCGCGCGCGACTGTTACTCGACGCCCTCTATGCCGAATATCCGGATTCGCCTGCTATCGTGCTGGGGCGATCCATTCAGGAGGCGGTCCAGCAATTGCGCGGCGAGCGCCCCAAGATGGAGTTTGCGCTGGCGGTATTCCGCCGTCATTTTGAATTGCCGCCCGGCAGTACGCTTGGTATATTTGCCTTGGGCCGCATCATCGGCTGGATCGGCCACGCCATCAAGCAGTATCGCGCCAAGCAGACCATCCAGCCGCGGATCCGCTATACCGGACCAGCGCCGCAACGGCAAATATGACTACCGTTCTCGATATTATCGCCAGGCATAAAATCGTCGCCATCGTCCGCCTGGACGACCTCTCGACCGCCAGATTCATCACCGACGCCTTGATTGAAGGCGGCATCCGCGCCATCGAATTCACGCTGACCAATCCGGACGCCCCCGCCGCTATCGCCGAGATGCGCAGCGCCGTCGACGATTCCGCCGCAATCGGCGCCGGCTCGGTCATCACGGCGGAACAGGTCTGGAATGTGGCTGACGCCGGCGCTCAGTTTGTGGTGTCGCCGGTCTGGAAACGCGAGGTCAACACAGCCTGCCACGAAGCCGGCCTGGCCTTTATGCCGGGCGCCTTCACGCCCAGCGAAATCCAGCAGGCCTGGGAATGGGGCGCGAGCGCGGTCAAGGTCTTTCCCGCCAATCATCTGGGCCCGCGCTACTTCAAAGATGTGCTGGCGCCGCTGCCGCACCTGCGCCTGATGCCGACCGGCGGCGTCAGCCTGGACAATATGCGCGAGTGGCTCAATCACGGCGCTTTTGCTTTGGGCGTGGGCTCGTCGCTGATCAACAACGAAGCCGTGGCCGACCGCGATTGGGCGCGGCTGCGGCAGAACGCCCGCCGCTACGTCGACCAGCTGGACTAGCCTTCCATTTCATCCAGCAGTTTCAGCAAGCGCTGACAAGTATTCCAGTTGCGCGCGCTGGCGACCAGGCCCAGCGCCGACTCGATGCGCTTGGTATCCAGTTTGGAGCGGGCGACGCCGTCCGTGTAGAAGACATAGAGCGCTTCGCCGGCCGCCGAGATGGCTTCGCGCCCCGGATTACTCTCGCGCAAGGCGGCGACATCGCGCTGGGACGGCGCGCCCGACAGGAAGACGATCATGGCGTGGCTGCCCCGCTTGAGCTGTTCGGCGCTAAAGGGCTGATCGGCCAGCGTTGCTCGGAAAGCTGACGGCGTCCGCAGCAGCGCCCTCGCCTCGAAGCAAAAACGATCGCGGATGCCCGCCTCAATGCGCGCGCCGGCGGCGGCCAAGTCCGTGTCCGAGGTCTCGAATACGACATTGCCGCTCTGCAGCAGCGTTCGCGTATTCTGAAAGCCCAATTCGCTGTACAGATCGCGCAAGTCGGCCATCTTGATTTTCTTGCGCCCGCCGACATTGATGCCGCGGAGAA
>CAZWCV010000092.1:12820-15040 GCA_964632725.1 uncultured Anaerolineaceae bacterium
AGTCAAGCGAGCTCTAGCCTGATGCTGGCGGATATACGCGCGGCTTTTTCTTTCCTCACGATCCTGCCGCTGGGCAGCCCGAGCGGACGCCAGCGCGGCCCCGCCTTCGCCTGGTATCCGCTGGTCGGACTGTGCGTCGGCGCGCTGCTGACCGCCATCGCCGCCTGCTCGCCTTTGGATCGCGAGCTCAGCGCCTTTCTGATTCTGCTGGTCTGGGCTCTGATCACGGGCGGCTTGCATCTGGATGGTTTCGGCGACAGCTGCGACGGCCTGCTGGCGACGGTCGCGCCGGACCAGCGCCGCCGCATTATGCGCGATCCGCGTGCCGGCATGTGGGCGGTGGCCGGTACCGCCCTGCTGCTGCTGGGCAAGTGGCTGGCCATCCGCGCCGCCCCCGCCCACCTGCTGATTCTGGCGCCGGTGCTGGGGCGCTGGACGATGGTCCTGGCCGCCTACGCCTTTCCCAGCGCAACCGCCGAAGGCATGGCCGCGACCTTCCGCGCTGGACTGGCGCGGCGTCATGTCGTCATCGCCGCGGTCTGGGTCGTCATCCTGCTCACGCATAACGAGCTGCTGGCGCTGGCGCTGGGCAGCTGCGTCTTCGCCCTATTATTCGGCTGGTGGGCGGCGCGGCGTCTGGGCGGCGGACTCACCGGCGATACCTACGGCGCCCTCTGCGAGCTGACCGAGTTGCTCAGCCTGCTGGCCCTGGCGGCGCTCTATGGCTAAGCGGCTGATTTTCCTGCTGGGCGGCGCGCGCAGCGGCAAAAGCCACTACGCCGAGACCTGGGCGCGGCAGCATGGCGAGCGCGTACTCTTCGTGGCCACAGCCGAGGCGAAGGATGCCGATATGCGGGGGCGCGTCGCCGATCACCGCCAATCGCGCCCGGCCGACTGGCATACGCTGGAAGCGCCGCACGACAGCGCGCGTCAAATCGCCGCCTGCCCCTACGCGCACGACACGCTGCTGTTGGATTGCCTCACGCTGTTGACGAGCAATATCCTGCTGGGGCTGCCGGATTCGGCGACGCAGAACGAAGCGAACGCGGCCGCCCTGGCCGAGGTGGAGCGCCTGCTGGAGCTGTACGCGCGGTCGGAGGCGACCTGGCTGGTGGTCAGCAACGAGGTGGGCATGGGCGTCGTGCCGCCGACGCGGCTGGGCAGGCTGTATAGGGATATGCTGGGGCGGGCGAATCAGCGGATAGCGCAAGCGGCGGATGAGGTGCGGCTGCTGGTGGCGGGGATTGCGTGGAGGTTGAAGTGAGGGGGCTCAGATGTTAGTGAAAAACTCCGAATGAATGGTCACTTTCGGAACCATCTCTGTGGAAACGCCTAATCCTAGCTCCTGCAGCTTATCTATAAGTTCATCCCCATCAACGAGCTCTATAGGCACCTTATCTTCGCGAGTGGCTTCACGCTTGGCACCTTGCGTAAAATTTCCTGTTGTGACAATTAGTCCACGATCGGCGCTTCCTGACATAGCACCTCGAAGCTTTTGTACCACATCGGGTCCCACCGATCCGCTGTAACGCTTGCACTGGAATTCCACGCGGAACGTCAGGAAATCGTTAACCTGCAGAATACCCTTGCCGTCTATGCCGCCATCGTGACTTGCTTGCGTAACGTCCACTTGGGTAAAGCCGCTCTCTCGAAGAAGCCTTTGGCAGAGACGTTCAAATGCTGTGGGATCCATGTCCGTCAGCACGGAATAAAGTTCGTCACGCCACGATTCGTCGCCGGCTGTTTCATCGATTTCGATTAAGTTTTCGGCGTCTTCAACAAAATGAGCAGACTTGTTTTTAGATTCTTTCTCTCGCCTTATCTGCTCGCTGACGACGCGATCAACTTCCTTGCTATCAACTTCGGTTGTGCTGCGACCGTCAGCCGTGAGCGACCAAACACCCTTGCGGGAGTTTTAAAGAAGACCATATCGTTTTAGCCAAGTGCGTACCCATCCAAGCCGATACTTTATGTCGGTTGGACTGTTAGGTCGCGGTCCATGAGGCACGGCAATCTCTTCATCGCTGAGTCCAAGGATGGCCACCACTTCATCGTGAATCTCATGAATTGTGGCCGAGCCGCCCCGTTTGTGGAGAGCTTGCAATGTTCCGTCATATAGTTGTTGATATGAGACTTTGTTCATGGCAAGTACGCGGTCCGCGCCCTACAACTCCCCGAACCAGGCGGTCTCGATAATCACGCGCTCGACCAGCACCTGCT
>CAZWCV010000093.1:0-6884 GCA_964632725.1 uncultured Anaerolineaceae bacterium
CGCTTCGCTGCATTCGGGTTTGCAGCAGAAGCGCCCGCAAGTGACCGAACGGCTTCTCAACGCCATCCGCAACCCGCATGTCGATATGATCGGGCATCCTTCCGCGCGCCAATTCCCCAACCGCGAGGAAGTAGACGCCGATTGGGACGCGGTGCTGGCCGCCGCCAGTGAGCACGATACGATTCTGGAGATCAACGCCAATCCGCTGCGCCTCGATCTCAAGCCGGAGTTGGCGCGCCTGGCAAAGGACATGGGCGTGCTGCTGGCCATCAATACGGACGCGCATCAGATCGCGCACCTGGACCTGATGGACTATGGCGTGACCATCGCCCGCCGCGGCTGGGTTGAGGCCGAGCATGTCGTCAATACCTGGCCATTCGAGCGATTTCAGCAGTGGCTAAGCGCTCGACCGTGATGGGGCCCGCAGGTCAACATGACTGACAAGCCTGGGCTCAAGGCGATGCCGGGCGAGCAGCGCCCGTCTCCCGGGGACGCGCCGCCGGCGCCGACGCGCGAACAGCTGACGGCGCGCCGGCAATACAGACGCGCGGTCAAGCGCAGTCGCAATCCGCTTTACATCCCGCTTGGCTGGCTGGCTGCGGCCGCGCTGCTCGTGCTCGTCGTTCTGGCCGGCGCTGTCACAGCTATCGTTGGTCTGCGCCGGGATTCCGCCGCGCCGCCGCTGGAACCGGTCATCGTGGTGGCGACGGCGCAAGCGGCCAACGCAAGCGATGCGGCCGATTCCGCCCCGCTTGCCAGCGCGACCGACAGCGGCCCGCAAATCATCCTGGCGGCGGAGACGCCGGTCAGCCTGGCCTTGACGGGCCCGGCCGTGCCGACGGTCATCGTCACCAATACACCGATACCGCTGGCGGTTGGCGCGCAAGCTTTCGTCTATAATGTGGGCAACGATGAATTAAACGTGCGCAACATACCGAGCATAAACAATAGCGAAGTCTTGTTTCGCGCGGCGGCGGGCACGGTATTTAATGTGATCGGCGGGCCGCAGGAAGCCGACGGTTTCAGCTGGTGGCAGCTGCGCGATCCGCGATTTGAAGTTATCGGCTGGGCGGTGGCCAATTATTTGCAGACGGTTTCGGAAGACCCGGGATAGATCAAGTGACTGAAGACATTCGCGGCCGCATCGCCGAATTGAGCGAGAAGCTGCACTACCATATCTACCGCTATCACGTGCTGAATGAACCACTTATCAGCGACGGCGAATACGACCGCCTGCTGCGCGAATTGCAAGACCTCGAAGCCGAGCACCCGCAATATGCGCGGGCGGATTCCCCCACGCAGCGCGTCGGCTCGGATTTGAGCGGCGACTTCCCCAAGGTCGAGCATCCGGCGCCGATACTCAGCCTGGCCAACGCCTTTGACGAGGCCGACCTGCGTCAATGGGAGGAGCGCAATCTGCGACTTCTTCCAATCGGCAGCCGGCTGAGCTATATCTTGCAGCCCAAGCTCGACGGCCTGTCGATCGTGATTAGCTATGAAGACGGCGAATTGATACGCGCGGCCACACGCGGCAACGGCGTTCTGGGCGACGATGTCACCGCCAATGTCAAGACGATACGAACCGTGCCGCTGCGGATTCCAGTTGATCCAGCTGCCGGCGCCGCGCCGCCGAGGCTGGTCGTCCGCGGCGAGATCCTGTTTCACAAGGACAGCTTCATTGAGCTCAATCAAGAGCAAGTCGCTCAAGGGCTGCCTGCCTATATCAACGCGCGCAACACTGCCTCCGGCTCGCTGAAACAGAAGGACAGCCGCGAAACCGCCAAGCGCAAGCTCACCGCCTACATTTATGACATTGTAGACAGCGACGGCGTCGAGCTGGAGAGCGAGTGGGAAACTCTGGAGCATCTGCGCGCCATGGGCTTCAACCTGATTACGGACGCCAGCCGCTGCGCTGATCTCGACGAAGCGGCGGCGCAGCTGGTCGCATGGGAAGCCCGGCGCGACGACCTGCCATTTGAGATAGACGGCCTGGTGCTGAAAGTGGATGACCTGGCGGCCGCGCGCGAGCTGGGCGTGGTGGGCAAAGATCCGCGCGGCGCCATCGCCTGGAAGTTCCCGGCTGAAGAAGCCACCACCACACTGCTCGGCGTCACCATCGGCGTGGGCCGCACCGGCAAACTGACGCCGACCGCCCAGCTTGAGCCGGTCTTCACAGGCGGCGTCACTGTCTCCAGCGCCAGCCTGCATAACTACGATCAAGTGGCGGCGTTGGATATACGGCAGGGCGACCGCGTCGTCATCAAACGGTCGGGGGATGTCATTCCGTATGTGATCGGTCCGGTACTCGGCGCGCGCAGCGGCAGTGAAAAGCCGATACTACCGCCCGAAGTCTGCCCGTTCTGCGCTACACCGGTGGTTCAGCCGAAGGGCGCGATTGACTGGTTCTGCCCCAATCCGACCTGCCCGGAACGGGTCATGCGCGCGCTGGAATTCTTCGTGTCGCGCGGCGCCATGGATATCGAGGGCATGGGACCGCAGACAATTTCCGCGCTGATTGAGAATGGGCTGATTCAAGACGAAGCCGATGTTTTTAGCCTGCAAGCGGAGCCCTTGCTGGCGCTGGAAGGCTTCGCCGAGAAGAAAGTAGAGAATCTGCTTAATTCGATTGAAACCGCGAAAGCGCGCCCCTTCACGCAAGTGCTGACCTCGTTAGGCATTGACGGTGTGGGTTCGACCGTAGCGGGATTGCTCACCGACAATTTCGCGTCGATGGCCGAGCTGCTGCAGACTGCCGAGCAGGTTCGCGCCACCGAGGCTGACTTCATCGAAAACACAAGCCCGCTGCTGCCAGCGGCGGCCGACGACAGCGATGCGGCCAAATTGCTCCATCGCCTGCAACATCCCACGACGGAATTAGCGCCGCGCTATCTGGACGCGCCGGAGCCTGGCCCGCGGCTGGAGCGCCTGCTGCGCCCGCTGAACCTGTCGCCGGAAGCGATAGCGACTGTCGCCGAGCAGCTGCAAATGCTCATCAGCGCGTCGCGGCCCCTGCACGCGATTGAAGGCCTGGGACCGATTCTGGCGCAGAACATCGTCGACTGGTTCACAGATGGGCATAACAAATCTGTGCTAGCGAAAATGCAGGCGGCCGGCGTCAATATGAAGGCCGAAGAGAAAGTGGCGGCGGGCACGGCGCTGGCGGGCAAGACCTTGGTGCTGACCGGCACAATGAGCGCGCCCCGCGGCGAAATCAAGGCGCTGGTGGAAGCCAACGGCGGCAAAGTGACCGGCGGCGTCAGCAAAAAGACCAGCTATGTCGTGGCCGGTGACTCACCGGGCAGCAAGGTCGAGAAAGCCGAGAAGAGCGGCGTGCCCGTCATCAGCGAAGACGAGCTGCGCGCCCTGCTGGGCGAGTGAGAACAGCAATGCAAAGGGCGCGCTATCGTGGCTGAAGGCAAGGTTCGGATCAAACGCGGTCGCGAAAAGCCCATCCGCAACCAGCATCCCTGGATTTTCTCCGGCGCTGTCAGCCGGGCCGAGAACGCGGCGGACGGCGAATTGGTCACGGTAGTTGACCACAAGGATCGCTTCCTGGCGCGCGGCTACTGGAATTCGCAGTCCCAAATCCCGGTGCGCCTTTTGTCCTGGCGGGACGAAGCGATCGACGCCGACTGGTGGCGGAAAATGCTGACGCGCGCCTTGAGCCTGCGCGCCACCCACGTCGTTGATACGGACAAGGCCGCTTACCGCCTGGTGAATGCCGAGAACGACTTCATGCCAGGTCTGATCATCGACCGCTACGCCAATTGGTATGTGCTGCAAGCATTGACCCCTTACATTGACAATCAGAAAGCCACAATCGCCGCCGCGCTGGCCAAAGTGACGGGCGGGCGGAAAATCTACGAACGCAGTGATGTCGAGGCGCGCAAGCGTGAAGGCTTGCCCCCGGCCGCCGGACTGCTGCAGGGCGGGCCGCTGCCGGACTTCGTTGAGATTGACCAAGGCGCGCGATATTTGGTGGACATCAGGGGCGGGCAGAAGACGGGATTCTATCTCGATCAGCGCGACAATCGCCGGCTACTGCGCGACCTGATTCGGCGGCGTTGCGGGGAATCTGGCGGCAAGCTCAGGCTGCTAAATCTGTTCAGTTACAGCGGCGGATTCGCGCTGGCCGCCGGCATTTTCGATGCGCTGCATTCAGTGAACGTAGATGCGTCGCGGCGGGCGCTGGAAATGGCGGAACGGATTTTTAAGCTCAATGGATACGACGAAAACGCGCAGGACGAGTCGGCTGAGTTCATCCAGGCGGACGCCTTCGATTATCTGCGGCACTGTGTACGCGAGAACGAGCAATTCGACTTCATTGTAATTGACCCGCCCAAGCTCGCCCAGCACAAGCGCCAGGCGCAGCGCGCCGCACGCGGCTACAAAGACCTCAACCTGAACGCTTTCAAGCTGGTCAAGCCAGGCGGCGCCTTGCTGACTTTTTCCTGCTCCGGCGCCATCAGTCGCGATCTTTTCCAGAAAATCGTCTTTGGCGCCCTGGCTGATTCCGGTCGACAGGCGCAGGTCATCCGCCCGCTCTCCGCCAGCGCCGACCATCCCGTAGCCTTGACATTTCCCGAGGGCGAGTACCTCAAGGGCTTGCTGCTGCGCGTTTACTGAGGCGCGCGCCGAAAATGACCGCTGCGTAAAATCTAGCGTTTGCCGGTCCAGGCCGGGTTGCCGTATCTGTCGCGGAGCAGCGTAGCGGCGTCGGCGTCCTCTTCCGCTGACAGTTCTCCGGGCACTATGTCCAGCCCAAGCGCATCGGCGAAGCCGGTCTCCAGGGCGGCAGCGACCTCGCCCCAGGCGGGCGCGCGGCCCAGCGCTTGCGCAAGCGTCAGAGCGCGCTGACGCGTCCGCTCCCGCTGTAGTTCCCGCGCCGCGTCCGACTCAAAGCTCAGCACCTCGCAGATGCGCGCGACATCGCCGCCGATGGGGAGCGCGCCGTGCTGCAGCATGACGCCTTTGCGGCGCAGCTGCGCGCTGCCAATGAGTTTTCTACCGTCGACCAGGATTTCATAGTGCGATGGCTGGACGAAACAGACCGGTCCGGCGGGCTGCTTGAGCGCGCCTTCATGCGCCGGGTTGGCGGTCGCCCGCAACCCGAGCAGATCCAGCCCGCGCAGCAATCCTGCGCTTAGCCTCCGATAACTCTCGACTATATCGCCGCTGGCAAGGGGGTGATCCAGCGGCAGGCAGAGGCTGTAGGTTAATTCATCGCCGTGCAGTATCGCCTTGCCGCCGGTCGGTCGCCGCACCAGATCCCAGCCGCGCCGGCGCAGCGCTCCAGTGTCCGCATCGTGCACGCGCTGCCCGTAGCCGAGCGAAAGGCAGTGTGGATTCCAGCCGTAGAGCCGCAAGGTCGCGGGTTGACGGCCCTGGCCGACCGCGCCCGCGATGGCGCTGTCCAGGGCCATATTGCGGGCGCCGTCGCTGAACCCGGATTCTCGTATCCTGCGCGTTTGCCGCATTCTGTGACCTTGCCTATACTGTTTAATTAGTGTTGATTTGTGATGCCATAGAAGCGGCTCTGGATGCCACAGCAGACTAGAGAGCAACTCGGTAATTCCGCCGCGCCCAGCGCGCCGCGTATGCCTGTGCCGCGTGTGGCGGCGTCAAGCGAAGCGCCCGTCTACAGCACGGCGCAATTCACGCGGCGCCAGCAGAGGACGCCGCCGCCCCCGCCACGTGAATCGGTCGCGCGAGAACGGCAGCGGCGCGCGCAACGCCGACGCCGCCGCAATGAATGGGCCTGGGTCATCTTAGCAGGCGGCATGATTTCTGTCTTTGGTGTTCTGATTGTGGCAATGTTCGTCTTGGTGCGGGCGCCGCAGTCGGCGCAAATGGTGATGACCCCGGCCGATCTTACGCCGCTGCTGCCGACAGCAGTGGACGCCCGCAACGAATTCATCGCCGATGGCCGGCGAGTCGGCGTTGACGTCCTGCGGTTGGAAGACGGCAGCGTCATTGAAATGGCGCCCTGGGACGGGCAATCGCGTTATACGATAATCGTCGCCGGCCTCGACCGCCGTGAAGACCAGTCCAATGAGCCCGTCCGCACCGACAGCCTGATGCTGGTCAGCATCGACCCGGCGACGAAAAGCATCGGCTTGTTGAGCATCCCGCGCGACTTGTGGGTGGAGATCCCCGGGCAGGAAGAGCGCGACCGCATCAACCGCGCCTATTTCCTGGGCGAGGTGCGCGCTACCGGTGGCGGGCCGCGCCTGCTGCAGCAGACGGTCAGCTGGAACCTGGGCATGCGCGTGCACAATTATGTCCTGGTCGACTTCAAAGTTCTGGTCGACCTGGTAGATTTGTTGGGCGGGATTGAAGTTTCCATCGACTACACCATCAACGACCAGCGCTATCCGGATAACAACTACGGCTTCGATCCCTTTTACCTGGCGCCCGGCACGCATATACTCGACGGAGAAGACGCGCTGCGCTTCGCGCGGACGCGGCATGGCAATAACGACGTGCTGCGCGCCGGCCGCCAGCAGCAGGTCATCGGCGGCATCCGCGAACGCGTATTGAGCATTAACTTTTTGCAGCTGATCGCGCAGGTTCCCGCCCTGCTCGCCAGCTTGAGCGAGAATCTGCAAACTGGCCTGGACATCCAGCAGATCGTGCAGCTGGCCTTATACGCGCGCGAAGTCGAGGCCGAGAATATTCGAATGCGCGTCATGAATTTTGAGTATCTGCAGGAATATACGACGGAGGAATATCAGCAGCAGGTGCTGATACCCATCGTGGAGCGCCTGCCGGTGCTGCTGCGGGAGACCTTTGGGGACGATTACGCGCCCTAAAGCAAAAGCGACGCGCAAATGAAGCGCGCCGCCGATAATAGTTTACCCACCGTACCGTGTAGCCATAGTGTC
>CAZWCV010000093.1:6894-14792 GCA_964632725.1 uncultured Anaerolineaceae bacterium
CAGAATTACAGGCCGGGAATCGCTTGACAACCGCTGTTTTGGCTCAGGCCTATTACATTGGCTACCAAAGATGGACTCCCCTATAGAGAATGTTGGCTCGGCACATATAGTTCTATCACGCATACAGCAGGCGAGGCAGGTTATAGCAGATAGGACTTGGCCTGTCAAATGCGGGAAAGCAGCGTGACGCGCGGGCGATTCAGCGAAACGCCCCTACAGATTTCGAATTGGATTGGAGTTTTCGCACAATTTGCAGCGTTGCGTTTCCTGTTGATCGCCCTGATAGCTCGCCTTGCGGACAGCGCAAGCTGCGACTAAAGGCATATAATGGGAATGTCGTGAACTCAGACCTGGATCAAAACGGAGTTATGAAATGGACAATGAATTAATCAGAGAGAGTCTTGCCGAGTTAATCGGTACCTTTGTGCTGGTATTTGTGGGGTCGGCGGCGGTTTTGGTCGCGCCGGTGTTTGGGGTTGTGGTTCCGGCGCTGGCGCATGGACTGGTGCTCATCGGCTTGATCTATACCTACGGTCATATTTCCGGCACACAGATCAACCCGGCGGTCACCGTCGCGCTGACAGTCTGCGGCAAGCAAGACACGACGCGATCCGCGTATTACATCGTGGCGCAGTTCATCGGCGGCATCATCGCGGCCCTGGCGCTGGTAGCGGTCTTTCCACAGGACAACGCCGGCGTGGCGGCCTTCCTGGGCGAAAACGCTTACAATTTCGGCCAGACCACTGGCTTCCTGACGGCGGACTCTGTTTGGACGGCGGCTGTGTATGAAGCGATATTGACATTCTTCCTGGCGAGCGCGGTAATTCAGGCGGCGGGTTTCGGACGCGCGGGCCAATTGGCTGGCGTGGCTATCGGCTTCACGCTGGCGGCCAGCATCCTGGCGGGCGGTCCCGCTACCGGGGCGTCGCTCAATCCTGCGCGCACCCTGGGCCCGGCCCTGGTCGCGGGCGACACGTCCTACGTGATTCCCTACCTGATCGGCATCTTCGGCGGCGGCATAATCGCCGGGCTGGCGCAAGGCAATCTGCTGAACTCGGACGAAGCGGCGTAGTAGACAGACGCGGCGTCAGGGCGCTTCTTCCGGCTCGGGCAGATCCAGTTGGATGTGTAGTTCGCTCAACTGCTCGGTCTCGGCGGTCGAGGGCGCGTTGGCCATGATATCGGCGCCGCCTTGCGTCTTGGGGAAGGCGATGACTTCGCGGATATTGGGCGCCCCGGCCAGCAGCATCACCAGGCGGTCGATGCCCCAGGCCATGCCGCCGTGGGGCGGCGCGCCATACTCGAAAGCTTCCAGCATGTGGCCGAATTCGGCCATGGCGTGCTCCATGCTCTGGCCTATCAGCGGGAAGATCTTCTCCTGGATGGCGCGGTCGTGTATGCGGATGCTGCCGCCGCCGACTTCGTAGCCGTTGCAGACCAGGTCGTATTGGGAGCCGCGGGCCGCGCCGGGGTCGCTATCCAGCAGGTGCAGGTCTTCCGGCAGCGGCATGGTGAACATATGCTGGGACGGGTCCCAGCGGTCGTTGTCTTCGTCGCGGATGAACTCGGGGAAGTCGATCACCCAGCAGAAGGCCAGCAAATCGTCGTCCAGATCCATTTCGGCTTTGAAGTGATTGCGCAGCGCGTCGGTGACAGCGTAGACGATCTCATCTTGGTCGGACATGAAAAGCAGCAGGTCGCCGCCTTGGGCGCCCATGGCCTCGATCAGTTCCAGCTTGAGCTCAACATTAAAGAACTTGCCGATGGGGCCGCGCAGCTCGCCTTCGGGGTCGGCGGGGATGGTGATGTAGGCCAGGCCCTTGGCGCCGGCGCGCCGCGCCATATTCTCAAGGTCCTTGGCGACCTTGCGCAGCTGTGTGCCGCTGAGCGCGCCGGCCACGCTTGGCACGCGCATGCACTTGACTTTCTTGCCCGCCTTGACATTTTCGACGAAGACCGGAAAGGCGCTGCGTCCGGCGATGCGGCTGATGTCGATGGCGCGCAAGTCGAAACGGATGTCGGGCCGGTCGGTCCCGTACGCATCCAGCGCGTCCTGGTAGCGAATGCGCTGAAAAGGCTCGGCGATGAGGCGCTTTTGCGGCGTGAGCTCTTTGACGATGGCTATCGCCAGCGCTTCCATGAGCTGCATGACATCTTCGCGCTCGACGAAACTCATTTCGAGGTCGAGCTGGGTGAATTCCGGCTGGCGGTCGCCGCGCAGGTCTTCATCGCGGAAGCAGCGCGCGATCTGAAAATAGCGCTCGAAGCCGCCCACCATCAGCAGCTGCTTCAGCTGCTGCGGCGATTGCGGCAGCGCGTAAAACATGCCCGGCTGCAAGCGGCTGGGCACCAGAAAATCGCGCGCGCCCTCCGGCGTGGTCTTGAAGAGAATCGGCGTCTCGATCTCGACGAAGTCTTTCGCGTCGAGAAAGTCGCGGATGAACTTGACGGCCTTATGCCGCAGCAAGATATTCTCCTGCATCGGCTCGCGGCGCAGGTCGAGGTAGCGATGGCGCATGCGCAGGGCTTCGTCGACTGGTCCTTCTTCGCGGTTGATGTAGAAAGGCGGCGTGCGCGAGCGGTTCAAGATGGCGATCTCATCAGCGACAATGTCGATGTCGCCAGTCGCCAGGTCGGGATTGGCCGTGCCTTCGGGGCGAATCCGCACCTTGCCGCTCACTTGCAGCACGAACTCGTTGCGGGCGCTGTCGGCGATGGCGTGCGCGGCCGGGGCCGCTTCCAGATCGACCACCACCTGCGTAACGCCCCAGCGGTCGCGCAAGTCGATGAATATCAGGCCGCCCTGATCGCGCCGGCGGTTCACCCAGCCCGCCAGCTTGACCGGTATGCCGGCGTCCTTTTCGCGCAACTCGCCACAGGTATGTGTTTTCATCATATTGCCGCCGCTCCTATCGCGCCTGGTGTTGCTCGCAATTTCAGCCGCATAGCTTATCACGAGCGCGGGGGCAAATGTATGGTCATTCGGAAATGTTTGATATCGCAGTTTTCGACTTTGGCAAGGCCAATTTGGTCTCACTTACCACCGAGGTCACCGAGGACACCAAGTGCGCGCGTGGGCGAGCCAAGGCTCGCCCCTACGGAAACCGATACGAGTGCGTCGGCCCCGGGTGCGAAGCCGCTGCACTTTACAGCGCGGCTGAATCTGACTACACTTCCGGCCATGAGCGAAAGTGAAGAAGGCGTCACCAAGCGGCAGTTGGGCATTGCCCTGGCGGTCTTGGGCGCTGTCGGATTTTTGGCGATCCTGTCGATTGACGTGCTGGACGCAGGGCGGCAAGGCGGCATCGGACCGGCGCAATCGCTGGCGCTGCTGCTGACGGCGGCGCTGTCGCTGGTCGGCCTTTCGCTGATTCCGCTGGGCGACGCGCCGGCATGACACGCTTGGCAAACCGGCTGTACCGCCCACTGCTGTTAGCCGCTTTCGTCGCGCTGTCCTTCTCGCTGCTGGTCTACATCGTGTACGCCATCAACTTGCTGGGTTTTCCCTACGATTATGACCAGGGCGAGGGCTTCGAAGTTCACGACTCCGTTTTGTTCAGCCATCTGCAGCTGCCCTATCGCGATACCGAAACTTACCCCTTTTACGCCAGCAACTATCCGCCGCTGTTCCATGTGATGGCGGCGCCTTTCGCCCGGATTTTTGGGCCGGCCTATTGGTACGGGCGGCTGCTTGGTTTTCTCGGGTCGCTCGCCGCCGCTGCCGCCATCGCTTTCGCCGTCTACCGGGAAGGCGGCCGGCGCAAATCGATTGCCGCGCTGTCGGGCCTGGCTTTTCTCAGCTCCAATTTCGTTTATCACATCGGGCCGCTCTTCCGGCAGCACATGATGATGGTCATGTTTGAGACGCTGGCGATTGTGGTGTTGAGTCGGTCTTTCCCCCAGCGCGACAGACGCGGCATCGCCATTGCGCTGCTGCTGCTCATCTGCGCCGGATATACCAAACAATTGGCCGCAATCAGCGCGTTAGCCGCCATCGCCTGGATGCTGCTGCGCGGACCCGGGCGCGCCTTGCGCTGGACGATCGCATTCGGCTTGGTCGGCGGCGCCATCTTCGCCGCGCTTAACCTGGCGTCGGACGGCCAGTGGTGGCTGCAAGCAATCGTCGCCAATGTGAACGAATTTGACCGGCAGCAAGCCTTGGGATTATTCATTCTGTGGTTCAAGCTGCATGGCTTCCTGCTGATTCCGGCTTGTTTGCTGCTGATCTACGAAACCTATTTCGACCGACTTTCGCTTTACAGCTTATGGTTCGCGGCGGCCGCGCTGCTGGGCGGCCTCGCGTCTGGGGCCTGGGGAGCGGGCGACAGTTACTTCGCGACGTCGATTGCGGCGCTGTGCATTCTCAGCGGCATTTGCTTTTCGCGAATACTCGGCGGCAGCTTGAGATTGCCGCGCCTACTGCAGTTCCCGCCAGGTTCATCGCTCCGCGCCGCGAGCCTTCTGCTGATTCCGCTGCTCTACCTGGGCTACGCGCGCGCGACGCTCAAGCTGCCGACGGACGGCCATTTCCAAGACATCGCCAGTTTGCTCGGCGTCGAAGGCAACGTGAGGAGCAACTTTTACGATGCCGCGACCTTTCGCGTGGGCGGCTACGCTCATATCGGCTATCACTTGAGCGAGGCGGATCGCGCGGCGGGCGACCAAATTGTCGCGTTGATCCGCGAGACCGGCGGCCCCGTGCTCAGTGAAGAGGCCGGCTTCACCATGGCGGCGGGCCGCGACGTGGTGACCAACCCGACGCAATTGCGCAATCTGGACCTGGCCGGGCGTTTCGAGGGCGATCAGCTGGTGGCGATGATCGAGCGGCAGGAATTCGGCCTGGTCATCTTGCGGGCGCTATTTTATCCGCCTGCTGTGCTGGAGGCGATTGACCGCTTCTATATCCATCGCGAAACCATACATATGAATGGCTTCGACTATTTGATCTTGTATCCTCGCGAATATGGCGAGGATTAGGGAGCCGAACGTGGCCACAGCATACGCATCCCACAGCAGCTTCACCGAGCACGATTTCCCGCGTCATCCCGAGCACGCCGGTCGCATACGGGCGGTGTGGGAACAGCTGAGCCGACAGCGCTTGCTAGACCAAGTCGAGCGCTTGGCGCCGATGCCAGCCAGCGACGCGCAGATTCTCGCCGTACACAGCCAGTCTCATCTTGATCGCCTGGTCGCCGTTTCGCGGGGCAACCGCAGGGCGCGGCTCGATAGTGATACCTACGCGCTGCCGAAGTCCCTGGAAGTGGCGCGTTTGGCGGCCGGCGCAGTAATCCACGCAGTCGACGCGGTGCTGACAGGAAATGCAGACAACGCGCTGGCCATCGTCAGGCCGCCCGGGCATCACGCCACGCCTGATCAGCAGATGGGCTTTTGCTTGCTCAACAATATCGCCATCGCCGCCCGGCACGCGCAAGCGCAGCACGGCTGCGGCCGAGTCCTGATCATCGACTACGATGTCCACCACGGCAACGGAACGCAAGATATCTTCTACGCCGATTCAACCGTCATGCTCATTTCGATACATCAGAGTCCCTTCTACCCCGGCGCCGGCGCGCTCGCCGAAACCGGGAACGGGGCCGGCGCGGGCCATACGTTGAACCTGCCAATCGCCGGCGGGCACGGCGACGCCAGCTACGAGCGACTCTTCGCCGAGGTCGTGTGGCCGGCCGCGGAACGATTCGCGCCCGATCTGATGCTGATTTCGGCCGGATTCGACGCGCACTGGGTCGATCCGCTGGCGAATATGCAGCTGAGCCTGGCGGGTTACGATCGTTTGACGCGCGAGTGTCTGCAAATGGCGGAGCGACTATGCGGCGGCAAGATCGTCTTCGTGATGGAAGGCGGTTACGACTTGGCGGCTTTGGCGCACGGTTGGTGCAATATTGCGCGCGCGCTCCTGGGCGGCGACGAACTCAGCGATCCTTACGGCGCGCCGCCTGCGGCCGGGTCAAGCCCGGATATCGGACGGGTGATCGCGGAGGCAAGGCGCATTCACGGCCTCTAGGTCAGCATCAGGTCGCCTTCAAGACCGTGCTCCTGCATGAGCGCGCCGCGAAGGTCGAAGATTTGATCGCGCAGGGCGGCGGCCTTTTCAAATTCGAGCGCCTGGGCCGCCTTCTTCATCTCGCTCTCCAGCTCGTCGATCATGTGCTGCAATTCATCAGCGGGTAAGGCTTGCAGACCCAGATCGACGGTGACCTCGTCGTCGCTGTCTTCGCCGTCGATGCTGCGCAGCCGGTCGGTGATGTCCTGAATGTCCTTGACGATTTGCTGCGGTTCGATGCCATTGTCGTGATTATAGGCTGCTTGCTTGGCGCGGCGACGGTCGGTCTCGTCAATCGCGCCCCGCATGGCCGGCGTGGTTTTGTCGGCGTACATGATGACCTTGCCCTCGACGTGGCGCGCGGCGCGACCGATGGTCTGAATCAGCGCCGGCTCGGAACGCAAGAAGCCGGCTTTATCGGCGTCCAGGATGGCCACCAGCGACACCTCGGGCAAGTCCAGGCCTTCGCGCAGCAGGTTGATGCCCACGACCACATCGTAGACGCCCATGCGCAGATCGCGCAGAATCTCCACCCGCTCCAGCGTATCGACCTCGGCGTGCAGATACTGCCCCTTGATGCCAAGCTCATTGAGGTAGCCGGCGAGTTCCTCGGACATGCGCTGCGTCAGCGTCGTGACCAGCACCCGCTGGCGCTCGCGCACGCGCAAGGCAATCTCCTGCAGCAAGTCGTCAATCTGCCCTTCGATGGGACGCACGTCGACTTGTGGGTCGACGATGGCGGTGGGCCGGATGATTTGCTCGACTACTTGCTCGGCATGCTCGCCTTCGTAGGGTCCGGGCGTGGCGCTGGTATAAACCGTCTGCCCTATTCGCTGCTCAAACTCGGCAAAGGTCAGCGGGCGATTGTCGAGCGCGCTGGGCAGGCGGAAGCCGAAATCGACCAGAATCTGCTTGCGGGCGCGATCGCCGTTATACATGCCGCGAATCTGGGGCACGGTCATATGGCTTTCGTCAATGATCAGCAGGTGGTCGTCCGGCAGATAATCGATGAGGGTGTAGGGCGCGCTGCCCGGCGGCCGGCGGTCAAAGTGGCGCGAGTAATTCTCGATGCCGGTGGTAAAGCCGACCTCGCGCAGCATTTCGATGTCATAGCGCGTTCGCTGCTCGATGCGCTGGGCTTCAATCAGCTTGTCCTCGCGTTTGAAATGGGCGACCTGCTGCTCCAGCTCGGCTTCAATGTCATGCAACGCTTCGCGGATGTGCTCGTCATCGGTGATGTATTCGCGCGCCGGGAAAATGGTCACGAGCTCGTGTACGTGAACGACTTCGCCAGTGAGCGGATGGAACTCGACGATCTTCTCGATCTCATCGCCCCAGAGATAGATACGGAAAGCCGTCTCGGAATATCCGGGCACAATTTCAAGCGTGTCGCCACGGGCGCGAAAAGTACCCCGCCGCAGCTCGAGGTCGTTGCGGCTGTATTGTATCCGCACCAGATCGCGCAGCACACGCTCGCGCCGGACTTCCTCGCCGACTTTGAGCTCAACCGACATCTTCTGCCAATTGACCGGGTCGCCGATGCCGTAGATGCAGGACACTGACGCCACAATCAGCACATCGCGGCGGGAAACGAGCGAGGCCGTGGCCGACAGACGCAGACGTTCGATCTGCTCGTTGATGTCGGTCGACTTCTCGATGTAAAGGTCGTGGCGCGGCACGTAGGCCTCGGGCTGGTAGTAGTCGTAGTAGCTGACGAAGTACTCGATGGCGTTCTGCGGGAAGAGCCGCTTGAACTCGGCATAGAGCTGCGCCGCGAGAGTCTTGTTATGCGCCATCACCAGAGTCGGCCGCTGCGTGGCCTGGACGATATTGGCCA
>CAZWCV010000094.1:0-6716 GCA_964632725.1 uncultured Anaerolineaceae bacterium
ACGCGCTGAACGACGCCGCTTCCCGCATGTGGGAGTTGGTCGGCGACAGCTTCAACTGGACCGTCGTGCCCACGCCGACCGGCCCCGCCGGACGCTACAACTTCATCGGCGGCTCGGCCTTTTCGATCCCGACTTCGGCCGCGCATCCCGACCTGTCCTACGAGCTGATCCGTTACACGCTCGCCAATCCCGATCACCTGTGCCGCACCGCCGCTATGGGCGCCGCGCTGGTCAGCCAGTCCGACTTCCATAATTGCGCCGCGCCCGACGACGCCCCCTACGCCGACGCCTACCACGAAGTCTTCTCGGTCATCGGCGCGCGCGACGGCGTCCACCCGCCTTACCATTCACAATACCTGGAATGGGAGACCTCGGTTTGGGTGGCCAACATGGACCTGCTCTGGACGGGTGAGGAACGCGACGCTTCGGTCGCTGTCCAACGCGCGCATGACCAGACCAACGCGCTGCTGGGCGGCTAGTCCGCGCTCGGCTTGCGCCAAAACTTAGCGGTTGTAAGACTTCGGGGGACTGGTTAAACTAGTCCCCCGTTTTGCGTACAAGACCCACTTCGGCCATGCCCGGGCGTCACAAACGCGCGGCATAGCCGAGGCCCGTCTTGAGCACAGACGATTTCTGACACATTCCACATAAAGAAGGAGCACCAAAATGAAGCGAATCCTGTTGATGCTTATGCTGGCCGCGCTGCTGATTTCGGCCGCGCCCCTGGCCAGCGCCCAAACCGAGCTCAGCCTCTGGTATCACGGCGCCGGCAACGAGACCGAGCGCAGCATTCTGATCGGGATCATCGACGACTTCAACGCCTCGCAATCCGATTACAGCGTGGTGCTGGAAGAATTCCCGCAAGAATCCTACAACTCCTCAATCGTGGCGGCCGCGCTGGCTGGCGACCTGCCCGATATCATCGACGTTGACGGCCCCGTCATGCCCGGTTGGGCCTGGGCCGGCTACATGGTCCCGCTGAATCTGTCCGAAGGCGCGCTGGATGACTTCCTGCCCGGCGCCATCGGCTCCTGGAACGGCGAAGTCTACTCCGTCGGCTTGTGGGACGCCGCGGTCGCCCTGCTGGCGCTGCAGTCCACCCTGGACGCGCACGGCATCCGCGTGCCCACGCTCGACGAGCCCTGGACCGGCGAAGAGTTCGACGCCATCCTCGAACAACTCCAAGCCTCCGGCGATTACGAATACGCCTTTGACCTGGGCATGGCCTGGACCGGCGAATGGTATCCCTACGCCTTCTCGCCCCTGCTGCAGAGCTTCGGCGGCGACATGATCGACCGCGATACCTACCTCAGCGCTGAAGGCGTCCTCAACGGCGACGAAGCCCTGGCCTTCGGCGAATGGTGGCAGAGCCTCTTCGCGCGCGGCCTGGCCGCCGGCACATCGCAAGACGGCGCCGACCGCGAAACCTGCTTCATCGACCAGACCTGCGCCCTGCAGTGGAACGGCAACTGGGCCGGCCTCGGCGCCCTCGAAGCCCACGGCGATGACCTGCTCTTCCTGCCCGCGCCCGACTTCGGCGCTGGCTCGACCATCGGCGCGGCCTCCTGGCAATTCGGCATCTCCTCAGCCAGCGAAAATCCCGAAGGCGCCAGCGCTTTCATCGAATTCGCCATCCAGGACGAATACCTGGCCGCTTTCAGCGACGGCATCGGCCTGATCCCGGCTACCTCCGGCGCCGCGGCCATCTCGGAATACTACTCCGAAGGCGGCCCGCTTGAGGTATTCTACGGGCTCAGCAATGAGCAAGCCCTCGTCCGCCCGGTCACGCCCGGCTACGCCACCATGGCCCTGATCTTCGAAAAAGCCCTGGCTGACATCGCCAATGGCGCCGACGTCCAGGACACCCTCGACGCCGCCGTCGACGAAATCGAGCAGGACATCGAAGACAACGGCGGCTACGGCTTCGATATGTAAGCCAGCCATACCAATTGCAGTTAAGTGGGCGGCTCTGTAGGGTCGCCCGCTTTTCAATCGCTAGTTAGCCAGCCAAAGATTCGCACTCCCAAGCAGCCCCGTCACTCCGCTGTCTCAAGCTAGCGTCCCAGGACGGTCTCATGATCACAGCAGCCGAAGCCCGCAAAAACGCGCCACTCTGGGTGCGCCTGCTCTTGCCGCGCGACGCGCCCCTCTACCAGCGCAACGACGCCCTCATGGGCTGGCTGCTGGCTTTCCCGGCTCTACTTATCCTGACTGTATTTCTTGTCATCCCCTTCTTGATGGCTTTTGTTATCTCCTTCACCAACCAGCGCCTCATCTCGCCTAACCCGGCCGAGTGGGTCGGCCTGCGCAACTTCGAGCGCCTGCTCAACATCCGCGCCTTCACCCTCGAGCCCGAGCGCGACCCAAGCGGCGCCTTCGTCTACGACGACGGCGAGCTGAGCTACCCGCGCCTGCGGGAGTTCACCCGCAACAACCCCGACTATCCCGAGCTGGACGGCCTGCGCGAATTCACCTCCTGGCAATCCGGCGACAACCGCACGGTGATACTGGTCGGCGATGTCGTCTTCCTGCGCGCCTTGATCAACACGCTCATATTCGCCGCCGTCATCGCGCCCCTGCAAGGCGGCCTGGCACTGCTTCTGGCACTCTTGCTCAACCAGGCATTGCCCTTTATCAACGTCTTCCGATCCATCTACTTTGCGCCCGTCGTCGTCTCGATGGTGGTCGTCTCCCTGCTCTGGCGCTTCATCTACGACGGCAACAACGGCCTGCTCAACACCATCCTGGGCCTGATCACCTTCGGCAACTTTCAGCCGGTCGATTGGCTGGGCAATCCGTACACCGCTATGCCGGCGATGATCGCCATGTCCGCCTGGCAAGCCGTCGGCTTTCACATGGTCATCTGGCTGGCCGGCTTGCAGACGATTCCGGCCAGCCTCTACGAAGCGGCCGGGCTGGACGGCGCCGGCGCATTTCAGAAGTTTCGTTATGTCACCTGGCCCGGCTTGCGCAATACCGCCGTGCTGGTGCTGATTGTCATCACCATCCAGGCTATGGGCCTCTTTGTGCAGGTCGATGTTATGACCCGCGGCGGGCCGCTGGACGCCACGCAATCGGTCGTCTATCAAGCTGTGCAGCGCGGCTATGACAAGCAGGACATCGCCGAGGGCGCCGCCATCTCCGTCATCCTCTTCGTCATCGTCTTCACCATCGCCATGGTGCAGCGCTACCTGACGCGCGAAAGGAGCTAGCCATGAATACGCTCAGCTTCGAAACGCGCGCGAAAATGCTCCTCGGCTTGCGCTACGCCCTGCTGATTCTGATCGCGGCCATCTTCATCTTCCCCATCCTCTTCATGGTGATGTCGTCGCTCAAACCGGATTTGCAACTGCTGCGCGATTCGGCGTCTTTGCGGGCATTTCTGCCCGTCGGCGATATCTCCCTCGATAACTACGCCGACGCCTTCGAGCGCGTGCCGATGGTACAATTCGCCTTCAATTCGGTCTTCACCACCGTAGCCGCAGTCGGCGCCAGCCTGCTGCTCAATTCGCTGGCCGCCTTCTCCTTCGCTTTCCTCAAGTGGCGCGGCAAAACCATCGTGCTCTCGCTCATCATCGCCACCTTCATCGTGCCCTTTGAAGTTGTCGCCATCCCCATGCTGCTGATCGCCAACAACCTGCCCTGGCTCGGCCCCAACGGCATCGAAATCGGCTGGCTGAACTCCTATCACGTACAGATTATCCCCTTCATCGCTGACTCGCTGGGCATCTTCCTCTTTTATCAGTACTTCCGCGACCTGCCCGACGAACTGGTGGAAGCGGCTCGGATTGACGGCGCCAGCATCCTGCAAATCTACGCCCGCATTATCATGCCCATCGCCGGCCCCATCGTCGCCACCGTCGCCATCCTCAAATTCCTGACCATGTGGAACGCGTACCTTTGGCCCCTGATGACCATCCGCAGCGAAGAACTGCGTCCCATCATGGTCGGCCTGCAATACTTCTTTCAGTTGAACACCGCCTGGGGCGAAATTATGGCCTACCTGTCAATCGTGACCATCCCGGTGCTGATTTTCTACCTGGCGCTGCAGCGCGCCTTCATCGAAAGCATCGCCACCTCCGGCATCAAAGGCTAGCGCCCGCCAGCAGCCCGCGCGCAAAAGCCAGATCGCGCGCTATCAACGCGTCCACCCGCGCCTCGTCCGTATACTCCGCTGAGAAGCAGATCGGTCCCTGATAGCCGATCGCCTTCAGCTTTGCGATCAACCGCGGCCACGACGCCCGGCCCTGCGCGCCGGATGTCCAGTAGATCTTCCAATCGGCGACCTCGGCTTCCGGTCCGCTCACCCGCCGCCAGTAGGCATTCTTCAGATTGACCACGCACAGATAAGGCGCCACGATGTCCAGCGCGGCGTCACAGTCTATGCCTTCCAGGGCGTTATGCGCCGGATCCCAAACCGCCCCAACATAGCGCGCGTCGTAATCCTTGAGCAGCTGAAACATGCCCATCTCGTTGACCGGCACAAAGCGCCCCGAGTGATTCTGCACGCCGATCTGTACGCCATAGCGCTCGCAGAAGGGCAGGGCGGCCTCCAGTTTCCGGCGTGCTTTGGCCTCCGCCGCCCAGTAATCCAGCTCCCGCTGCCGGAACATGACGCGATTCATGCCGATGCCCGCTTCCGCGCAAGCGCTGTACAGCCGCTCGTCGTCCAGCGGCACATCGGCGGTAATGTTCAACACATTGACGCCATGCTCGGCCAGCAGCTTAACCGCCGCCGGCAGGTCGCGCTCGATCTTGTCCGGCTCGACCGGAAAGCCCGCGCGCGCCGGCAGCTCGATCCAGTCGAAACCCAGGGCTTGAACATGCGCCGCCAGTTGTGGCAGCGACAGCGCTTTCCAGGGCTTTGCGAATACGGCCAGCGGATTCACGGCGCCCGCCTCAACTCTTGGTCGGCATCATTGAAAGCAGGTCGATATGCACGCGCGGCGGCAAGCTGGCCAGGAATATTACCGTAGCCGCGATATCTTCGGACTGAATCATCAGCGCTTTCTGCTCGGCGCTGGGCACAAGCGGTCGCCGCTCCATGATGGGTGTATTGCCCGCGCCCGGATTGAAGAGGCAGGCGCGCACGCCATGCGGATTGCCTTCTTCGTTGGTGACTGTATTCAGCGCTTCCATGCCGATCTTCGACGTGCTATACCCCACGCCGGCCAGCAAGCTGGGATACATAGCCGCCCGCGAGGCCAGGTTGATGATCAAGCCGTCGCCACGCGCTTTCATCTCGGGCAAGACCGCTTTGGTGAAGACGAAGGCGCTGGTCAGATTCACATCCAGCAGGTCGCGCCACTGCTCGGCGGAGGTATCGGCGATCGAACGCTCAGTGATGTTGTAGCCGGCGTTATTGACCAGCACATCGATCGGCCCAAAGGCCGAAAGCGTCCGCTCCACCACTGAATGTATCTGCTCATCATCGCTGACATCGGCCGGGCAGACCAGCGCTTGTCCGCCCCCGCTCGACGAGCGCGCCGCCTCGGCGACAGTCTCCAGCAGCTCGCGCCGCCGCGCCACCAGGCTGACATTGGCCCCAGCCTCGCAGCAAGCGACGGCGATCGCCTCGCCGAAACCGCTGCTGGCGCCGGTCACGATGATCGTCTTTCCGTCCAATGCGCCCATTTGCGCCTCCGATCTTGCCTACGCCATCCTGTCGAGCATATCGCGCGTGACTTCATAGCGCAATTTGCCCTTGCTCAGGTAGCTCGCCACTTCATCGGTGGTGATCCGCCCTTGCCGCTTGTAAGCCTGGTTGGTGACCGCAGCCATGTGCGGCGAGATGATGACGTTGTCCAAACGCCGGAAGGGGCTGTCATCCGGCAGCGGCTCCTGGTCGAAGACATCCAGGGCCGCGCTGATCCGCCCCGTCTCTAACTCCGCCAGCAGCGCCGCTTCGTCGATGGGATGCGTCCGCGCCGTATTGATGAAGACCGCGCCGTCTTGCAGCCAGCTAAATTGCTCCGCCCCCAGCATGCGGTAAGTCTCCGGCGTAGACGGCGCCTGCAGGCTCACCAGCGGGCACTGGCGCAGCAGCGTCTCCAGCGCCACTTTGCGAGCGCCCAAATCCACCGCCTGCGCCTCGCTGACATAAGGGTCATAGAGCCACAAGTCAGCGCCCAGCGCCCCCAACTTCTTCAAGACCATGCGTCCGGTATGGCCAGCGCCGATGATGCCGATGCGCGCGCCTTCAAGTTCGACGCCCGGCCCCAGCGCCTTGGCCGCCGCCCAGCCCGCCTGTTTGAAAATGCGGTCGATTACGTGGAAGCGGCGCAGGCACAGGAGTATCAGCATCAGCGTCGTCTCGGCCACGGGAATGGCCATGGCTTCGGCGGCATGCGTCACCCGCCTGCCATCGGCAAAAACCGGCGCCGGCAGCATGCGCTTGATTGTGCCCGCTGAGTGAGCGATCAGACGCAAGCGGTCGGCGGCGGCCAGAACTTTATCGGAAAAAGGCGGCGTTCCCCAGCTGGTGATGACGATATCGCGTCCGCTGATGAGCCGCGTCAACTGCGTTTCGTCAAGGTTGTTGTCGCCGGGCTGCAGCGTCACCTCGCCCAGCGCTCGCAACCGCGCCTGCTGTTCCTCGTCGAACAACTGGTCATACAGCGCCGGACGCATGGCGATCAAAATATCAGGTCTGTTGGCCAAGATCAAATCTCCAAGGTCTGGAAGCCCCCTCCCTGATGCTTCGGGGAGGGGGTTTG